>DATGVG010000057.1:0-3895 GCA_035300625.1 Candidatus Limnocylindrales bacterium
AGACGCCGCCTCGCGAGCCTCGGTATCCAGTCGAAGGCTGCGACAAACCTTTACCAAGGCGACATTTGCCTCGTGCACCGTCTCGGGGCAACTGGCCGCGGATCGCAGCGCTTCCCGAGCCAGTTCCAGGTGGCCGCGGGCGCTCCGGAGCTTGCCCAAGAGAAGCAGGGCCCTGCCGTTCCGGGAATCCAGCTGGACGGCCCGCTCCAGGGTGGCCAGAGCCGCCTCCGCGCGTCCCTGGGCCAGCTCCGCCGACGCGAGAAAGTAGAGGCACTCGGACGTCTCCTTCCCCAGCCCGCGCATCCGTTCGAACGCCCACTGGGCTACGAGCGAATCCCCGAGGGCGCCGGCGGCCGAGCCCAGGAGCTCGAGGACCGAGGGGCTCGAAACGCCTCGGGACGCGGCGTCGCGAATCAGAGCGACCGCCTCGTCCGGATAGCCGAGCAAAGAGTAGCACAGGCTCGCGGCCAGGACCTGACGGGGGGTGTCGAGCCGCGCCGCGCGCGCGTGCTCCAGGGTCTCGACCCCGCGGGCGCGGTCGCCGACCCGAATTTCCAGGTACGCGACGGCGAGCGATTCCTCACGCGAGAGGGTCCGTTCCGGGGGGATGCGGCGGTAGCAATCGAGCGCCTTCCGGTCGTCGCCCAGCGAGACGTACGCGCGCGCGCGCACCGGCAGCGCGCGCGGATCCCGCTTCATGGGGCGCACCGTCTCGAGCGCCGCGCCATAGTACCCCTCGCGCACCAGCACCTGGCCGGTTTCGACGCGAAGGTCGCCCTCGGGCATGGCGCCCCGCTCGGCCGCCCAGGTGAGGAGCCGCTTGAAGCCGGCCTCCCGGCCGGTCCGGACCAGGAAGGAGGCGTAGGCGGCGATGTCGGTCGGCCTGGCCGCGGGCTGAACGGCGATCGTGCGCAGCAGCGTCTCCTCCAGCGTCGGATCGTCCAGGCGCCGCGCAAGGGTGATGCCCAGATGCAGCACGCGCGGGTCGTCGCCGCGCAGATCCAGGGAGATCCGGAGGGCCTGGGAGGCTTCGTCCAGGCGCCCGTCTTCCAGCGCCAGCCCCAGGATGCCGGTCGCGATCCAGGCGAAGTCGGGGAGAAGCTCGTCCGTGCGCCGGAGATCCGCGAGGGCCGCGTCGTAGCGGCGCGAGAGCTCGTGCGCCAGCGCCCGGAGCGCGTAGGCCTCGGGCGGAGCGCCGAGCTGCCGGAGCGGCGGGGTCAGCACCTGGGCGGCAATGTCGCTCTCGCCGCCGCGAAGGTGCATCCGGGCCACCAGCATCGCCGCGTCCAGGTTCACGCTGTCGCGCGCGAGAGCGCGGTCGCCCCATACGAGCGCCTCGTCGTCCTGGCCGATCGCCTCGTACAGGGTCGCCGCCCGGGCGCACCCGTAGGCGCTCCCCGGATCGGCGAAGGCGAGCGACTCGGCCCAGGCGATCGCGGCGGAGGCGTCCCCTTCGCCCTCCGACAGGGCCGAGTGCGCAAGGAGCCCGAATCGGACGCGGTCCGTCGGATACGAGGTGAAATCCGTCGCGGCCGAAACGCTCGCGATCGAGGAGGCCAGTGCGGTGAGGAGGAGTGCGACAGCTTTAACGCGGGGCTGAGCTACGGTCACGAATCGTCTCCCTGAAAAAGGACGAGGATGGCCGGACGGCCATCCTCCCCTCTCGAGACGATGCGTGGATTATAACAGTCTAAGGCTCCGCGTGCAATCGACTCGCGGCGAATGGACCTCCGCGGCCCGTATCCGAGCCCTCATGCGGCGTGCCGGGGGCGTCCGGCAGGGACGTCCCCTCGGGACGAGACGGCTCCCGGTCGCGCGGCGTCTGTCGTTCGCCCCGGTCCTGAGGATACTCTCGGTCGCCCCGGTCGCTTCGGTCACCCCGGTCGCCCCGATCCGCCCGGTCCAGAGGATACTCCCGGTCGCGGGGCGTCTCACTCTCCCCCCCAGCCTCCCGGTCGCGCGGCGACTCCCGGTCGCGCGGATACTCGCGATCCCGCGAGTGTTCCCTCTCGCGGGAGGGCTCCCGATCCCGCGGGTACTCCCGATCGCGCGACGGCGCCGAATCCCGGACCGTCTCCGATCCCCGCTCCGTGTCGCGCTCGCGACCCGACTCCCGGTCGCGATGACGCTCGCGGCGCTCCCGGTGCTCTCCGCCGCGGCGCCCCGTCTGCGAGCCGCCCGCTGCCGAAGCCGCTTCCGGCCCCGACGATCCGCCTTCCCGGCCGCGCCCGTCGCGCCCGTCGCGCCCATTCCGCCGCCCCCGTCCGCCGCGCCTCCGGCGGCGCTTGGCGTCGGCGGGAGTGCCCTCCTCGGCGGTCTCCTGGCCGGGGCGGGCCAGCTTCTCGAAGTGGAACAAGGCGTCGCGCGCCGCTTCCTGCTCGGCCTCCTTCTTGTTGCTGCCGTGCCCGCGGCCGAACGTCTTTCCGCTCACCACCACCTCGACCGTGAACATCTTCTGGTGGTCGGGGCCGTATTCGCTGGAGATGCGGTACTGCGGATGCGACTTGAACTCTCCCTGCACGTATTCCTGGAGCATGCTCTTGTAGTTGGCCAGGTTGGCGTCGCTGAGGATGACGTTCACTTCCCGGAGGAGGAGCCTCTCGGTCAGCTTCCGGGCCACCTCAATGCCGCCGTCCAGATACATGGCGCCGATGATCCCCTCGAGCGTGTCCGCAAGAATCGAGGCGCGATCCCGCCCTCCCGAGCCTTTCTCCGCCTCCGAGAGGAGGATGTAGTGGCCCAGGCCGAGCTGATTCGCCGAGCGGGAGAGAATCACGCGGCTCACGAGCAGCGACTTCATCTTCGTGAGCTCGCCTTCGCGCAGCTTGGTGAACTTCTTGTAGAGGAACTCGTTCACCACCAGCCCGACCACCGAGTCGCCCAGAAACTCCATGCGCTCGTTGGACTCGCCGCTCCGCCCGGGAGTGGCGTGGAGATACGACCGATGGGTCATCGCCTGGCGCGCGAGCGCCGGGTCTTTGAACTCGTAATGAAGGATCCGTTCCAGCCCGCGCAGATCGAAATCACGATCACGTCCGGCGCGGACCGGAGGCTTCGGTGCGTCCAGTCCCAACAGCTTTCGAATGAATTTCACAGGTATCGGGGCCCGCGGGCCCCGCCTTATGCCACGATCCTCGACAGCGCCAGGGTGACGTTGTGCCCACCAAAGCCCAGAGAATTCGTCAGGGCGGACTGCAGCTCGACCGGGCGTGCAGTGTTGGGGACGTAGTCGAGGTCACAGTCGGGATCGGGGTGCTCATAGTTGATCGTGGGGGGAAGGATCTGGCGCATGAGGGCAAGGACGCAAATGATCGTCTCCAGGCCCCCGGCCGCCCCGAGAAGATGGCCGGTCATCGACTTCGTCGAGCTGATTGCCAGCTTCTTCGCATGCTCCCCGAACACCGACTTGATGGCTTGTGTTTCCGACTTATCGTTGAGTGGCGTGGAGGTGCCGTGGGCGTTCATGTAGCCGAACGACTCCAGGGACAAACCCGAGTCGCAGACGGCCGCCCTCATGGCCCGCGCCGCACCCTCACCCTCGGGGGCGGGCGCGGTCATGTGATAGGCATCTCCCGTTGCGCCGTAACCGACGATCTCCGCCAGAGCGGCCGCGCCGCGCTTCTTCGCGTGCTCGTAATCCTCGAGCACGAGAATTCCAGCGCCTTCCCCCATCACGAAACCGTCTCGTTCGGAGTCGAAGGGGCGCGAAGCCCGGGTCGGATCGTCGTTGCGCGTGGACATCGCCTTCATGGAACAGAACCCCGCGAACGCGACCGGGGTAATGGGAGCCTCGCTGCCTCCCGTGATCATCACGTCCGCTTCCCCTCGCTGGATGATCCGAAAGGCGTCTCCGACCGCGTGCGCGCCCGAGGAGCAGGCGGACACCGTGCAGTAG
>DATGVG010000058.1:0-15524 GCA_035300625.1 Candidatus Limnocylindrales bacterium
TGCGCCGGGGACGCACGACGCCTGCGGCTACCGCCGCTCCGTCTACCGCCGGCTCCGTCTCCCCGAGGGGGCGCACCTCTTCCTCTCTCCGACGCTCGCGCCGGGCCCGCGTCACACGATCCGGGGCGAAACGGTGCAGACGTACGGGGTCTCGTTCGAGGGGGCAGTCTGCGCGCGCCCCTTAGGCGAGTTCCACCGGACCGACACCGCCGACGTTCACCTGGCCGTGGCCCACGCGGCGCTTCAAGACTCCCCCACGTGGAAGATCCGCGCCCAGGACATGCCGATCACGCGCGCCGAGATCGGCGCCTCGGGACTGGACTATCTGGCGCTGGGACACTTCCACAACTTCGCCGAGGTGCGCGAGGGGTCGACGCTGGCCGTCTATCCCGGCACCCTCGAGGGCCGCAAGTTCGGCGAGAACGGCGCCCGCTATCTCGTGGTGGCGACCCTGGGGCGCGGCGGCACCAGCATCGAGCGGACCCCCTGGAACGCGCGCACGGTGACCGAGGCCGTGGTCGACTTCCAGGTCTCGGAAATCCGCGAAGAGCGCCAGCTGGAAGATCGGATCGCGGCGTTCTCGGGCGATCGGGAGATCGTGCGGGTTCGCATGGAAGGCCCGGCCGAGTTCGTCTTCGATCCGGAGCGCCTGCGGATCCGCCTCCAACCCCGCTTCTTCCACCTGGAGATGGACGACCGCACGTACCTGGTCAACGCCAAGCTCCTCGACCGCTATCGCGAGGAAGCCACCGTGCGCGGCGTCTTCGTCAGGCGCATGCTCGAGCGCTGCGAGCAGGCTTCGACCCAGGAGGCGAAGGATACCGCCTCGCTCGCCCTCCGGATGGGACTCGCCGAGTTCCAGAATCCCCGCCATGCGCCTTGAGCGGGTGACGGTCCAGGGCTACGGCCCGCTGGCCGGCTTCGACGCGGTTCTGGAGCCGAAGCGGTTGAACCTGCTCATCGGTCCGAACGAGTCGGGGAAGTCCAGCTTCGCCACCGCGATCGTGTCCACCCTGTTCGGGGTCTCCACGCTGGAGGCCGAAGAGATGGCGCGCCCGTGGGGCGGCGCGCCGCACGCGGCCACGATCGTCTTCTCGGCGGGAACCGGGCGCTACCGCCTGGGCCGGAATTTCCAGACGCAGGAGGTGCACGTCGAGCAGCTGGGCTCGTCCGGCGACGACAGCGCGAGCACGATCTTCCAGGCCTCGACCAATCCGCGCGGCCGGAGCCCCGAGCTTTCCCAGTACGAAGAACTCCTCCGCGGCTGGATCGGGTTCACCGACGCACGGCTCTTCCGCGAGTCGTCCTTCGTCTACGAGAGCGGGCTGGAGACGCACGTCTCACCCGAGCTGCGCCACATCGTCTCCGGAGCGGTCGAGGCCGACTACCAGCAGATCCAGGACGCGCTCCTGGACCGGCTGGATCAGCTGACCCGCGAGCACCCCTACGATCCGCGTGCGCGGAAGCGGAACAACCGATCCATCGAGGCCCGCGAGGAACGCCTGGAGCAGCTCCGCGTCCGCCGGTCCCGTTCCGAAAGTGTCCTTACCGAGGTCAAGTCCCGGACCAAGGAGCGCGAGGAGCTGGAGTCGCGGCTGCATGACCTGCGCGGCGAGCTGGCCGGAAAAGAGCAGCTACTCAAGGATTTAGAAACATGGGCGGCCGTCCGGGAAGAGCTGCGGAAAGTTCTGAAGCGCGTGCCGGCCGTGGGCCAGGAGCTGGTCATGGCCCGTCGCGCCCGGACGCAGGCCGAGGAGATCGACCGGCGGATCGCCGAATCGCTGGGCTACCTGGCCAACGCTCCCGAGGAAGTGGAGCCCGACCTCTTGCGCCTGGGAATGCTCCGCTCCCAGAGGGGGCGCTACCAGAAGACGGCTGAGTCGGAGCGCGGCAAGAAGGAGAGCCCGGCTCCCGCGACGCCCGTGGTCTCGCTGCTTCTCTCGGCGGGTGCCGCGGTCGTCGTCGGAGGATTCGCGTTCGGGATGTCCCGCAATCCGCTGATCGCCGGGCTGGCCGCGGTGGTCGGCTCCGCCCTCGGCTTTGCCGCGGGCCGCATGTTCGGGGAGAGCGCCCTCAGGTCACGCACGATGGCCGAGGCGCAGGTCCGCGTCGCCCAGGAGAACATCCGGACGCTGAGCCAGGAGATCGACCAGATCGAGATCCGGGTGAATCCCTTCATCGCCGGGCGCACCCTCGAGGTGGTGATGCTGGACGTGAAGCGGTTCCGCGCCGCGAACCAGGAGCGCCGCGAGCACTCCGCGGTGATCCAGTCGCTGCCCACGCCGGACCGGCTGGAGGCGGAGGCGAAGGACCTGGACGAGGCGGTCGCCGCGCTGCGCGCGCGGGAAAAGGAAGTCCTCCGCCAGTCGCCGCTCCTGGCGCCGCTGAAAGAGGATCCCGTCAAGGCGGCCGAGGCGGCCGAGCGGCTGAAGCGGGAGGCGGCGGGCCTCCGCTCCAAGGTCGAGATCACCCAGGAGGGGCTGGACACGCTGCTCCGCCGGACGGGAGGGGGCGAGGGGGACGCGGAGAACCTCGCCACGCTGGACGAGACGATCGCGGCGGAAGAGGCGGACCTGAAACTGGAGGGGCGGCAGCGCGACGCCTTGCTCCTCGCGCTGGACGTCCTTCGCGACTCGGTCATCGCGTTCCAGCAGCAGCACGTCGGCCGCCTGGCCAAGATCGCCGGCGCCACCATGGCCCGGCTGACCGACGGCCGCTACAAGAGCGTGTCGCTGGACCCGGATTTCACGCCGACCCTCTCCACGGACGGCCGGGATCGCGTGCCGCTGGAAGCATTGAGCCGCGGCACGCGGGACGCGTTCTACTTCGCGCTGCGCGCCGCGCTGGTCCGCGAGATGGCGGCGCGGGAGCCGGTCCCGCTTCTCCTGGACGACCCCATCGCCCATTTCGACGAGGTGCGCCGGGGCACCCTGGTCGCCATGCTCGAAGAGCTGGCGAAGGAGGTCCAGGTGATCCTGCTCACCCACGACCGCCGGGTCCTGAACCAGGTTCGGGACGCCCACGTGCTGGCCTTTGGAACCGTCGGCCCCATGAAGGATTCCTCCGTCAAGGTGCAGACCCGCCGCTAACAATTCGCTCAAGGTTGGCTGGAAACAGCCGAACCTAGACCCGTATGGCACGACCGACCCCAACCGCCTCTCCCACGCAGAAAGCGGAGCGGATCCGCGACCAGGTGCTCGCGCTTGACGTGAAGCGCGTCGCCGATTGGATCCAGGCTTTGGTGCGTACCGTCAAGGCGATGCGGATGTATCTCCCGAACAACCCCTCGCTCCACAAATTCCAGAACGATCTGGAGAGCCGGACCTGGTCGGTGCTGAAGGAGATCGGGGATATCACGCTTACGGTCCAGCAGTTCGACTTCCTCTTCGAGAACTATTCCGTCTACCACAACGCCGCGCGCGAGGAGTCCCTGGCGTTCCGCTTCCACGCGGACGGCGTGCGCGAGGTGACGGTCAAGGAGGGGCTGGAGCCCGGGGAGCTGCGCGGATTCCTGGACGTGCTGAAGCGCACCACCGAGGCGTCCAGCGGGCAGGACGACGTCGTGACGATGCTCTGGGAACGCGACTTCCGGCACCTCGAGTACATCTACATACCGCTCGAGGACCTGCTGGATTCGGCGGGCACTTCGCCGGGAGAAGGCGACGCCCCCAACAAGACCGACGAGCCCGACGCGGGCATCCCGTGGCCGAAGAGCACCGACGAAGAGCAGGTAGCGGCCTCGGAGGACGGCAGCCAGCCGGCCGCCGCGGAGCGCTCCGACGACTGGTCGCCCTCGGTCACCGTGGATTCGGCCTGGGACGAGTCGGCCGGGCCGCAGTTCCGGCTGAGCGATGCGGAGCTGGCGGAGATGGACGCGGCCATCCGCGAGGAGGCGGCGCGCCCCTTGGGGCCCGAGGTGCTGGAGATCGTGGCGGCCATTCTCGAAGCCGAGGAGGAGCCGGCGGGCTTCCTGGAATCCGCGGTTGCGTTCCAGCGGTTCATCGAGCTCGCGATCGAGGACGCCGACATCGTGCGCGCGAACGCGCTCCTGGCCCGGCTGAAGACGATCGCCGCGAAGAAGGCCGAGCAGCGCGCCGAGTTCGCCGGACTGGCCGACCAGGTGATCCGAGAGATCGGGCGCCCCAGCTTCCTCGCGCAGTCCGCGCCCACGCTGAACGCGCACTCGGAGATCGACCCCGGCGTCCTCACCAACTTCCTCGTGCAGCTGGGCTCCAGCGCCGCGCCGGCCATCTGCGACCTGCTGGGCCAGGTGAACCACATGAAGCACCGCCGGGCGCTCTGCGAGGCGCTCGCCATCTCCTGCAAGGACGACGTGGAGGTGCTGATCGCCCGCCTGGGCGATCCGCGCTGGTACGTGATCCGGAACGTCGTCTACGTTCTGGGGCGCATCGCCCACCAAGGTGTGGAGCGCGCGCTCGATCGGGCACTGCACCACGATGACGTCCGCGTGCGCAAGGAAGCCGTGCGGGCGTTAGGCCGCATCGAGAGCCCGACGAGCCGCGCGTACCTCATCTCGGCGTTCCGCGACGCGGACGCGGGCGTGCGCGTGCAGGCCGCCATGACGCTGGCCAGTAAGCGCGACGAGCGCGCGGCGCAGAGCATCCTCACCGTGATCGGCGCGGCCGACTTCGTGAAGCGCGACCTGAGCGAGCGGCAGGCCTTCTACGAGGCGCTGGGCCGCTCCGGGTCGGACGCGCTGGTCCCGAAGCTGGAGAAGATGCTGACCAAGGGGAACATGTTCGGGGCCGGAAGCGACGAAGAGCGCTACCACGCGGCGCTAACGCTGGCCTGGCTGGGGACCCCCGTCGCGCTCGCCGTGCTGAACCGCGAGCTCACGGGCAAGCGGGAAGCGGTGCGGAAGGCAGTGGAGGCGGCGCTCACGGTGGTCCGGAACGCCGGCTTGGGATCATCCCGCGCCCAGGGCAAGTCCGCAGGGGAGGATGAGGAATGACCGAGGCTACGCGCGCCGCCGCGAGTAATCAGCGCGCCAACGACGAGGCCGCCCGGATCGCGGTCCAGGGGCGCGGCCTGGCCATCCACATGTGCGTGCTGTTGAAGACCGCCCGCGTCCACGACGTGGGGAACGTGGCCTTCCAGAGCCCGCTCTCCAACTTCATCGATACGGTGGAGCAGATGTGGACGGCCGAGGGCGACTTCCGGCTCCAGGCGGTGGGGGACTTCCTGTACGTGAACCAGTTCCGGCTCCGCGTGGACGCCTCGTCGTACCCCAGCTACCAGTTCCTGATCGACGAGTTCAAGACCCGCGGGATGTCGG
This sequence comes from Candidatus Limnocylindrales bacterium, assembly GCA_035300625.1. GTDB lineage: Bacteria > Eisenbacteria > RBG-16-71-46 > SZUA-252 > SZUA-252 > DASQJL01. The sequence continues at coordinate 5,297 of DATGVG010000058.1, forward strand.
GATTCGTGTTCACGGGGAAATTGACGCCGCCCGAGGTGAAGAAGTTCGTTCGCCTGTTCCTGGACGTGGACGTGAAGGCGCCCGAGCCGTTCGACGACTTCACCGAGTCTCTGTCCAAGCTCTCGGTTGCGCGCCTGGTGCCGCTGCGCACGGTGGTGCCCGCCGGGAAGATCGACAGCGCCGAAGCGCGCGACAGCCGGAAGGCGGCCAAGCGCACGTTCTATCGCGCCATCGAGTCGGCGCGCACGGTCATGCTGAGCGCGCGCGACAAGCGGCCCATCGACCTGCGCAAGGCCAAGCGCGCCGTGCAGGGAATCGTGGACCTGATCCTGGAAGAGGAGTTTTCGCTGTTCGGGCTGACCGCGATCAAGAACCACGACGAGTACACGTTCCAGCACTGCGTCAACGTCTCCATCCTTTCGATCGCGCTGGGACAGCGGCTGGGGCTTTCCAAGAAGCTCCTGGGCGAGCTGGGCGTGGCCGCCATCCTGCACGACCTGGGCAAGGCCACCATCCCGCCCTGGGTGCTGAACAAGCCCGGGAAGCTGTCCGCGGAGGAGTGGAAGCTGATGACGGACCACCCGGTGCAGGGAGTGAAGATGATCGCGAAGATGAAAGGGCTGAACGACCTGGCGTTGCGCGCGATGATCGTCGCCTTCGAGCACCACCTGAATTTCGACCACACGGGCTATCCGCAGATCGGTCACGAGTCCAAGCAGTCCCTGTTCGGACGCATCGTCGCCATCGCCGACTGCTTCGACGCCATGACCGCGCACCGCGCCTACCGGCGCACGCCCTTCACGCCCTACGAGGCGCTCCACCAGATCGTGACGAAGAACAAGGAGAAGTTCGACCCGCTGCTCTTGAAGGCGTTCATCAACACCGTCGGCATGTACCCGGCCGGCACGGTAGTGCTCCTGGACACGAACGAGATCGCGGTGGTGGTCGCCCACAACGCGCACGACATCTTCCGGCCGCGCGTCCGGGTGGTCGCCGACAAGGAGCGGAAGCGCCTGGAGGAAGGTCCGACGATCGACGTCAGCGTGCGCAACGAAGAGACCGGGGCGTTCGCCGTGGGGATCGTGTCGGCGTTGAACCCCGAGGAATACGGCGTCAACATCGCCGACGCGCTGGCGTAAGCTGGCGCCATGCACCGGATCGCCATCCGCTACTGCCCCTCCTGAGTTTCCCGCTTCCACGCCGCCCGTGTGGCGGCGGCCGTCCGGGAGCGGTTTTCGGTCGACGCGGAGATGGTCCACGGCCGTTGGGGCGATTTCGCCGTCCTCGTGGACGGGCAGAACGTGATCCGCGTGGGCGCGCCCTCCATGATCGGGATCCTCCCCTCCGTCGAAGCGATCCTCGCCGCCGTCTCGCGGGCCCTGATCCGCGAGCCTTGACCCGACCGTAGCCGCCCCCTAAGCTCCTTCGGTTCCAATTGCGTTGTTCCCCCTTCTTCCAATCCGGAGAGCCCCGCCCGTGTCGCTTCACCGCCCCCGCGCGCTCATCGTCGACAAGGATTCGGCCGAGACGAAGCAGCTGATCGCCACGCTCGAATCGGACGGATTCGACGTGAAGTGGGTGAAGGACGGGGAGCAGGCGTTCAACGTCCTCGACGCGCCGGGGCCGGACGAGCCCGGCGCGGGCACCGCGTCCGGCCCCGAGGTGGTGATCGCCGAGCTGCGCGCCCAGCGCGTGGACGGGATGCGGCTGTTGCAGGTGGCCCGGCGGCGGAACCCCGAGGTCTGCGTCATCCTGATCGCCGACGCCGGGACGATCGAGCTGGCGACCGAGGCCATGCGCCAGGGGGCCTACGATTTTCAGACCCGCCCCCTGAACCTGCCCAAGATGGTCGCGGTGATCCGCCGCGCCCTGGGCCATCAGCAGCTGGTGGGTCGCGTCTCCGACCTGGCCGAGCGGCTGGACGAGCGCGTCCGCATCCCCAGCCTCGCCGGAAAGTCGCGCGCCATGCAGGAGCTGTACGAGCGCATCGCCCACGTCGCTGCCACGCGCGCTACGGTGCTGATCCAGGGGGAGACGGGCACCGGAAAGGAGCTGATCGCGAAGGCGATCCATCAGCTCTCGCCCAGGAAGGACGAGCGCTTCGTGAAGCTCCACTGCGCCGAGCTGTCGGAGAACATCATCGAGAGCGAGCTGTTCGGCCACGAGCGCGGCTCGTTCACGGGCGCCGAGCAGCAGCGCCGCGGACGCTTCGAGCTGGCCGACCAGGGGACGCTGTTCGTGGACGAGATCTCCGAGGTCCCGATGACCATCCAGACGAAATTGTTGCGCGTGCTTCAAGACCGCCAGTTCGAGCGCGTGGGAGGCGAGGAGACCGTGACCGTGGACGTGCGCGTGGTCGCCGCGGCCAACCGGCCGCTGGACCTGTTGGTCGCGCGCGGAGAGTTCCGCGAGGACCTCTACTACCGCCTGCGCGTGGTGCTCCTGGAAGTGCCGCCCCTCCGCGAGCGGCGTGAGGACATTCCGCTCCTCGTCGAGGAATTCATCCAGGCGTTCAACCGCGAGCACGCCCGCAAGGTCACCGGCGTCACCCGTGGGGTCGTGGACCGCATGATGCAGTACGACTGGCCGGGAAACGTGCGCGAGCTGAAGAACACGGTCGAGGAGATGGTCCTGTTCACGCAGGGAAAACGCCCGCTGGACGTCTCCGACCTGCCGATCGCGCTCCGCCAGCAGCGACCCTCCGCCGCGTCCGAGCTGCACGTGACCGTGGGGATGCCGATGCAGGAGATCGAGCGCGCCGCGATCGAGGCGACCCTCCGTTCCGTGGGCTACGACAAGCAGAAGGCCGCGAAGGCCCTGGGAATCGGCCTCCGCACGCTGTACCGGAAGGTCAAGGAATACGGGCTTTGAGGCGCTCCGCCTCTGCCCGTAGCACCGCGGCCTGCCGCGGGTCGGGCTCCAGCTCGGCGGCCTCTGTGAGCGCGGCGATCCCCTCCTGGCGGCGGCCGAGCTTGTTGATGTAGAGAAGCGCAAGATCTCGCCGCGCGGTGGCGCGCTCGGGGATTCCCTGGGGAACGGCGTCCAGCTCGCGCGCCGCCTCGTCGTAGCGCCCCAGGTCCGCCAGCACTTCCCCGACGTTGAGTCGGATGCGGTTGTCCACCGACAGCGCGTAGGCGGCGCGCAGCTCGGACAGGGCCTCCTCCAGCCGTCCCTCTTCCCGAAGCGCCATACCCAGGTAGTAGTGCGCCGTGATCCCCTGCGGCACGATGGCGATGGCGCGGCGCGCCGCCTCTTCGGCGCCCGTCGCGTTTCCCTCGCGGAGCCGCGCCAGGGCCAGCGCCACGTAGAGATTCCCGTTCAGGTTGTGCGCGTCCACCCTTAGCCCGCGCAGCGCCCACTCCTCGGCGCGGTCGGGGGCGTCCATTTTCCCGAACAACATGGACATGTCGTGGCACCACAGAGCGAGTCGCGTGGTGTGGTTGGGCGCGGGCATCAGCGCGGCAAACAGGCTGTCGCGCTCGGCCCGGGTGCTGATCCGCGCGGGAAGGGAGCGCACCTCGATCGTCGGGCCCGAGGCCCTTTCTGCGCGGCTGCTCCACTGGAGCGGCGCGTGCGCGCGGAGCCACTTGTAGTAGGCGACCTCGACCGGGTAGTTGACCGAATCGGCCTCGAACCGATCCGAGATGCCTCCCGACTGCGCGATGTACTGGAGGCCGTCCAGGAATTCGGGATGGAACGCGGGGCGCACCAGCGGCACCTGCGTCGCGAAGAACGGCATGGTGACCACGAGCCGCTCCCCCTCGGAGAAGATGGGCCCGTACAGCTCGACCGCCATCGGCGCGTTGGGCGGCACGTGCGCCACGATCCACCGGCGCGCGGCGTGCCGGGTGTCGGGCAGGCGCAGCGTGGCCCGCGTCTGCGCCAGCTCGGGCAGGGGCCAGGCGACGGCGACGGCCGCGAGCAGCGCGGGGAGCGTGAGGGCGCCGGGCACGAGGCGCGCACCGTTGGGCGCAGGGCGTGCGCGCCACCACTGGTACGCGCGCTCGAACCCGGCGGCCGCTGCCAGGCACAGGATCGGCATCGCGACCAGCACGTAGCGCTCCTGGGCCGCCTTCAACAGCCCGTTGACCAGGATCAGCACCGCCGCCGTGCCCACGAGCACGCGCTCGGCCCGCCCGCGCCGCCAGAGCACCACGCACCCCGCGATCGAAAGAAGGTAGGCGGGCCACCCCATCGCGTGTGGGAGCGTGGTGAGCAAATACGTCGGGAGCGAGATTGGAAACTCCGACTGCCCCACCCAACTCGAGAAGAGGCTGTTCCGCTGCGCGGTCAGATCGCGGAGCGTGATCCCCCAGTCGAGAAAGGTGTAGGGCGAGGCGATGAACAGCGCGACCACAGCGGCCGCCGTGCCCAGCCAGAAGGCGCGGTTTCTCACGGTGCGCGGGTGCGCGAAGAGAAACGGGAGCCCCACGATCAGCGGCACGTACTTGCATGCGCCCGCCAATCCAATCATCGCGCCCCCGACGACGGAGTCGGCGGTGGATCCGCGCCCTCGCGCGATCCGGACCATGGGGAAGAGCGCGAGCAGGACGAAGAGGAGCGCGAGCAGGTTGGGATCGCTCACGTGCTGCGAGACCAGGATGTGCTGGAGGTTCACCGCGAGGAGGAGCGCCGCGCCAAATCCCACCAGACGCCCCGCGACCAAAATCCCCAGCCGGTACGTGAGGACGACCGTCAGCACGCCGATGATCGCGCCGATCAGGCGCGCCAGGATGAAGATGCCGCGGGAGCCCGTCCCGTCCATGACGTGCGACGCGAATCGGTCGGCGTCCACACCGGGATGCTGGATGCTATAGCCCAGGCGGTAGAGCCACTGGATCCCGAGCGTGACGTAGAAGGAGAGGGCGGGCCAGCCGCCCGTGTGCGGGTTCAAGTCGAGCGGCTTGCTGCCGCCCCTCCAAAGAGTCCAGGCGCGCCCGGTCGTGGTCCGGTCGGTCTCCTCGACCGCGGTGTCCTCGAGCACGTTGATGCCCAGCTTGGGATCGGGGAGGCGGTCGGTGATCCCCCACAGCCGAAGAAGCGCGGCCAGGCAGACCAGCGCGATCAGCAGCCGGTCGACGCGGAGGCGCGGCCTGGGGCGGCGGGCGCCGCCTGGGGTGTGGCCACCGCCACCGCCCGGACCGCCCGGGCGCGAGCCCCCGCCGCCGCGGCGCGGCCCCTTTCCCCCGGATTTGGGGCGCCGCTTGGCCGCCATCTACGCCGCGAGCGCCAAAAGGGCAGCCGCCCCGCCGGCCGCCCCCGGCCTTCCCCTAGCGGGCCCTTTTGAAGTACTGGATGGCGCGCTCATGCCGCTTTGCTGCCTCCCGCGTCTTGAACGTTCCGAGATTCCGGCGCTTCTTGGTCTTCGGATTGACGGTCAGCGAGTAGATCCGATATTCGCCTGTCTTGAGTTTGCGGATCATAACCTCTCTCCCAGCTTTAGGTTCATGGGGTCTGGGGCCCGCCCCTCCGGCGGGTCCCAATGCCATTTGGACAGAGGGGGCCCCGGCCCTCCCCGCGCGCATCCGCCGAGGCTCTCTTGAGCCACTTTCGCAACTTACAAATCCGCAATAACTTACGCCGCCAAATTCTCCGCTGCGCAAAATTCCGGCACGGCGGTTGCGGCATCAAAAGGATAGGTCGTGGTCAGGCAGCCACGCCTGCCCATTTGTCACATCGTTCGAATAAACCCACGAAAAAGGAGCAGACTCATGAACGTGAAGCCGCTTGCGGATCGGATCCTCGTCCGACGCCTGGAAGAGGCCGAAATGAAGCGAGGGGGCATCATCATCCCGGATACCGCGAAGGAGAAGCCGCAGCAGGCGGAAGTCGTCGCCGTGGGCCCGGGTCGCATGACCGACGAGGGGAAGCGCGTCGTGCTGGACGTGAAGAAGGGCGACAAGATCCTCATGGGCAAGTACTCGGGGACCGAGGTCAAGATCGACGGTACCGACTACCTCATCATGCGTGAGGAAGAAGTTCTCGCCATTATCGCCGACGCGAAGTAACGGACGCGGCCTCCACATATAAAGGAGTGAACAAGCATGGCAGCTAAGGAAATTCTGTTCGACGAGAAGGCCCGCCAGGCCATCCTCTCCGGCGTTCAGACGCTGGCGAAGGCGGTCAAGGTGACGTTGGGTCCGCGCGGCCGGAACGTCGTGCTCGACAAGAAGTGGGGATCGCCGACCATCACCAAGGACGGCGTCACCGTTGCGAAGGAAATCGAGCTCGAGGACCGGTACGAGAACATGGGCGCTCAGATGGTGCGCGAAGTGGCCACCAAGACCTCCGAGGTCGCCGGCGACGGCACGACCACCGCGACGGTCCTTGCCGAGGCTATCTTCCGCGAGGGACTCCGCAACGTCACGGCCGGGTCGAATCCGATGGGCATCAAGCGCGGCATCGACAAGTCGGTGAAGCTGGTGGTGGAGCAGCTGAAGAAGCTCTCCAAGAGCGTGAAGGATCCGAAGGAGATCATGCAGGTCGCGACCATCTCCGCGAACGGCGACGAAGAGATCGGCAAGATCATCGCGGACGCCATGGACAAGGTCGGCAAGGACGGCACGATCACGGTCGAGGAAGCCAAGTCGATGGAGACGACCCTCGAAGTCGTCGAGGGGATGCAGTTCGACAAGGGCTACATCTCGCCGTACTTCGTCACGGACAAGGAAGGCATGGAGTGCGTCCTCGAAGATCCCTACATCCTGATCTACGAGAAGAAGCTCTCCAACATGAAGGACCTCCTGCCGATCCTCGAGAAGGTCGCGCAGAAGGGCAAGCCGTTCCTGGTGATCGCCGAGGACGTCGAGGGCGAGGCGCTCGCGACGTTGGTGGTGAACAAGCTCCGCGGCACGCTGTCCGCCTGCGCCGTCAAGGCGCCGGGCTTTGGCGACCGACGGAAGTCCATGCTCGAGGACATCGCGATCCTGACCGGCGGCAAGCTGATCAGCGAGGATCTCGGGATCAAGCTGGAGACGGTGAAGCTGGAGGACATGGGCAAGGCGAAGCGCGTGACGGTGGACAAGGACAACACGACCATCGTCGAAGGCGTTGGCAAGTCGGTGGACATCCAGTCCCGCATCGCTCTCATCAAGCGCCAGATCGAGGACACGACGTCCGACTACGACCGTGAGAAGCTCCAGGAGCGTCTCGCGAAGCTCGCGGGCGGCGTCGCGGTGATCAACGTGGGCGCGGCCACCGAGACCGAGATGAAGGAGAAGAAGGCTCGGGTCGAGGACGCTCTGCACGCGACCCGCGCGGCGGTCGAGGAAGGGATCGTACCCGGCGGCGGTGTCGCCATGATCCGCAGCCTCCCCGCGCTGGAGAAGACCGGGATGACCGGCGACGAGCTGATCGGCTGCAACATCGTGCGCCGTGCGCTCGAGGAGCCCCTCCGCCAGATCGTCAACAACGCCGGTCTGGAAGGCTCGGTCATCGTGGAGCGGGTGAAGACGGAGAAGGGCGCCGTAGGCTTCAACGCGGCGACCGAGAAGTACGAAGACCTGTTCGAAGCCGGAGTCGTGGATCCGACCAAGGTGGCCCGCTCGGCGCTGCAGAACGCGTCGTCGGTCGCCGGTCTGCTCCTCACGACCGAGGCCCTGGTCACCGAGATTCCCGATAAGAAGGGTAAGGCTGGCGCCGGCATGCCTGGTGGCGGTGGTGGTGGCGGCTACGACGACATGTACTAGTAGCGGTTGGCAGGTCCCTCATCGGTCGCCCGGGGCTTCGGGCGGACGGCGGGGCGCGTAGAACGGGGCGGGCTCGCATTCGCAAGCGGGCCCGCCTTGGTTTTTTGGGTCCGCGAGATCCTTGGGGTTGGTAAGGGTTGTCTCGCTGCCCTGCGGCTGCTAAGGTACATGCGGCCTAACTGAATCTGGAGCGAGCACGACGACTTCGGTCGCCCTCCTCGCGTCAGTCGGACGAGGCCACCAACGACATCGGCCCTGATGGGCCGCACTCGAGGGAGACCCGCATGTTCCACGTAGAGAACGCCGATTTCATCGCTGACAAACTCTCCGCCGAACTTCTTCCAAACCAGGAATACCGCGAGGTCCTGAAGAACGCCCTGGAAGCCGTTGAGCGTCGCATGGACGCCGACGGATCCAAGACCGGCGGCAGGGTCGAGTTTGACGTCGACTGGACACTGCACGCCCTCGACGAAGCCAAGCCGTGGTACCTCGCTTGCTCCGACAACGGGGACGGCATGTCCAGAACCCAGCTTGCGAAGTACACAACCACGCTGGCCGTCCAGGGGGCCGGAAGGAACCAGTCGATCCGCGGCAATCAGGGAATGGGCCTCAAGATCAGTGGCCCGACCCGACACAAGCGCGGCGTGCTCATACGGTCAAGCAAGGCTGGCGAGGGCACTCGAGTCCAAATCGGGTGGGACGGTAGCCAGTACGGCCTGATCCCGATCGGGAACAACGACGAGCTTGTCCTGCGCACACCGCCGGCGGCCTTCCCGGACATCGTCAACGAGCAGGGGTCGGGCACGGTCGTCACGTTTCTTGGGAACAAGGATGGGGACAATACTTTCGTGCCGGCCTGGAACCCCAAAGGTTGGTTGCTGCGCTATCTGAACTCGCGTTTCTTCCGGCTATCGACTAACGGTATCGACGTTGTGGTCCGCGTCCCGAGCGGCGACCAGGAGGAATGGCCCCATAATCTCGATGAGGCCAAGGAGCGGATGCGCGGGAAGGGCCGATCTTTCAATCTTACCAAGATCGACGGTACCGCTGGGATCTGGGACGATGCCGCCGACCGCCAGGGCACGGACTGGCGCGGTGTGATCGATGTCGCCGGCGACCAGGCGGCGGGTATCCCTCCGGCCAGGGTCCACTGGTGGGTGCTTCCGCCGACGGGCGCCGGTACCGATGTCTCAAGCCGCACCGCGAGTGGCGGTAGCCTTGCGGTCTTGTTCGACAACGAGTTGCACGACTGGCGAAGCGGCAATCAGTCGAACCCGTTCTTCGCAAGGCTCGGTATATTGTTCGGAAAGACGCGGATTGCGTTCGTCCTCGAGCCGCTCGGGGCCTCTGTGGCTGCCGACTTCGCCCGAGCCCACGTTTTGGTAGGCGGTACCCCCGTGCTCCAGAGCGACGCGTGGCTGAGGTGGACCGAGGAGTTCCGCGAACAGATGCCGGAGGCCATCCGCCGCACCATCCTTGAGGAACAGGCGCGGCTGGAGGTCGAGGACCCCGACCGGGCAAAGCGGATCCGGGAGCGACTCCGCGACGTCATGCAGATGCTCCGGCCAAGGTTCTTTCGCCGCCAGCAAGCGGGCGTTGTGCGCGCGGTGGTCGAGGTGACCGGAGCGCAGTCCGGCGATGGAGTCGTAGCCGAGTACCCGAAGGGATCGAGTTATGGATATTTGGTCTCGTCCCAGAGCACCGGACGCGGTCGCGGGATCGGTGCCGTCTTGTCACAGATCGACGACGAGGCGGGTGAGCCGGCTGTCGAAGTGTCCACCGCTACGCTCCTCTCGCCGCGGTGGGTCACTGAGCAGGAGGCCGAGGGGCTTCCGATCGTGAAGGGAAACACGCACGGTCTGCGCGACCGCGCTGCCGCGCTGGTCGGCACCGACGGTCGTACCGCGAGCCTGCTGCTCCTGAATCGCGAGTTCCGTGGCTACCAAGCAATCCTGGCAGCGATGAACGCGTGGGCGAACCCCGAGGGCGACGCCGACAAAGCCGCCAGGATCAAGTCGGTGGCCGAGGAGTGGGTAGAACAGAAGATGATCGAGGCGGTTGAGGGGTTGTGGCAGCTTGAGAACGGCAGGACGTGGATCACAGAGCAATACGACGAGGCACTGAGCCCCGTCTCGCTAACGGCCGTTTTCATGGCGGATCGGTATCATACCGTGCTTGAGGTGAAGCGCGCGATCGGAGCCCTGCGTGACTCGCGGCGGAGCCGTGTCGAGATAGCCGGCGGCTAGCTTGGCCACCCTCCCCGCGAAGTCTTGGGGTGTAGGGTAATACGCTGTATGGTGGAGCGATGAAGGCTACCAATCTACCCTCGTCATACGGAGAGCGTTTGCGCGTCGCCGCTCTGTTCGCTGGTATCGGTGGCATCGAGCTCGGACTTCACCAGGCTGGCCACCGGACCGTGCTCTTCTGCGAGAGCGATCCGGGTGCAGCTCGCGTTCTCAAACGACGCTTCTCGACAGACGTGTCGCCTGACGTGCGCGATCTCGAGACGTTAGGCGACATCGATCTCGTTACCGCTGGAT
>DATGVG010000059.1:0-2297 GCA_035300625.1 Candidatus Limnocylindrales bacterium
GGGAGAGATCCACCTGGTGCTAGGCGAGCGGTCCACCGGAAAGACCCGGCTCCTCGAGACGATCGCCGGGCTCCGTGCTCCGGAGCGCGGGGCGGTGACGGTGGAGGGCGAGGGGGCGGGCGCGGACCGTCGCGGCGGAGGCGGCGAGGGCGGTACCCCCGCCAAGGCGCGCCGGCGCCGCACGGCGATCATCCCGCGCGAAACGCCGGTCCGCCATCTCAAGGTGATCGAGCGGCTCCTCCTCCACGCCACGCCGAGAGCGGCGAAGCTCGGGATCTCCTGGAAGCGAGGGCGCGAGGAGGCGGCGGCACTCGCGGCGCGCGTTGGCCTGGAGAGCCTGCTCGACGTCTCCTGCGAGGCGCTCCGCCCGGTCGAGCGCCGCCTGATCGAGATTGCGGGCTCAATCAGACAAAAACCGGCCGCGCTTCTTCTGGACGAGCCCACCAGCAAGCTGGGTCCCCACGAGGCCCGCCACTTTCTCGCCACGCTCCACTCGGTCGCCAGGGCGGAGGGGATCCCGGTGGTGATCGCGACCACCTGGCCGCGCGACGCCTATCCCGAGGGCTCCGCCGTCACCATCCTCTGGCGCGACGCCGAGCCGGCGACGGTTTCCACCGCCGAATGCACCGAGGGAGCCCTGGTCGAGCGATGGACCGGCGGGCTCGACATCCAGCTTATCCCCAGTGGTCCGCACGTGGCCGGCGACCCGCTGGTGCGCGCGCAGGGGCTGATTCTGAAGGGCAGGGGACGCGAAACCTCGCTGGCCGGGCTCGACTTCGAGGTGGGCTCGGGCGAGGTGCTGGCCGTGGTCGGCGCTCCCGCCGACGGGCTCGACCTCCTCCACGACGTGCTGATCGGAAATCGCAGGCCCGACAGCGGGTCGATCCTGTTCCTCGGGAAGGAGATCGCGCACTCCCCGCGGCGCCTGCGCGTGGAATCGGGGATGACATTCGTGAACCCGCCGATCGCGCGCGACCAGTCGGTGGAGGGATTCACCGTCGAAGAGAACATGATCCTGGGCCAGACGCACGCCCCGCCCTTCGCGCGGCGCGGCTCCCTGCGGCCCGAGTCCATCCGAGGGAATTGCCTCCGCGCGCTCCAGGACTTCGAGATCACCGGCGCCACGCCGCGCACACTGCTTCGGGACCTGGGCCTAGGGCAGCGCCAGCGGGTCATCGTGGCGCGCGAGGTGATCCACAATCCGCGCCTTTTGGTGGTCCGCTCGCCGGGGCAGGGCCTGTCGCTGGAAGAGCAGGAATACGTCCGGCGCACACTGATCCTCCAATGTGAGCGCGGAAGCGGGCTCCTCTGGCTGACCGAGGAGCCGGAGGAGGGGATGCGTGTTGCCGATCGCATGGCCGTGCTCACCGCCGGACGCCTGGTCTGGATTCCCGTCACCGAGACGCTCACGCGCGAGGGGATCATCGCCGAGATGTCGGGAGCGGCGGCGTGACGCTGCCCGGACGCGCCCGCGCGGGGCGCCGCGAGCTGTTCGCGAACGCGCTCACCCTCCTGGTGCTGATCGCGGGGACGCATGCGGTCGCGGTCGGCGCACTGGACTGGAATCCGTCGCGCTGGACGGCCCCCTGGTCGGGCGACGTCGTGTTGGTCGCGGCCGGGCTCGTGTTCCTGGGGCTCGCGTTCCTCGTGCCGCTCCATGCCGGGATGATCAATCTCGGAATCCACGCGGAATTTCTGGCGGGCTACTCCGTGGGCGCCCTGATCGTGCGCGGGCGGGTGTTCGGGCCGGCGGGCGAAGCGGGCCTGGGGCTGGTGGCCGGCGCCCTGGCCGGCGCGCTCGTCGGCGTGGTGATCTCCGTGCTCCGCCGAAAGTTCGCGGTGCACGAGATCCTGAGCGGGCTCCTGCTCGGGTCGGTCTTCGTCCCGATCGCACGCGCGATCTCGGTGGAACGAGTGACGCCGCCGGCCCTGTCGATCGATCTCCCCGCGCTCACCCAGCCGCTTCGCTGGGTACCCGGCGTGGGCCTGGCGCCGAACGTGGTCCTGGGATGGGGAATTCTCCTGCTCACGTTTTCGCTGGTGGCGGCCGTGATGTTTGCGAACTTCCTCCGCACGTCGGTCAGCGGCTTCGAGGTGCGGGCGACGGGCTCGAATCCGTTGGCCGCGGGGGCCGTCGGCACCGACGTGGAGGGAATCCACCGCTCCATGATGGCGCTGGGCGGCGCGTTCGCCGGGCTGACGGGCGCGCTCCAGCTATGGACGTCGCCCGCGGTGGCCCTGGAGCGCTGGCCCTTCCCGTTGGGATTCGCGGGGATCGCCGTCGCGTTCCTGGGGCT
>DATGVG010000060.1:0-3171 GCA_035300625.1 Candidatus Limnocylindrales bacterium
ACCTACACGGCCAAGGGGAACCTCGTGGCCGTGGTCACCAACGGCACCGCGGTGCTCGGCCTGGGCAACATCGGAGCGCTCGCGGGGAAGCCGGTGATGGAGGGCAAGGGGATCCTCTTCAAGGCGTTCGCGGACATCGACGTCTTCGATCTGGAGGTGGGCTCGGAAGATCCCGAAGACATGATCCGATTCTGTCGGCTGCTCGAGCCGACCGTAGGTGGGATCAACCTCGAAGACATCCGCTCCCCCGACTGCTTCTACATCGAAAAGACGCTGCGCGAGACGCTCTCGATACCGGTGTTTCACGACGACCAGCACGGCACGGCGATCATCACGGGTGCCGCACTGCTCAACGCGCTGGAGCTGGTGAAGAAGGACATCGGGAGCGTCCAAGTCGTGTTCGCCGGCGCGGGTGCAGCGGCGATCGCCACGGCGGAGCACTACGTGCGGCTCGGCGTGCCGCGCGAGCACATCACACTGTGCGACCAGCACGGCGTAGTGCATGCCGACCGCAGCGACCTGGACGAGTACCGGCGCCGCTTTGCCGTCCGGGGGAAAGCTCGCACGCTCGCCGAGGCCTTGAAGGACGCCGACGTGTTCGTGGGTCTGTCGGTGGGCGGGATCGTGACTGGAGAGATGCTCAAGGGCATGGCCAGGCGGCCGATCGTGTTCGCGCTGGCCAATCCCAATCCCGAGATCGCGCCGGAAGAGGCCCGCCAGGCGCGCGGCGACGCGATCATCGCGACCGGCCGGTCCGACTACCCGAATCAGGTGAACAACGTGCTGGGCTTCCCGTTCATCTTTCGCGGTGCGCTCGACGTGCGCGCCAAGAAGATCAACGACGAGATGGAGATGGCGGCTACGCGGGCCCTCGCAGCGCTCGCCAAGGAAGAAGTGCCGGATGCGGTGATGCGCGCGTATGGAATCGAGCGCCTCCGCTTCGGTCCCGACTACCTCATCCCCAAGCCGTTCGACCCGCGCGTGCTCCTGTGGGTCGCGCCGGCGGTGGCGTGGGCGGCGGTGGGCTCGGGCGTCGCCGGGCGGGTGATCGACGTGGACGAGTACCGCGCCGAGCTGGACGCCCGCCTGGGGCGCGCGCGCGAGGTCATGCGGGGCCTCTCGAGCCGCGCCCAGACGGCGGCGCAGCGCATCGTGTTTCCCGAGGGTGAGGACCCCCGGATCCTCAAGGCCGCCCGCATCCTCGCGGACGATGGCGTGGCGGAGCCGATCCTGCTCGGCGACCCGGATGCCATCCGCCGCGAGGCGGACGACGCCGGGGTGACCCTCGAGGACATCACGCTCGCGAACCCGCGAAGCAGCGTCCACCTCGAAACCTTCGCCCAGGAGCTGTGGGAGCGCCGCCGCCGCAAGGGCATCACGCTGCGCGAGGCCCGCAACCGCGTGGTCGACCCGCTGTACCACGCGCTCCTGATGCTGCGCGCCGGTCAGGCCGACGCGGTGGTAGTCGGCGTCGACATGTACTATCCCGATGCGATGCGCCCGGCCCTCGAGGTGATCGGCGCGGAGCCCGGGCGCCGGCACGTGAGCGGCATCTACATGCTCGTATTGCCGCAGCAGACCTTCTTCTTCGCCGACTGTACCGTGAACATCGATCCGGACGCGGAGACGCTCGCGGAGATCGGGTCCGCGGCGGCGGAGTTCGTCGGCCGGCTGGGGATCGAGCCCCGCGTGGCCCTGCTCTCCTTCTCGAACTTCGGCTCGGTGCGCCACCCGGCGGCGGAGAAGGTGCAGCGGGCCGTGGCGCTGCTCCAGGAGCGCGAGCCCACCCTGCAGGCGGACGGGGAGATGCAGGCCGATACGGCGGTGGTGGAGCGGATCCTGACCAGGACCTACCCCTTCTCCAAGCTGCGCGGACCAGCCAACGTGCTCATTTTTCCCAATCTCGACGCGGCGAACATCAGCTACAAACTGCTCAGCCGGGTGGGCGGCGCGGACGCGATCGGTCCGATTCTGGTGGGCATGGCACAACCCGTGCATGTCCTGCAGCGGGGATCCGACGTGAACGATATTGTGAATATGGCCGTAATCGCCGCCGTAGACGCCCAGGAGCACGGGCGGCGCCCGCGCGCATGACCGCGCATGCCACCCGCCCCGCCGAACGCAGACGGGCCTCCTCCCTGGAGGCCGCGGGGCTCACGCCCGAGCGCGTCGTCCACTGGAATCCTGGACCGTCCGAGCTCTACGAGCACGCGGTGCGTCGCGCCGAGGGCGTGATCGCGGAGGGCGGGGCGTTCTGCGCCGTGACGGCGCCACACACCGGACGCAGCCCGAACGACAAGTTCATCGTACGTGAGCCCTCCTCCGCGGACGAGATCTGGTGGAGCCGCCTGAACCAGCCGCTCGAGGCCGATCAGTATGCACGGCTCAAGACGTCGGTGCTCGCGCACCTCGCCGGGCAGGAGTTGTTCGTGCGGGACCTGTTCGCCGGCGCGGACGCGGAGCACCGCCTGGGCATCCGGTTCGTCACACCGAACGCGTGGCACGCCCTGTTCGTCTACAACATGTTCCTGCGACCGTCCCCCACGGACCTCGCCGGCTTCTCGCCCGCCTGGACCGTGCTGCACGCGCCCGAGCTCAATGCCGATCCCGCGACCCATGGCACCAAGTCGGGCACCTTCGTGGTCATCCACTTCGGCCAGCGGACGATCCTGATCGGCGGTACGCGCTACGCGGGCGAGCTGAAGAAATCGGTGTTCAGCATCCTCAACTACCTGCTGCCGAAACGCGGCGTGCTCTCGATGCACTGCTCCGCCAATCTCGGCCGGGCGGGCGATGTGGCGCTGTTCTTCGGGTTGTCGGGCACCGGCAAGACCACCCTCTCCGCCGACCCGGAACGGGCGCTCATCGGGGACGACGAGCACGGCTGGTCCGATCGGGGGATTTTCAACTTCGAGGGCGGCTGCTACGCGAAGGTTATCCGGCTGTCGCGCGAGGGCGAGCCCGAGATTTTCGCCACTACCCGCATGTTCGGGACGGTGCTCGAAAACGTGGTGGTGGACCCCGAGACCCGCGCCATTGACCTCGACTCGGACCAGATCACCGAGAACACGCGCGCGTCGTACCCCATCCACTACATCCCGAACCACGTCCCGGGCGGAGCGGGCGGCCACCCGTCGCACATTCTGTTTCTCACGTGCGACGCGTATGGGG
>DATGVG010000061.1:0-2356 GCA_035300625.1 Candidatus Limnocylindrales bacterium
GGTGATTGATCTGCGTGACGAGGCCGGCGCCGATCACGCCGACCCGGAGGGGACGCTTGGCCAACCCGGATTCCTCCCGAGGAATGAGCACCGCGGCTGGTACGTCGGGCGCGAGCGCGGGGCGAACGTTCAGTCGCGCGAGTATAGGAACGGGGGCGGCGAAATCAAGGTCAATCGGCCGGGTCCGCCGATCCGCACACGCCCAGCCGCCTCATCTTCTTCCACAGCCCCTGCCGCGTCAGCCCCAGCGCCCGCGCCGCGCGCGAGCGGTTTCCGCGATGCGCGTCCAGCGCCGTCCGGATCAGCTCGGCTTCGTACGCAAGGGTGCGCCCGCGCAGGGTCGCGTGGCGCTCGCGCACCAGGAGCGGCCCCGCTCCGCCCAGGTCGGCCCCCAGGTCGTGGGCGGCGATGATCCCGCCCGGATCGGCTAGATACGCGGCCCGCGTCAGCGCCGCTTCCAGCTCGCGCACGTTCCCCGGCCAGTCGTGGGCGCGCAGGCGCTCCAGCGCCTCGGGGCGGAGGCCACGGATCACGAGCCCGTCCCTTCGCGCCAGCCGCTCCAGCACGTGCGCCGCGAGCGCGGGGATATCCTCGCGCCGGTGTCGGAGCGGCGGCACGTCCAGCGCCAGCACGTGGAGGCGGTAGAAGAGGTCCGCGCGAAACCGGCCCGCCCGCGACTCGGCCGCGAGGTCCCGGTGCGTGGCCGCCACGATGCGCACGTCCACCCGGCGCGTGCGTCCGTCGCCCAGGCGCCGCACTTCCCCTTCCTGGATGACCCGGAGGAGGCGGCTCTGCACCGAGGCGCTCGCATCCCCGATCTCGTCGAGGAACAGAGTCCCCCCGTCGGCCACCTCGAAGAGCCCCGGACGGTCGGCGTGGGCCCCGGTGAACGCTCCCCGCGCGTGGCCGAAAAGCTCGCTCTCGACCAGGGTGTCGGGAATGGACGCGAAGTTGTGGGGCACGAAGGCGCGCGAGACCCGCGGGCTCAGCCGGTGGATACCGCGGGCCACCAGCTCCTTCCCGGAACCGGTCTCGCCGCGGATCAGGACCGTGGCGCTGCTCTTGGCGTGGGCCGCGATCCGGGAGCAGAGGTCTCGGAGAGCCGCGCTCTCACCCACCAGCCCCAGGGTCTCCGCGTGCGGGCCCGCTCCCGAGGGCGCGAGGTCGGTCACCGCGATCACGCCCGGGGACGCGGGCTCGAGCGCGACCGTGACGCCGTGCTCCGGCTGCATCGGTTCCACCCCTCCCCTCCCTCGTTGTGAATCTGTACCGGGTGCGCGTCGTGGCTCGGGAACGGTCAGGCGGTGAGGCGGACCTCGCGGGGACCGGGGTGAATGGAGCCCACACGGTAGACAGGGTGGCGTTCGCGAGCCAGCGAGCGCTCCACCGCGTCCGCGTTCTGGGCGGCGACCACGAGCAGGAGACCCAGGCCCATGTTCCACACCTCGTGCGCCTCCGCGTCGGGGACGCGTCCGGCCTCGGCCAGCGCGCGGAAGACCGTCGGCACCGGCCATGAGCCCACGCGGATCTCGGCGCGCGTCTCCTCCGGAAGGATTCGGGCCAGGTTCCCGGGGATCCCGCCCCCCGTGACGTGCGCCATCCCCCGCACCTCGCCCGCGCGCCGCGCGCTCCGGACCGCCGGGCCGTAGTAGATGTGGGGCGCGAGCAGGACCTCTCCCACCGTCTCGTCGACTCCGGGAAACCGGTCGGTCACGCGGAGCTTGAGCGTCTCGAAGAGGATCTTCCGCGCGAGCGAGTATCCGTTCGTGTGGAGTCCGACGCTCGGCAGGCCGAGCACGACGTCGCCGGGGACGATGCCGGCCCCGCGGACCAGGTCGCGCTCCTCAACGATCCCGACGATCGCGCCGGCCAGGTCGTAGTCCCCCGGCGCGTAGAGGCCGGGCATCTCCGCCGTCTCGCCGCCGATCAGCGCGCATCCCACCTCGCGGCAGCCCCGCGCCAGCCCTTCCACCAGCCGCTCGACGCGCCCGGGATCCAGCGTTCCCATGGCGATGTAGTCGAGGAAGAACAGCGGCGCGGCACCGTGCACCAGGATGTCGTTGGCCGAATGGCAAACCAGGTCGTAGCCGACCGTGTCGTGCCGGTCGCACAGGATCGCGATCCTAAGCTTGGTCCCCACGCCGTCGATGCTGGAGAGGAGCACCTTGCCCGGTGCGCCGGGGACGCGATACGCCCCCGCGAACAGGCCGACGTCGCCGACGACGTCCGGGCCGAAGGTGGAGCGGCAAAGGCCCCGAATCTTGGCGACCGCCTCTTCCCCCTTACGGATGTTGACCCCGGCTTCCTCGTACCGGCTCATCGCGAAGCTTCGCGCGCTTCCGGCTCGGGAAACTCG
>DATGVG010000062.1:0-4308 GCA_035300625.1 Candidatus Limnocylindrales bacterium
CACCGGGATCCCCTCGGTGATGCAGACCACCAGCGGGATCTCGGAGTCGACCGATTCGTAGATGGCATCCTGCGCGAGAGCGGCCGGGACGTAGATGACCGAGACGTCCGCCTTGGTCTTGGCCACCGCCTCTTCCACCGAGTCGAAGACCGGGATCCCGCCCATCTGGGTCCCGCCCTTCCCGGGCGTGACGCCCGCGACGACCCGCGTCCCGTATTCCTTCATCTGCTTCGCGTGGAACGAGCCGTCCCGTCCCGTGATCCCCTGCACCAGGACGCGGGAGCCGCGATCGATGAGGATGCTCACGCCGCCTCCGCCGCGCGGGCGATCACGGCGCGCACCGCCTCGTCCATGTCGGAGAGCGCCGTCATGCCGCGCGAGGAGAGGAGGTCGCGAGCCTCCTTCTCGTTCGTCCCGGTCAGACGGATCACGATCGGAAGCCTCATCCCGATCCGGTCTAGCGCCGTCAACAGCCCGCGCGCCACGTCGTCGCACCGCGTGATCCCGCCGAAGATGTTGAAGAGGACCGCCCGCACGCGCGCGTCCCGCGCCAGGATGTTCATCGCCGCGGTCACCTTCTCGGGATTGGACGAGCCGCCGATGTCCAGGAAGTTGGCCGGCTTTCCGCCGTGAAACTGGATCAGGTCCATCGTGGCCATGGCGAGGCCGGCGCCGTTCACGACGCATCCGATGGTGCCGTCCAGGCGCACGTACGAGAGCCCCCGCTCCCGCGCTTCCACCTCGCCCGGGTCCTCGGCCCCCGGGTCGCGCATCAGCGCCAGGTCGGGGTGGCGGTCGAGCGCGTTGTCGTCCAGCACCACCTTGGCGTCCAGCGCCAGGACCTCGCCGCCCGGCGTGGTCACCAGCGGGTTGATCTCGGCGAGCGAGGCATCCTGGTCCGCGTAGACCCGCGCCAGCTGGGCCAGGATCGGCGCGATCCGCCTCTGGATGGCGAAGCGCGGATCGAGGAACCGGGCCGCCGCGCGGGCGCGGTACGCCGGGAGCCCTCGGGCATCGAGGTGGAGGCGGAGGATCCGGTCGGGGCGGGTCCGCGCCACCTCCTCGATGTCCACGCCGCCGTCGGGGCTCACCATGAGAAGCGGCGTCTCGGCCTTCCGGTCGAGAACGATCCCCGCGTAGAGCTCCTTTTCGATGTCGGTGGCCGGCGTGATCAGCACCTGGCGGACGGCGTGCCCCCGGATGTCCATGCCCAGGATGCGCCCCGCCTCGCGCCGCGCGTCCTCGGGACCGCGCGCCACCTTCACTCCGCCGGCCTTGCCCCGGCCGCCGATCAGGACCTGCGCCTTCACCACGACGGGGTAGCCGAGGCGGTCGGCGATGGCCACCGCCTCTTCCGCGTTCCTGGCCGTCTCCCCGGGCGGCACCGGGATCCCCGCCGCGCGGAACAGCTCCTTCCCCTGGTATTCGTGCAGGTTCACCCGCGTCCCCGCTTCGGCGCCGGCCGCGACGGCGGCTTCTTGGCAGCCCGCGCCACGCGCCCGCGCGACGCAGGCCGCGCGCCCGCCTTCTTCTTCTCCGCCGGGCGCTTGGCCGTGCCCCGGGCGAAGAACTCGCCCAGCACGTCCTCCAGCTTCGGCCTGCCGATCTCCTCCAGCTCGTAGCCGACGCGCACGGCGGGATGCTTGATGTCGATGAGCCTCCGGAGATCGATGGGGGTGGCGATCACCACCACGTCGCACTCGCACGCGTTGATGGTCCGCTCCATGTCCCGGAGCTGCTCGGCGGAGTAGCCCATCGCGGGGAGGAGCGCGCCGATGTTCGGATACTGGCGGAACGTGTCGCGCATGTCGCCCACCAGCCAGGGGCGCGGGTCCACGATCTCCCGCGCGCCGTGGCGCTTGGCCGCGATCACGCCCGCCCCGTATTTCATCTCGCCGTGGGTGAGCGTCGGACCGTCCTCGATCACCAGGGCGCGGCGATCGCGGATCAGCTCGGGACGGTCCACCGAGATCGGCGAGGCGGCGTCCACGATCACGGCCGAGGGATTCAATTGCTGGACCGAGGCGCGCACGGCCTCGACGTTGGCGTAGTCGGTCGTGCCGATCTTGTTGATCACGACGACGTGCGCGATCCTCGTGTTGATCTCGCCGGGATGGTACAAGCGCTCGTGCCCAGGGCGGTGCGGATCGGCAACCACGATCTGGAGGTCCGGACGGTAGAACGCGAAGTCGTTGTTCCCGCCGTCCCACACGATCACGTCCGCCTCCTTCTCGGCGGCGGCCAGGATCTCGGCGTAGTCCACGCCCGCGTAGACGATCGTGCCGCGGTCCAAGTGCGGCTCGTATTCCTCGCGCTCCTCGATCGTGCAGTGGTGCCGTTCCAGATCGGCGTACGTGGCGAAGCGCTGCACGCCCTGGCGCCCCAGCTCCCCGTACGGCATCGGATGCCGGATCGCCACGACGCGCTTCCCCATCGCCTTCAAGAGCTCGCACACCTTGCGCGTGGTCTGGCTCTTGCCCGAGCCGGTCCGCACCGCGTTGACCGCGATGACCGGAACGCGGCTCTGGATCATCGTGCTCCGGGGTCCCAGGATCATGAAGTCCGGACCCAGACCCAGGCTGGCCACCCACGACGCCTTGTGCATCACGTATTCGTGGGAGACGTCGCTGTAGGCGAAGACGACCAGGTCCACCTCGTGCTCCTGAACCAGTTCCGGCAGCTCCAGCTCCGAGCGGATGGGTATCCCCTTGGGGTAGAGCTTTCCGGCAAGAGACCGCGGATAGCGGCGGTCGTCGATTCCCGGAATTTGAGCCGACGCCGTGAACGCGACCACCTGGTACTCCGGGCGGTTCTTGAAGAACGTGTTGAAATTGTGAAAATCGCGCCCTCCGGCGCCCATGATGACCACTCGGCTCGGACGTTTCACTCGAGGCATCCCTCCTTCGGGGGTAGAAGCGGCCGGAGTCAGAGTCGTGCGGCGGGAGCTTCGAGCCGCTCGCCGCGATACCCTGGGCCGGATGGCTGTGGCGACGTTTCACGATACGCCGTTAGAGTGCAACAGCTTAGCTACGCCGGACCGACCCTGTCAATCCCCCCGCCGGCGCCCGGACCAGCCCGAAAGAGAGAGCCCCCGGCGGAGCGCCGGGGGCTGGGTACTCGCGAACGACGAGATGCGGCCCGTGTTAGCCCCGCCGCCCCCGGATCAGGCGGAGGAGGATCGCGATGACGGCGATGATCAGCAGGAGGTGAATCAGACCGTTCATGGTGTAGTGCGTCAGCATCCCGAGCAGCCACATGATGACGAGGATTACCGCAATGGCTTCGATCATGGTGACCTCCGGAACGAGAGGGGGCGCCACTCCCTGCGGTCCCCGCGCTTCAGCTTCACCCTCCGCGCGGCGCCGGCGCGTCCTGCCGGACCGGGCCCAGGAGCCGGCTCGACGAATGGCCGGCGACGAGCGGGAAGATCTCGATACGCCCACCCGCCTTTTCGATCGCGCTCCGGCCCACCACATCCTCGGGCCTGTAGTCGCCGCCCTTCACCAGCACGTCCGGCTTCAGCGCCTCGATGGCCTTGAGCGGCGTCTCCTCGTCGAAAATGAAGACCCCGCCCACGTCGGCGAGGGCGGCCAGGACCAAGGCCCGGTCGCCGTCCCGCAGCACCGGGCGGCCGGCCCCCTTGAGCGCGCGAACCGAGCGGTCCGAGTTCACGCCGACGAGCAGGTAATGGCCCTGGCGCCTGGCGTGGTGAAGCAGGGCGATGTGCCCGGGATGAAGGATGTCGAAGCATCCGTTCGTGAAGACGAACGTCTGCGACAAAACGCGCGCGGCGGCGCGCCGCCGGAGCGCCTCCTCGAACGAGAGGATCTCACCCAATTGCCAGGTCCTCCAGCGAGCCGATCAGCTCGCTCCGGGTCGCCACGGCCGTCCCGACGTGCGCGACCACCAGACCCGCCGCATGGTTCGCGAGCACGCAGGCCTCCGGAAGCGAGGCCTCCGCCGCGAGGGCGGCGCCCATCGTGGCCACCACGGTGTCGCCCGCTCCCGTCACGTCGAAGACCTCCCGCGCCCGGGTGGGAAAGTGGGTGTGCCCCTCCGCGGTGAAGAGCGACATCCCCTCCTCGCCGCGCGTGATCAGCACCGAGCCCGAAGCGAGCCGCTCGCGCAAGCCAAATCCCGCTTCCAGGAGCGCGTCCGCGCCCTGGATCCGGCGACCCCAGGCCTGCGACGCCTCGGCCAGGTTGGGAGTGATGACGGTCACGCCGCGATAGCGGAAGAAGTTCTCTTCCTTCGGATCGACCGCCGTCGGGATGCCGCGCATGGCCAGCTCCGGAAGGAGCCGTTCCA
>DATGVG010000063.1:0-28650 GCA_035300625.1 Candidatus Limnocylindrales bacterium
CCACCACCGCGATCACCGTCGCCGACTCCGATCGGGCGCCTTCCGTGACAGCCCCGGCCACCGCGAGCGGGGGCGAGCAGTCGCTGATCACGTTCACGGTGTCCGCCTCCGATCCTGACGGCGACGCGATCACGTCCTTGACCTCCGACACGTCGGCGCTTCCCGCGGGGAACAATGCCGCGTTCACGGCAGGGGCGGGGAACACCTCGGGCACCTTCACGTGGACCCCGACCTTCGCCGACGGTCGCGGGGCACCCTACAACGTGACCTTCACCGCCTCGAATGCGCTCTCCGGCTCGGCCTCGACCGCGGTCACGGTCGCCAACGTGGACCGGGCCCCCTCGGTCACGGCTCCGGGCACGGCGAGCGGATCGGAGCAGTCGCTGATCAGCTTCACGGTCTCGGCGTCCGACCCCGACGGCGACGCCGTCGCATCCTTGACCGCGAATACCTCGGCCCTTCCCGCGGGGAACAACGCCGCGTTCACGACCGACGCGGGGAACACTTCGGGGACCTTCACGTGGACCCCGACGTTCGCCGACGGCGGCGGCGCGCCCTACAACGTGGCCTTCACCGCGTCGAACGCGCTGTCGGGCTCGGCTTCGACCGCGATCACCGTGACCGATGACCAGCCTCCGGTGGTCACCGCTCCCGCGTCCAGGAGTGGAGCCGAGGGCACCCTCATCACGTTCACGGTCTCGGCCTCCGATCCGGATGGCCACGCGATCACGTCGCTGACGGCCAACCTCTCCGGACTTCCCGCGGGGAACAACGCCGTGTTCACGACCGGGGCCGGCAACACGTCCGGGACTTTCACCTGGACCCCCACCGTCGCCGATGGCGGCGGCACGCCCTACAACGTGACCTTCACCGCGTCGAACTCGCTCTCGGGCTCGGCCTCGACCGCGATCACCGTCACGGACGATCAGCCGCCGGTGGTGACGGCTCCGGCCAGCACGAGCGGGCCGGAGGGATTGGCTATCTCCTTCACTGTTTCCGCCTCCGATCCCGACGCTCAGGCGATCACGTCCCTGACCGCGAACCTTTCGGCGCTTCCCGCGGGGAACGACGCCGCGTTCACGGCCGGGGCGGGAAACACGTCGGGAACCCTCACGTGGACCCCGACCTTCGCCGACGGCGGCGGCACGCCTTACAGCGTGACCTTCACCGCTTCGAACGTGCTCACCGGGTCCGCCACGACCGCGATCACCGTGACGGACGATCGGGCTCCCGTGGTCACCGTTCCGGCTTCCGCGAGCGGAGCCGAGGGCTCCCTCATCACGTTCACGGTCTCGGCCTCCGATCCAGACGGGCACACGATCACCTCGCTCACGGCGGACACCTCGGCGCTTCCCGCGGGGAACAACGCCGCGTTCACTGCGAACGCCGGGAACACCGCCGGGACGTTCACGTGGACCCCGACATTCGCCGACGGTTCGGGCACGCCCTACAGCGTGACCTTCACCGCGTCGAACACCCTCTCGGTCTCGGCCTCGACTGCGCTCACGGTCGCCAACACCGACCGGGCGCCCTCGGTGACGGCTCCCGCCACAGCGAGCGGAGCGGAGCAGTCGCTGATTACGTTCACGGTGGCGGCCTCCGACCCCGACGGCGATGCTCTGGCGTCTCTCACGGCGGACCTTTCGGCGCTTCCCGCGGGAAATGACGCCGCGTTCGCGGCCGGAACGGGGAACACGTCCGGGACCTTCACCTGGACCCCGACCTCCGCCGACGGCCGCGGCACGCCCTACAACGTTGCCTTCACCGCGTCGAACGCGCTCCCGGGCTCGGGAACCACGGCCATCACGGTCACCAACGTGGACCGGGCGCCCCTGGTGACCGCCCCGGCCACGGCGAGCGGAGCGGAGCAGTCGCTGATCACGTTCACCGTGTCCGCCGCCGACCCCGACGCCGACGCGATCACGTCTCTTACCGTCGACACGTCGGCGCTACCCGCGGGGAACAACGCCGCGCTGGCCTCGGGGACCGGGAACACGTCGGGGACCTTCACCTGGACCCCGACCTTCGCCGATGGACGCGGAACCCCCTATACCGTGGCATTCACCGCCTCCAACGCCCTCTCGGGCTCGGCGTCGACTTCGATCACGGTAACCAACGTGGATCGGGCGCCCTCGGTGGGCGCTCCCGCGGCCGTAAGCGGAACGGAGCATGTGCTGCTGACGTTCACGGTGACCGCTTCCGACCCTGACGGCGACGCGATCGCATCCTTGACGGCGGATCTCTCGGCCCTCCCGGCGGGGAACAACGCCGTGTTCGCGGCCGGAGCCGGCAATACCTCGGGGACCTTCACGTGGACACCCGCGACTGGTAACGCGCGGCCCGCGCCGTACAGCGTCGCGTTTACCGCGCTCAATGCCTCGTCCAGCTCAGCCAGCTCGGCCATCACTGTGCTCCTGCCGAACCAGAATCCGACGGCGGCCCTCACCCTGAATCCGGTGACGGGGAATGCGCCGCTGGCGGTGACGGCGAACGCGGGGGGATCCGTCGATCCGGACGGGAACATCGTCTCCTACCGGTTCGACTTCGGTGACGGAACCATCGTGGGCCCCCAGCCCGGCACAACGGCCACGCACAGCTATGCGGCGGGCAGCTGGACGGCCAGCGTGCTCGTCACCGACAACAGCGGAGGCACCGCGACCGCGACCGCCTCGGTGTTCGTCGCGAGCGTCGGCCCCGGGCCAAATCTGGTGGGCAACCCCTCGTTCGAGTCCTCGACCACCGGCTGGACCGCGAGCGTCGGCGCGATGCAGCGCGTGTCCGGCGGGTTCGACGGAACCTCCTCGCTCTCGATGCAGGCTCCGTCCACCGGCACGTCGAAGTTCGGCGTGAACGACAGCCCCAACTGGGTCGCCGCCCCCACCCTGGCCGGCACGAGATACCGATTCATCGCCTGGGTCCGCTCCGCGTCCGCGGTCGGCAAGGCTTTTCTCCGGGTGCGGGAATACCTCGGCAGCACCCAGCAGGGCGTCACCACGGAGTCTCCCACCGTCACACTCTCGCCCGCGTGGCAGATGGTCACGGTGGACTATGTGGTGCTGACGTCGGGATCGACGCTCGACTTCCTGGTGCTCGACGGGCCCGTGGTGCCCAATGAGGCCTTCCAGACCGACAACATCTCGATCCGGATCGTGACCGGAGGCGCCGCGGCGTCCCTCGTCACCGGCCGGGAGGCGCCACCGGCGCCCTTCACGGCGGTCATGGCTCCCAATCCCATGAATCCGACAGCGACACTTCTTTTCACAACGACACGCGACGGGTCGGTCAACGTCAGGATCTTCGACGTCTCCGGGCGCCGCGTGCGCGATCTTCTGGAGGGAGCCCGCGTTCCCGCGGGTCGACACAGCGTGCTGTTCGACGGCACGGACGCCGCGGGCCGGCGGCTTGCATCGGGCGTCTACTTCTACCGTGTCTCGGCATCGGAAGGTTCGATACAAGGGCGAATGGTGGTCATGAAATGAAGTCGTTCCGTCTCCTCGCTTCGCTGTGCCTGGTGTTGGCCGCGGCCGTCACGCCGTCACTGTCGTTGGCCGCCGGGGTGTACTACGTCGACAACACCAACCCGAACGCCTCCGATTTCGGCCCGGGAAGCTCCTCCATTCCGTACCGGACCATCTCGGCGGCCGTCGCGGCGCAGACGGGTCCCGGAACCACCATCTACGTCCTGCCGGGAACCTACCCGGAGCAGGTTTCCATTCCGGCCCCGGGAGGGAACTCGGGAAGCCCCTTCGTGCTCCAGGCGCTGGGGACCGGCGTCGTGATCGACGGGTCGGACGACTTTTCCGCGACATCCCTGTGGACCCCGTATTCGGGGGACGTCTGGCTGGCGCCTTCCGTGACGTGGGGCCCGATCCAGGTATTCGCCGACGGAACGCGGCTCACGCCGTCCACGGCGACTCCCGCCACGCTTCCGTCGCGGAGCTTCCTCTACGTCGCGGGCCAGGGCCTCTACGTGAACGCCGGCGGGGGAAACCCCGGGACGCACGCGACCCACGTGGGGCACAGGCTGGACGGAATCAAGATCTCGCAAAAGTCCTGGGTGACGATCAGTGGGTTCAACGTGACGCGAACCGAGGATCGCGCGATCTATTTGAGCAGCGGATCGAGCAACTGCATCGTCTCGGGCAACACGGTGACGTTCTCGGCCGCCTATGGGATCGGACTCTCCGCTTGCTCGGCAATCCTGGTCGCCTCCAACGTCATCTCCGATGGGCTGGATCATGGAATCGCGCTTGTCTCCGCGACCACCGGCTGCACGATCCAGGACAATGAGTCGATGCGCAACGCGGACCCGGCCACCCGTCGCGCCAACGGGATCTATCTGAATCGCGCTGTCAGTAACTTAATGCTGCGTAATCGGTTGCACGATAACCAGGACACGGGACTTCAAATCAACAGCTTTTCCAACGACAACGTTTCGGTCGAGAACATCTCCTGGAACAACGGGGACCACGGATTCGACCACCTGAACGGCTCCACGGGCTCGATCCACCGGAATGACGTCGCGTACGGCAACTACAAGGATGGCTTCTCCATCGAGGGAAGCTGCACCGGAAGCAGCCTGTTCAATTGCGTCGCCGTGAACAATGGCCTCACGGTGTTCCCCAAGGAATTCAACCTCTGGGTGGACGCCTCATCCTCCGTGGGCTTCGTCTCGGACTACAACGTGCTCTGGAACTCGAACGGGCAGCCTCCGGTCAAGTACATCTCGACGGTCTATTCCTCGGTCGCCGCCTATAGCGCCGCGTCCGGAAACGACATGCATACCGCCGAGGCGGACCCACGGTTCGTGAACGCTTCGGCGGGAGACTTTCACCTCCTCGCGGGATCGGCAGCCATCGACAACGCCAACTCGGCGGCCTCGAACTGGCCCGCCACGGACACGGAGGGACGTTCGCGGATCGATGACCTCGCGACGCCGAATGCGGGCGCCGGGCCCGTGCTGTTCGCTGATCGCGGAGCCTTCGAGTTCCTCCCCGGAGATTCCCCTCCGGTTGTCACCGCGCCGGCTGCCATCGCCGGAACGGAAGGGGTGGCGATCTCGTTCTCCGTCTCAGCCTCGGATCCCGATGGAGACGCCCTCACTTCCTTCACGGCGAATCTTTCGGCGCTTCCTCCAGGCAATAACGCGGCGTTCACGTCCGGGCCGGCGAACACGTCGGGCACGCTGACGTGGATGCCGACGTACGCCGATGCCCGACCGGCGCCCTACAACATAACCTTCGCCGCGTCCAATTTCTCATCGGGCACCGCTTCCACCGCCATCACCTTGACCAACGTGGACCGCGCGCCGACGGTGGGCGCTCCCGCGGCGGTTACCGCGGGCGAGGGCGCCCAGGCCACAATCCCCGTGACGGCGTCGGATCCGGACGCGGATCTCCTGACGTCGCTGACCGCGGATCTCACCGCCTTGCCGGCGGGAAACAACGCGGTATTCGCGGTGGGAACGGGAAAGACCAGCGGGACGCTCACGTGGACTCCGACGTTCGTCGATTCCCGGCCGACCCCCTACAACGTGGCATTCACGGTCTCGAACGCTCTCTCGGGCTCCGCCACCACGGCAATCACCGTGGCCAATACCGACCGGCGTCCCGTCGTGGTCGCTCCGCCGACCGTCATCGCGACCACGGGGCATCGCCTCACGATAGTGGTCAGCGCCTCGGATCCAGACGGACAGAACATCGCGAACCTCACAGCGGATATCTCCAAGCTGCCGAAGAAGGACCTGGACGCGCACTTCACGGCCGGCCCCGGACATACGTCCGGCACGTTCACGTGGACGCCACAGGTCACGAGTATCCGTTCCAATCCCTACAACGTGACCTTCACGGCTTCCAACGCTCTGTCGGGCACGGCCGTCACCGCGATCACGGTGCGCTCCTCCGATAACCCTCCGACCGTCACGTCGCCGACGTCGGTGAGCGTGGCGGAGGGCTCGCCGCTCACAGTCACGGTGACCAGCGCCGACGTGGACGGGGATGCCATCGCCTCCCTCACCGCGAACCTCTCGGTGCTGCCAGCGGGGAACAACGCGGTCTTCGCGGCCGGCGCGGGGAACACGTCAGGGACTTTGACCTGGATCCCGACCTTCACCGACGGCCGCTCGACGCCCTACAACGTGATCTTCACCGCCGCGAATTCGCTCACGGGCGCCGACACCACGGCGATCGTGGTCACCCAGGTGGATCGCTCGCCCGTCGTCACAGCTCCCGCGACTGCCATCGTGACCGCGGGGAACGCACTCAGCGTGACCGTGACGGCGTCGGATCCGGACGGCGACGCGATCACGTCCTTGGCAGCCGACCTCTCCGCCTTGCCGGCGGGGAACAACGCCGCATTCACGCCAGGAGCCGGCAACACCTCGGGCACCTTGACCTGGACGCCCGCGACGGCGGACGCGCGCGCGACGCCGTACAGCGTGGTCTTCACGGCCACGAACGCCCGTTCAGGCCAGACGATCACGGCGATCACGGTGAAGGCGGTGGACCAGGCGCCTTCCGTGACGGCTCCCGCCACGGCGGCCGCAGCCGAGGGATCCCTCGCCATGTTCACCGTCTCGGCCTCCGATCCGGACGGGGACGCGATCACGGCCCTGACCGCGGACATCTCGGGTTTGCCCGCTGGGGACGGCGCTACGTTCACGGCCGGTCCGGGAAACACCAGCGGCACGTTCCGCTGGACCCCCGGGTTCTCCGACAGCCGCACGGACCCGTACGTCGTCACCTTCACGGCTTCCAACGCGCTCTCGGGATCCGCTTCCACGGGAATCACCGTGGCCGACGTGGATCGGGCGCCTTCCGTCACCGCTCCCTCGACCGCGGCCGCGCGCGAACAAGTCATGAGCACGGTCGCGATCACCGCAGCCGATCCGGACGGGGACGCGATCGCTTCCTTGACCGCCGATCTCTCGGCCCTTCCGTCCGGCAATGACGCCGTGTTCACGGCAGGGGCGGGGAACACGACGGCGACCCTGACCTGGACGCCCGTGACCGGCGACTCGCGCCCGAATTCCTATGACGTCGTCTTCACGGCGTCCAACGCACTTTCGGGATCGGCCACGACCTCGATCACGGTCTACCCGCCCAATCTGTCTCCGACCGCCGCGCTGAGCCTGACTCCCACCACGGGGAACGCGCCCCTGGCGCTCATCGCGAACGCCTCGGGATCGAATGATGCGGACGGGACCATCGTCTCGTACCGGTTCGACTTCGGGGATGGCACGGTTGTCGGGCCCCAGGCCGGCGCCACAGCCTCTCACACCTACGCGGCCGGCAGCTGGACGGCGACGGTGCTCGTCACGGACAACGCCGGAGGCACCGCCTCCGCCTCCGCTCCCGTGATCGCGGCGGCCGTCGATCCTGGGCAAAACTGGGTCGGCAATCCCTCCTTCGAGGCCGCCAGCACCGGCTGGGTCGCGAGCGGCGGGGATGCGATCCAGCGCGTGGCGGGCGGATTCGACGGAGCTTTCGCGCTCGAAATGCAGGGCGCGGCCACGGGCACGGCGAAGTTCGGCGTGAACGACAGCCCGAACTGGGTGGCCAGCACGGCATCGGCCGGCACCCGCTACCGCCTCAGCGCGTGGGTCCGGTCCGCCTCCGCGAAGGGGAAGGCCGTGATCCGCGTCCGCGAATATCTCGGGAGTGTCCAGCAGGGCGTCCTGACCGAATCGCCCAGTGCCACGCTGTCGCCCACGTGGCAGATGGTCACGCTGGACTACGTGGCCGTGGCCGGGGGATCGACGCTCGACGTCCAGGTTCTCGATGGACCCGTCGTGGCGGGCGAAGTCTTCCAGACCGACAACATCTCGATCCGCGTCGTGACCGGAGGCTCGGCGGCGGCCGCCGCTCCCTCACGGGAAGCGTCGCCGTCCGGGGTTTCATTCGCGGCCGTCATGGCGCCCAATCCCGCGCCCGCGGGCATGGGGGCCACGCTCTCCTTCACGACGACCCGGGAGAGTCCGGCCCAGGTGCGGGTCTTCGACGCCTCCGGCCGCCTCGTGAAGACGCTGATGCAGGCGACCAGCCTCCCGGCGGGCCGGCACATGGCCCGGTTCGACGGAAAGGACGCCGCGGAGCGGCGGGTCGCATCCGGAATCTACTTCTACCGCGTCGAAACCAGGGAAGGGACGCTGCGAGGCCGGTTCATTGTTCTGCGCTGAGCGAATCACTCCTGATTCCCTAGGACGCACCATAGGACGTACCATCGGAGTTCTGGCGCTCGCCGTTCTGGTGTCGGCGGCGCACCCGGCCCACGCGGCCGCGATCGGCGGCCGGCAGGTGCACTGGACCCTCATGGGCCAGAACGCGGTCACGTTCGACTGGGAGGGCCCCGACAGCGTCATCGCCTACGGGCCCACGATCTACTATGGCCAGACGCTCACGGCCACCACCCCCAGTCCTGTTCCATTCTCATCGCCCGGCCCCTTCCGGGAAGCCCGGATCACCGGTCTGTCGGAGAACAAGCTGTACCATTACTCGATCGGCGGCGGACCCGATCACACGTTCCACACGCCTCCGCCCCGGGGCTCGCCCACCTCGTTCACGGTCCTCGTGGAAGGGGACATCGGGGACGCAACGACTTATCCCAACGTAGCCGCGGTCCAGACCCTCGTCGCAGCCACCAGCCCCGCGTTCGTCCTCATGGTCGGCGACCTCACGTACGGCGACGACAACGGACAAGCCGCGGTCGACAACCATTTCAACGACATGATGGCTTGGTCCCAGGACGCCGCCTACATGCCGGCGTGGGGCAACCACGAGGGGGATCCCGGCACGGACGATCTCCGAAACTACAAGGGTCGGTTCGACCTTCCCAACCAGCAAACCTCCCCGGGCTCGCCCGCCGTGGCCTGCTGCGGCGAGGACTGGTACTGGTTCGACTACGGGAACGTCCGCTTCATCGCCTATCCCGAGCCGTGGACCGGGGCCCTGGCGGCGTGGAACGCCACGGCCGCTTCGATCATGGACGCGGCCCAGGCGGATCCAGCGATCCGCTTCATCATCACCTTCGGCCACCGGCCGGCCTATTCGTCCGGGCACCATTCGGGATTGGTCTCGCTCAAGGGATATCTGGACGCCCTGGGCGCCGGCCACAGCAAGTACGTGCTGAACCTGGACGGGCACAGTCACGACTACGAGCGCTCGTACCAGCAGAAGGGCGTCGTCCACGTGACGGTGGGAACCGGCGGGTCCAGCCTGGAGCAGGATGGAAGTTGCCTGTGGCTCACGTGCACGCAGCCCTCCTGGTCCGCGTTTCGGGCGTACCACCTGGGCCCCCTGCGCCTCCGATTCACCTCGTCGGGGATCCAGGGCGTCTTTCTCTGCGGGCCGGCCGGGGGCGGGACGAACGATGTGGAATGCGCCCTCGGAAACGCGGTCGATTCGTTTTTCGTCAACGAGACCCGCCTGGATTCGGCACCGGTCGTTGCCGCCCCGCGCTCGATCGAGCCTATCGCGGGCACGCCGGTATCCGTGGTGGTGACGGCATCCGACCCCAACGGCGAGGCGCTCACATCGCTGATGGCGGACCTCTCGGCTCTTCCCGCGGGGAACAACGCGGTGTTCACCGCCGGCGTCGGCAACACCTCGGGCACCCTGACCTGGACGCCGGCTGCCGGGGACGCCCGCCCCAAAACGCCCTACGGCGTCTCGTTCACGGCGTCGAACGCGCTTTCGGGCACGTCGATCAGCGCCATCACGGTGCTCGCGGGTCTGCCTCCGTCAGCCGCGCTGAGCCTCACTCCGGCCACCGGCAACAGTCCTCTCAACGTCACCGCCGATGCCTCCGGCTCGACCGACTCCGACGGAAGCGTCGCCTCCTATGTATTCGACTTCGGAGACGGAACGATTGTCGGCCCCCAGGCGGGGACCACGGCAACCCACGCCTATGCGCCGGGACGTTGGACGGCCAGCGTGGTCGTCACCGACAACAGCGGTCAGGCGGACACGGCGACCGCCTCGGTATTCGCGGCGAACCCTCCGCCCGGCACCAGCCTGACCGGCAATCCCTCGTTCGAGACCTCGACGGGAGGCTGGTCGGGAGTGGGAGCGACCATGCAGCGCGTCGCCGGCGGCTTTGACGGCGCCTTCTCCCTCGAGATGACCGGTCCCGCCACGGGCACGGCCAAGTTCGGGATCAACGACGTGCCGAACACGGTCGCGTTGGTCCCCGCCGCCGGCACGGTGTACCGGTTCGCCGCCTGGGTCCGCTCCGCCGCGGGCACGGGGAAGGCGCAACTCCGGATCCGGGAATTCTTCGCAGGCGTACAGCAGGGAGTCTCTGTTTTCTCGCCCGACGTCCCTCTGACCTCGGCGTGGAAGAAGACAGCGGTGGACTACGTGGCCCTCACCACCAGCTCGACCATCGATTTCAACGTGCTCTACGCCCCGGTCGCTCCCGGTGAAGCATTCCAGGCGGACAACGTCTCCGTATATCAGGACTATGTCGTATCGGGTGCGCCCGTGGGAGAGGATGGGACAGGGTTGTCGTTCGCCGCCGTCATGTCCCCCAACCCGGTCCGCCCCGACGGGTTGTTCTTCGTGACGACGTCGCGCGCCGGATTCGTCCGCGCGCGCCTGTACGACGTAACGGGGCGCATGGTGCAGAAGCTTCTCGAGGCGCCGAGCGTTCCTCGGGGGAGACATGCCGTCCGCTTCGACGGGCGCGACGCTTCGGGGCGGCCGCTTCCGTCGGGGATCTATTTCTATCGGGTCGAGGCGGCGGAGGGGGTCGTGCGGGGGCGGTTCATCGTGCTGCGGTAGCGTGCGCGCGGCGGTGCAGGGGGCAACCCAGCGCTACGCGTTTTTGGCGCGCGGGGAGGCAACGCTCCGGGGGCTGTTCTCGGAACTGCTCTGCCAAGCAGAGCAGTTCCTGCGAAGGCTCCCTACGCGTTCCTCCCCACGCGTCCAAAGACATGGCTCGGGGTACCGTCCAACACCTACAGGCTTCACCACCACACCTTCATCGGGTGTTGATTGAATCGGCGCTCGCTCCCTCCGAGTACCGGCCTTGATAACTAAACGCGCGGGGATGGCGGGCGGACGAGCGGGAAAATCAATCCGTGGGGCGAATGGTCGTCGTAGTCGGAGTCCCACGGATTGATTTTCCCGCTTCATCTTTCCGCGTAGCGCCAGGCCGCCATGCACACCGCCGCCAGCAGGGACCTACCGAGCCTGCAGATCGCGTACCGAGTACGGGGGGACGTTATCCAGCCCACCGGCCCGGGCGTCGATCAGATAGTCCTGGATCACCGTCGAGGTCCCGCACAAGCCCCCGCAGTTGTCGACCCAGTTGCTCGCGAAGATCACCCGACGTCCGTCACGCGACGGCACCGGGTGGGATTCGCACCGGTAGCATCCGCTGAAGGCGCTGTGCTTGTGGGCGAAGCGCTGGACCGCCTTGCTGCCGTCCATCTTGACCGCGACCACCTCGTCCGTGAAGCGCTGGCCCGCCTGGGGGTAGTAGCCGACATACGCCCAGCCGGGCCGATCGAGATTCCGGGTCGAGATGTGATGGGGGTAGGCCTCGTTCGTCGGATCCGTCAGCGACGTGATGGCGCCGTCCCTAAGCCGGACCATCGTCACGCCGCCCATCAGGATGCCGTTCACCACGCTTCCGATGTTCCCGCAGTGCTCCTGCCCGATCATGACGTCCTCGTTATTGTCGAACGGGTTCAGGGCGACATCCGCGTGTCCCACGTCGAAGACGAACCCCTCCGCCGCCGAGCCCCCGCTGCAGCGCGGCGAGGCGGCCAGCATCGGATGGGGCGTGAGCGCCAGGGTATTGGGATCCACGTCGTAGATGCGGGGGTGGTCCCCGTTGTAGCTCACGACGGCGTACTTGCCGGAGGCGGAAATCGACACCCAATCGATGCTGCAGCCCCCCGAGAGCCCGCAGGAGGAGATATCGACCGCCGGCCCGATCCGCTTTGAGGGATACGGCGCGAACGGTGCCTGGGGGTCCATATCGACGACGAACATCTGCGTGGCGCTCGCCAGCGCCACGTACCGGCCGTCGTTGGACGGATTTCCTTCCCCGGATCCGAAGCCGGCGGCAGCGATCGGGAGCGTCCAGGTGCGGGTCTTCGTGCACGTGGTGACGTCGTACCACATGAGCTCCGTTCCGGACGATGACACGTTGATCTGCTCGTGCGGATGGGCCGGGCTGGGATGCCACCGGTAGTCGTACGGGCTGTAGCTGCCGCAGGGCGACAGCTTCGGCAGATACGTGTTGCCGTCGAGAATGAGGCTGGACGGGGACCCGCCTCCCTTGTTCTCGATCATGATCAGGGAGTTGTCCGAGCTCCAGGGCTGCGTCTTCGAATAGTGGTGCCGGGCGTCGGTGCCCCAGGTCCCCGAGACCGGCGCCGTCGACGTCCCGGGGTCGTTGGCGATTCGCACCACGCGCGTTCCGAAAACAGGGTCCACGAATGGCACCATGTAGACCGCCTTCGGAACCGCGAGGACGGTGAATACCAGGGACGAGTCGGTCACCATGTTGACGAATCCTGAGTACGTCGTGGCGGCCGCGGGGGCCGCCGGCAACGATGCCCAGGCAATCGACACCAGAATGCGTGCGACTCCCTGGCGGATGGGGCAAAAGCGGCGATCGATCACGGGGAAGCCCTGAGGTTGCTCGGCGGGGCCGGAGGAATCACGTCCACGATGCCCGGGGCTCCGATGGTGAAGGCATCGAGAACGCTGCCCTGCGTGCAGGTGACGTCGTTGGTGCCGCCGCCCGTGGGGCCGCAGATGAACGCCCCGTCGATCCCGGTGGACGTGAAGCGGAGCCGGAGCGAGCCGAGATACATGGCGCGGTACGCCGACCACGAGGGCTGGGTGCACGTGAGCCAGAGGCAGGTGCCGTCCTGCTCGAGGCTCGCGCCGCCCGTCCCCACGGTCAGGTGAACGACGCCGCTCTGCGGGTAGGTCCGCTCGTAGTTGTGGCTGTGCCCGCACAGGTTCAGCACGTACTTGCTGTACGTGGCGCCGAGGGTGCCCATGTATCCCGCCAGCGTCGCGTCGCCCGGATGGTGGCCCGACGAATACGGCGGCCGGTGCCCGAAGGTCACGATGTACCTGATGGCGGGATCGCTCTGCGCGGCGCTCATGATCGTGGCAGCCTTGGTCTTCCAATCGCTCCACGCGCCGGACCAGGGCTCGGGATAGGCGATGAAGCGGACGTTCCCGTAGTCGAACCAGTACCAGTCCTCACCGCAGCAGCTGACGGCGGGGGACCCAGGGGACGTCTGGGGGTTGGGGAGGTCGAACCGGCCCTTGTAGTTCCTCAAATCGTCCGCGGTGGGAATGTCCCACTCGTGGTTGCCCCACCCCGGCATGTACGCGGCATCCCGGGACCAAGCCATCACGTCGTTGTAGTGCTGGTCGACCGTGGCCTGGCCGTGGGCGTTGGCATAGGTGAGATCGCCCACCATGAAGACCAGGGAAGGGGCGCCCGAGGCGATCTGGGACTGCACCGTGCCCATGCGCGGATAGCTCGAGGTTTCTCCGATATCCCCCTCGACGTACACGGTGAATCCCGACGACCCGCGCGGCGGCGGCGTGCGGAAGGTATGGTCGGGTCCGCCCGCGATGGAGTAGTGGTACAGCGTGTTCTCGGTCAAGCCGGTGAGCTTCGCCTCCCAGAACGGTCCGGCGGAAGAGAATGGCAGCGGGCTCGGCGTGGCACCCGTGACGGCGCGGCCATAGGCCGTCGACGTGCCGAATTGAATCGTGCTGTCCGGGCCGCGCCAGTCGAAGGACACCGCGGTCTGGCCCATGACGGTCCAATGCACCTCGTCGATCGCGGCAGCCGCGACCCCCGCGGTCACAGCCGCGGCGGCCACCAGTGCCGTGGCGCAGAATCTCCGGAGCCATCTCATGGTGGGCACCCTCAATTCCCTCGCAGGTCAGAAATGGACCCCGGTGGGACCTGATCGGCCGGGCCGGATCCGCCCGGGGCGGGGATGGTCCAGGTGTCGATGACGGTCCCCTGCGTGCAGGCGCCGGTGTTCCCGGCTCCAGCGGGTCCGCAAACCGTGTAGCCGTCGATCCGGTCCGATGCGAAGAACATCTTGATGTGCTGCAGATGATCGATTCGATACACGGACCAGCCCGGCTGGGTCGCGGCCAGACCTCCGAGCGAGGAGCCGCCGCCCGGACCGATGATATGAAGAAGCCCGTCGGTCAGGGTGGGGTTCGAGCGCTCGTAATGGTGCGAGTGTCCGGCGATGTTCATGACGTACTTGGCGTACTTGACGTGCAGGTCGCGCATGTACC
This sequence comes from Candidatus Limnocylindrales bacterium, assembly GCA_035300625.1. Classification (GTDB taxonomy): domain Bacteria; phylum Eisenbacteria; class RBG-16-71-46; order SZUA-252; family SZUA-252; genus DASQJL01. Next base: position 14,295 of record DATGVG010000063.1, read on the forward strand.
CGGCCAGCGTCGCGTCCCCGGTGTGATCCGCTCCGGACGACCAGGGAGGCCGGTGCCCGAACGTGACGATGAACTGGATGGCCGGATCGCTCTGCGCGGCCGCCATGATCGGATCCGCCTTGTTTCTCCAGTCCAGCCAGGCTCCGCTGAAGGGCTCGGGATAGGCGATGAACCGCGCGTTCCCGAAGTCGAACCAGTACCACTCTTCTCCGGGCCCTCCCGTGGTCGGAGCGTTCGGGCAGTCCTGGGAGTTGGGGAAGTCGAAACGCCCTTCATAATTCTGCCGGTCGTCCACGGATGAGCCGTCTTCGTGGTTGCCCCACGCCGGCATGTACGCGACGTCCTGGGACCACGCCTGCACGTCGTTGAAGTGCTGATCGACGGCGGTCGCGCCGTGCTGGTCGCCGTACGTGAGATCCCCCGGAGCCAGCACCAAAAGGGGCCGGTCGTCGCCGGCGATGTTCGGCGAATCGCCGGCCATCTGGGCCTGAGTCGGCACGACGGTGGAATAGGCGACGGAGCTGCCGATGTCCGCCTCTTCCCCGATCCAGAAGCCCGAGCTGCCGCGGGGCGGGGGAGTGCGGAACGTGTGCTCGGCGTTGGCGCCGATCCGGTAGTAATAACGAGTGTTCTGCGAAAGGCCGGTGACCCGGGCCTCCCAGAACGGGCCGGGAGAAGAGTCGGGAAGCGGGCTCGGGGTCGCCCCCGTGACCGTGATCGTGTAGGACCCCGGTGATGTGCCGCAGCGGATCGTGTTCTCCGCGCTCGTGCCCCTCCAGTCGAACGTGACCGAAGTCTGCCCGGTGATCGTCCAGTGAATCTCGTCGGCCGCGGCCGCCGGCCGGACGAGGCAGAGACCGGTCAATATGAGACCAAGTGCGCAGCAAAGGAAAAGTCGATGGGGTAAAAAGCGTGCATCCGCCACGCGGCAGGCGTCGCGATGTGCAATCGTCGCTGGGTCGGTCGCAACCACGGAAACCCCCGTTGCGCTAGCGGAACCTAACGTGCACCAATGCGGAGGCCGGTGGGGATCTCCACTACCACATGTATAGACTCCCCCGAACGACGGGTGAAACTAGCATGAAAAGTGCCGTCCAAAGATCGTGAGCATTCGACGCTCTCGTTTCCCTCCGCCCCCGGCTCCATGCTGGCTCGCCCGAGCCAAGAGGAAATCGCGCCCGGGACCGTCCCGCCCCGGTACGGAACGCCCCAAATCGTACGGCATTGAGCCGCATTGAGTGCAGCCCGAAGGTAGCGCCGCGCTTGACAGCCTCCGCGACCGACCCATAACGTCACTGGTCATGGTGACGCGCTGCTTCGTTCTCATTCTGGTCCTTGCGCTCTCGGTGCCGGCTTTCAGGGCGAGGACGGCGGCCGCCCAGACGGGCGACCAGCCGGCAGCCCCCCCGGTTTTGACCCTGCTTTCAACGCCACCCAGCGTCGCCATCGCGATCAAGGGACCGACCGAGGTCTTCGGGCGCACGCCCCTGGATCTTCCCTCGTCAGTCGTGGGGCACTTCTCGCTGCTCACCCAGGGAGGCGGGGTAGCGCATACCCAGGGAGTTTTCGAGTTTGGGGCCCGCGGAGAAGCTCCCGTGATGACCTCGGAGGGGGCGGGCATCAGCGCCGCGCTCCTCCTCCGCTCCCTCAACTTCCCGGGAGTTCCCGACATGGCGGCCAAGCGCCACGTGCGCGGGCTGTCGATGGGACTCGCGGAGATCGGCGCTTTGACCCTGGCGACGAGGGCCCATTTGCGTTACCGGGATCGTCTCGACGAATCGGGAGCCGTGGCGGCCATCCGGGCGGGCGAGGAGCGCCGCAATCGGAACGCGTGGCTTTTTTACGGCGGCGCCGTCTGGGGTTTGAGCGCCGTCGACTACTGGATGCTCCCACGATTCACCGTCTATGAGGCTACCCCGACCCGCCTATCGCTGGGGGTCCCGACGCTTGGGCGCGCCAAGATCGTCGTTCGCTCGCTCGTCGTCCCCGGCGCCGGGCAGGAATTCTCGAACCACGGCCGCCGGGGGGCTCTGTGGCTGGTGGGAACGATCGCGGCCGGCGCCGGATATACCGCTGCCGAGGTGGCCGTGCAGCGGAAGCGCGCGGACATGGCGGCGAGCCGCCAGCTCCTGGCCGAGGCGACCGACCCCAACGACCAGGCCCGTTATCGCCGGCAGGCGGACCTCCTGGGCCAGGACGTCCGCTCTGCCGAGGACATCCGCCGTGGCTTTGGTTACGGCGCTCTCGTGATCTATGCGGCGAACGTCGTGGACGCCATGGCCCTCTCGCTGGGCCCGCCCGCGTCGGGGACAAAGCCGCGGGTTTCCGCCACGTTTGGCCCCCTGGGACCGCAAGTCTCGCTTCGCCTCCGGTACTAACCCCCCCACCCGCCGGTTCCGCCGCCCCCCTGTACGGCCCCCGCCGTGTCGAACTGCCAGGGGCAGGCGTGCGGATTGCGGTCGCGGTACGGAGAAGTCGCATTGCGTTTCACACGCCCGCCCGTCCACCACGCGCGGGGACAATGCCTTGTAGGGGCTTGGCGCACCGCGAATTGCTCGCCTTCCGTGGCATGTTTCCTGCGTAAGTCCTAGGTATCCAATAGATTTCCATAGAGTCCCAGCGAAGTTGCGGACGCGGGCGAGATCAATCCTCACTTGAACGGGGGAACACCTCATGTCCAGGCCGCCGCGGGCGTTTTCCGCCGCCTCTCGTGTTTTCGCTATTCTCGCGATGGTCCTGATTCCCGCCTCGGTTTCCGGCGTGCGAACCGCACACGCGGACGTCTCGGTCGGCGCATCCTCGGCCGATTTCCTTTCCTTCGAGATCGGCGGCCGGTCGGCCGGAATGGCGGGAGCGCAGACCGGAATCGCCACCGGCGTGACGGCCCAGTTCTGGAATCCGGCGGCCCTCTCCACGCTCACCCAATCGCAAGTCGGCGCGATGCATGCGAACTGGCTGCAAGGCCTGAGCTATGAGTGGCTCGGCGTCGCGCGGCCGATGGGGAAGCTGGGGGTGGGCTCGCTCAGCATTGCCTACTTTCACACTCCCGGAATCCAGGGCGTGGATGAGTTCGACAATCCGACCGGTACGTTCCGGGTCTACGACGCCGCGCTGACGGCGGGGCTTTCGCGAGAGCTCTCGCGGGCTATTTCCATCGGAGCGAACGCGAAGATGATCCGGCAGAGCCTGGGCACGGTGTCGGCTTCGGCCCCCGCCCTCGACTTCGGCATCCGCGCCACCGCCCTCGGCACGACCTTCGGCGCCGCCGTCCAGAATCTGGGTCCCCAGATTTCCTTCAACGGAACGGGATATCCGATGCCGCGCCAGATCCGGCTCGGCGCGGGGCACGCGTTCCTGAATGAGCGCATCCAGCTCGCGGCCGACTACAACATGCCGCTCGACTACTACAAGGACCTTCGCATCGGCACCGAGGTGCGCGCGCATCCGAACGTGTCCCTTCGCGTCGGCTACCGCCGCGAATTCGGCACGAGCAACGATCCGGCCACGGGGCTCTCCTACGGCTTGGGCCTCCACTTCCATCAGCTGGAGCTGGATTACGCGCTCACGCCCAGCAATCAATTCGACGACGTACACCGTCTCTCGTTCGGGTACAGCTTCGGCGCCGGCTCCGAGGAGGGAAAGCCCGAGGCGCCCAAGCCGCCGAAGGAGACTCCGCCGCCGGCCCAACCGGCTCCTCGCGTGATCGCGTCGGGGAACCCGCCGAGCCGTGCCACGGCTTCCGCGCCCGCGGCGAAAGCGCCGGCCGCCTCGGTGCCGCCCGTCCCCGCGACGCAGATGCCCGTCGCGTCGGCGCCGCTCGCTTCGGCAACGCCAGCTCCGACGCCTGCTCCGGTGCCGGCGCCAGTGAAGGCGCCCAAGCCCCGCGCTCCGGAATACGACGTCGTACTTCCGGGGTATGCGAGCGAGTCGAGCGCGCAGGCCGAGCTGAAGGCTCTCGAGCTGCTCGGGTTCCGCGTGAAGGATGCGATCCTCGAGAAGGGGCCCGAAAGTGGATACCGGGTCCGTCTCGCGCGCGTCCGTTCCAAGTCCAACGCCGACGACATGGCGGCGGCGCTGGCGAGGATGTCGTTCCGCGCCGTCGTCGAGGTTGTCCCGCGGTAACCCCTCCGGCTCCACCCGCGCACGACGCGAGTGCGCGGGTGGGGAGGGAGAAGATCAAGCCGTTGGGCTCTGTGAGACGTCGCCTTGCTCGCTGCGCTCGCTTCGGCTCCAATCGCCCCACGACTTGATCTTCCCCCTCCCCACGGTGCCGTCATACCAGCACGACCCCCACCGATTGATATTTCCCCCTTCCACCCCTATGCTGGTAGGGATCGGTGGGGGGCCGAGTCCGAACGAGCACCCCCCGTGCCCCCCTCGGACTCCCGCCCGACATCCGCCATCCCAGCGTTGGGGGTCGTCTCGTGAGCATCATGATCCTTCCATCCGAATATCCCCGCGGGTACACCGGCACCGCTCCGGCCGACGCCGCCTACTGGCGCCTGAAGCGCGCGATCGACGTTCTCGCGTCCGCGGCGGGGCTGCTCGTGCTGCTGCCGGTCTTTCTCCTGGTCGCGATCGCGATCAAGCTCGATAGCAGGGGACCGATCATCTACGCCCAGGAACGCATCGGAAAGACCCGCCGCAAGGGACCGCGGCGCGCGGGAGAGGGCTCGGCCCAGACGCGCCCCGAGGGCGCGGACCGCCGTCAGGTGGACTATTTCGGTCGTCCGTTTCGGATCTACAAGTTCCGCAGCATGGTGGCGAACGCGGAAAAGAACACCGGGCCCGTCTGGGCCTCGCGTGCCGATTCCCGCGTCACGCGCGTGGGAAAGATTCTCCGCGTCACGCGCCTCGACGAGACGCCGCAGCTCTGGAACGTGCTCAAGGGCGACATGAGCCTCGTCGGACCGCGCCCCGAGAGGCCGAGCTTCGTCGTGTCCCTGTCGGAAACGCTCCCCGAATACGTCCACCGCTGCGAGGCGCTCCCCGGGGTCACCGGTCTGGCGCAGGTGCGCTGGCGGTACGACACCTCAGTCGAGACGGTCAACCGGAAGCTTCAGTACGATCTCTATTACATCCGGTACGGCCGCCTCCTCCTGGATCTCAAGATCATGGCGGCGACGTTCCGGGTGATGGTCAGCGGCGACGGCGCGCTCTGATGGGGGACGCTCCGCAAGGCACGCCCTCCCGACGCGGCTTGACCCCCCGCGGGGGCGGATGCTAGCGTCCGGTTCCTGAACACACCACCCCGTCTGACCCAGCGCGCATCCGTCGAGCGGCTCTGGCGCCGCGCGGAGGAGATTCGCTCCCTCTGCGGACTCGCGCCGCTCACCGGAGAGGAGGCCGGGGCGCCGGAGAGCGCTGGCCCCGCGTCCCTCAGCCCTCTCGTCGAGCTGCTCCTCCGCGATCTCGAGACCAATTTCCGCCGCGAGCTGGCTACCCGCGTTCAGCTGGAAGGACTGGGCGAGCTGGTCGCCTTCTCCTCCGCCGACGCCGAGCCCGGCCACACCTACCAGACCCTGGTCACCTACCTCGCCCGTGCACTCGACGAGCCGCGCCTCTGGCTGGGCGTGATCGAGGGGAGCCCCATCTCGTTCACGCTCTACCGACCGGCCAACCCGGCCCTCGGGGACCCTCGACCCGAACCGGTGCCGGCGTCCCGGCTGACCCAGGATTGGCTCCGATGGGCCGCGTTGGGGGAAGGGGACGAAGAGCTGTGGACCGCTCCCTCTGGCTCCCGGAACGGAGGACCCTGGCGCCCGATCGCGATCCGCGGCGAGGTCGGGGTCGGGCGCTTGACCGGGGAAGTCCCGGCCTGCCCCGGCTCCCTCGGCGGCGGCGCGACCTGCCCTCTGTCCCACAGGGGGCTGGACGAGATGGCGGGAGGGGAGCGCGCGTGCGACCCCTGCCAGTTCCGCCACATCGTCGCGATGGTGGGCATCGAAGGGGAGGACACGCTCGGGCGGATGGACAAGCTCCAGGCGATCGCCCCGTCGCTGGGCCCGATTCTCGTCAACCTTGGCCTGCGCGAGAACCTCACCCTGGAGGCACGCTTCCGGGACGAGGTGATCGAGAACCTCCCCCTCGGGCTGGTGGCGGTCGACACGCACCGGCGCGTGCTCGCGTGGAATCGCGGCGCCGAGGCGATCCTGGGCCTGGACCGGGAGATGGCGCGCGCCGCCCCGATCTCCCGCATCCCCCCCGCCCACGGAGCGCGCTCGTGGCACGACGCGCTGACCGCGAGCCTGGATAGTGGGGAGACCACCGTGCGAGCCGAGCACGAGGTGGTCCGCCCGGACGGCTCGAGTCTTCCCGTCGAAGTGAGCACGGCCCCGCTGCGCGACGTGGACGGCACGATCCGAGGCGCGGTCGCAACTCTCCTCGACGTCTCCAGCTTGAAGCGCATGGAAGATCGGATCCGCCAGCTCGATCGGCTCGCGGCGCTGGGCAGGTTCGCGTCCAGCGTGGCGCACGAGCTCCGGAACCCGCTCACCGGCATCGCGACGGGGGTCCAGTACTTGAGCCGCGGTTTTCCCGAAGGGGACGAGCGGCACGAGAGCGTCGCGTTCATCCTGCGCGAGGTCGTGCGCCTCAACACGATCATTCAGGATCTCTTCACCGCCACCAAACCGCGGGAAGTCCTCGCGCGTCCCACCCGGGTCGCGGACGTCGTGGAATGGGCGCTCCGCGGACTCCAACCTTCCATCGAAGCCTCGGGGGTCACGATCGATCGCGGGGATGCCGATACCTGGCCCACGGTCCTGGCCGACGCCGACCAGCTCCAGCAGGTGCTTCTCAACCTGATCCAGAACGCCGTGCAGGCATCGGAGGCGGGGGGCAGGGTCACGGTGCGGGCGTACCGAAGGCTGGGGGAGCGACCGGCGGCCGTGATCGAAGTGGAAGACGAGGGGCACGGCATTTCCGCCGAGGACCTCCCCCGCGTCTTCGAGCCGTTCTTCACCACCCGCGCCAAGGGCACGGGGCTGGGGCTGTTCGTGGCGCATGGTATCGTTCAGCGCCACGGCGGGACCCTGGAGGTGGAGAGCGTCACCGGCCGGGGAACGCGGTTCCGCGCGGTGCTTCCGGACACGTCATCGTGAGGGGCGAATGGCAAAAGCGTCGATCCTGATCATCGACGACGACGAGACGATCCGCTACTTCCTGCCTCGCGATCTCGAGGCAGAGGGGTATCACGTCATCACGGCCGAGTCCGGCGCTCTGGGCCTCCGCGCGCTCGAGAAGGAGACCGTCGACCTGGTGCTTCTCGACATCCGCCTCCCCGATCGGAGCGGGATCGAAATCCTCCAGCGGATCCGCACCCAGTGGCCCGACCAGATCGTTGTCATGCTCACCGGTGATCCCGATCACGAGAGCGCCGTCCGGGCCATGCGATCCGGCGCGCGCGACTACCTGACGAAAGGGAAGCCGATCCGCGAGGAGCTGCTGGCGGTCCTGGAGCGGGAGCTCGCGACGCAGCGGCTGGGGCGCGAGGTGCAGCACCATCGCCGGGAGCGCAGCCAGAACTTCTCGCGCGAGTTCGTGCGCGGCCAGAGCGCGGCCATGCAGCAGGTGTATTCGGTGGTGGACCAGGTCGCGACCTCGGACTCGACGAGCGTGCTGATCGACGGGGAGAGCGGAACGGGAAAGGAGCTGATCGCCCACCTGATCCACGAGATCTCGGGGCGCCGGGAGAAGCCGATGCTGGAGCTGAACTGCGCCGCCATTCCGCGCGAGCTCCTCGAGTCGGAGCTGTTCGGCCATGAGAAGGGGGCCTTCACCGACGCGCGGCAGCAGAAGCAGGGGCTCCTGGAGCTGGCCAACGGCGGCACCCTGTTCCTGGACGAAGTTGGGGAGATGAGCCTGACGATCCAGGTCAAGCTGCTCCGCGTCCTCGAGCGCATGACGTTCAAGCGCGTGGGCGGGACCAAGGACATCACCGTCAGCGTCCGGGTCATCTCGGCGACCAACCAGAACCTCGAGACGATGGTGCGCGAGCAGCGCTTTCGCGAGGACCTGTACTACCGGCTCAAGGTCGTCCCGATCCGGGTGCCGGCGCTCCGGGAGAGGCGCGAGGACATTCTTCCCCTGGCGCGGCACTTCCTGGCCCAGTTCAACGTGGCGTTCGGGAAGAGCTTCGAGCAGATCGAAACCGAGGCCGAGCGCGTGCTCTTGGCCTATCCCTGGCCCGGTAACATCCGCGAGCTGCGGAATCTCTTCGAGCGGATCGTGCTTCTCAACAAGGGGACGACGATCGAGGCCCAGCACCTGGCGGCCGCCATCGCGCCGCCGGCCGCGCGCACCGGCTCGTCCCTCGATCTCCTCCGCGCGGTCATCGAGAGCGGGCAATTCGGCGAGGACGGAGTGGATCTCGAGAAGGCCCTGGGAGAAGTGGAGCGCGAGGTGATCCAGCGCGCGTTCGACTGGACCCGGGGAAACCAGAGCCGCGCGGCGCAGCTCCTCCAGATGAAGCGGGACAAGCTCCGGTACCGGATGAAGCTCTACGGATTCCATGATGCTCCCGCGTCGGGCGAGCTCCTCTAGGCTCCTCGTCCCGCTCGTCGCGCTCCTGGCCGGCGGATGCGGGTACACGCTCTCGAGCGTCCTTCCCCCGCACATCAAGACGCTTGCCGTCCCCGTGTTCGCGAACAGCACGGTCGAGTTCGGGATCGCGGACGACGTGACGCGCGCGCTCCAGGACGCCTTCCTCGCGGACCGGCGGCTCAAGATCGTGGGGGAGCGCCAAGCGGATTCCGTCCTGCGCGGGACGGTCCTCGCCTACAAGAACCAGCCCTTCAGCTACACGCGGGAGGAGAAGCCCACGCAGTACGAGATCATCCTCACCGTCCGCCTCCTGTTCCGGGACCTGGTGAAGGCCCGGGACGTCTGGAAGGAGGACGCGTTCACGGTCCGGAGCACGTACAATGTGGTCCCGGTGGGGTCCGCGCCCGCGAAGACCGAAGCCGAGGCGCGTGCGGATCTGGTGAAAAGCCTGGCGGATCAGATCGTGAGCCGGACGGTGCAGGGCTGGTAACGCCCGGCGGGAGCCTGACGGCGATATGACGGTAAAACGCGGCGCTACGCTTCCGTTCGACGAGGCGGAGCGCGCCCTGTCGGGCGGGTGGGAAGCGATGCCTCCCCTGGTCCTGGCCGCCGGGCCCGACGAGTTCCTGCGCTCGCGTCTGGTCGCCGCCTTCCGCGCGGGGGGAGAGTCCGAGGGCGCGGAGCTGGAGCGGCTGGACGCCGAGGCGCTCACCGCCGAGACGCTGGCAGGGGCGCTCGCGTCCCTGTCGCTCTTTTCCTCGTCCCGCCGCCTCTGGATCCGGGAAGGCTCGAAGCTCGACAAGGAATGCGAGGACGCCCTCGTCGCCTGGACCCGCGGCGGAGCCGAGGCGACCCGACTCCTGGTCACGACGGCCCGCGAGATCGCGGAGCTCCGGGGATTGCAAGCGCTCGCGGCCGCCGGCGCTTCCGTCGCCTGTGCTCTCCGCCCGGGGGAAGCCGTCCGCTGGGTCGACCGCATGCTGGCCGAAGCCGGACTCGTTCTGCCCCCGGGTGCGGGCGCGGCTCTGGCCGAGCACGCCAAGGACCTCCTCGAGGCCCGGCAGGAGATCGAAAAGCTCCGACTCTACGCGGAGCCCTCGGGGAAGGTGCCGGCGGCGGCGCTCGCGGCGCTGCGCGGCGCGCGCGCCGGCGGGTCGCTCGACCGATGGGCCGACGCGGTGCTCGCGCGCGATGCGCGGGCCGCGCGCCGCGAGGCCGCGGCGCTCGACGCCGAGGGCGTCGGCGGGACCAGCGCGCTCTGGGCGGTGGCCGAGCGCGCGCTGGCCGCGCTGGAGCCTCAGGCGTTCGCGTACCGCCGCGGGGCCGCGCCGCGGGTCACCCTCCCGCCGTCGGCCGCGCGGGCCGCGCTCCATGCCGTCTACGCGGCGGATCGGGCCCTGAAGCGCGGGGAGGCGCGCGACGCCGAGCTGCGCGACCTGATCGAACGAATGCTGCTCTCGCCGGGGAGGGCGAGCCACGATGCCTGAGTCACGCCAGGGAGAAGAGACGCGGGGGCGCGGGGAGGCGACGCGCGGTCCGAGCTATCCGTTCCGTGAGCTCTCCGAGCGCGCCCAGGAACGGTGGCGGAAGGAGCGGCTCTTCGAGCTGGACGATCCCATGGCGGCGGACCGGCGCTTCTATTGCCTCAACATGTTCCCGTACCCCTCGGGCGACCTCCACGTGGGACACGGGCGGAACTACATCCTGGGCGACGCCGTCGCGCGCGTGAAGAAGATGCAGGGGTACACGGTCCTCGCGCCCATGGGATGGGACGCGTTCGGCCTCCCGGCCGAGAACGCCGCCATCGCGAACCAGATTCACCCCGCGGTCTGGACCAAGAAGAACATCGCCCGCATGAAGACCCAGCTCCAGGCGTGGGGCGCGATGTACGACTGGAACCGGGAGATCGCGTCGTGCGATCCCGCCTACTACAAGTGGACCCAATGGATCTTCCTGCAGCTCTACAAGCGGGGACTGGCGCACCGGGCGATGGGGACGGTGAACTGGTGCCCCACCGACCAGACGGTCCTGGCCAACGAGCAGGTCGTGGACGGCCGCTGCGAGCGGTGCGACACGCCCGTCGAGACGCGCGAGCTCGAGCAGTGGTACTTCAAGATCACGGCCTACGCCGACGCCCTTCTGCGGGACCTGGCGCTGCTCGAGCACTGGCCCGAGAAAGTGCGCGTGATGCAGGCGAACTGGATCGGCCGGAGCGAGGGCGCCTCGGTGCGTTTCCCCCTCGCCGGCCGCGACGCGCCGCTCGAGATATTCACCACGCGTCCCGACACCCTGATGGGCGCCACCTTCATGGTGGTGGCCGCGGAGCACCCGCTGGTCGCCGCACTGGCGGCGGAAGGGCGCCTGTCTCCGGATGCCGCGCGTTTCGTCGAGCGGCTGAAGCGGGCGCGCGTCGAGGACCGGTTCGCCGTGGAGACCGAGAAGGAGGGGGTTCCGCTCGGCGTCTCCGCGATCCATCCTCTGAGCGGCGCCAAGCTCCCCGTCTGGGTGTCGAACTACGTGCTGATGGGCTACGGCACGGGCGCCATCATGGCGGTGCCCGCGCACGACCAGCGCGACTTCGAGTTCGCGACCACCTACCGGCTGCCGATCGTCGAGGTGATCCGCCCCGATCAGGAGCCCCGCTTCGACGGGAAGGCGGCTTACGAGGGAGAAGGGGGCCTCGTGAACTCCGGGCGATTCGACGGCCTGGCGAGCGGGGAGGGGAAACGCGCCATCGTCCAGGCGCTGGAGAAAGAAGGGAAGGGGGAGGCGCGGGTCAACTACCGCCTCCGTGACTGGCTGATCTCGCGGCAGCGCTACTGGGGAGCGCCGATTCCGATGGTGACCTGCCCGACGCACGGGATGCAGCCCGTGCCGGAATCCGAGCTGCCGGTGCTACTCCCCGACCAGGTGGAGTTCAAGCCCACCGGCGAGTCGCCGCTCCTGTCCAACGAGGCGTTTCTGCGGGCCACGTGCCCCAAGTGCGGCGGTCCCGCCAGGCGCGAGACCGACACAATGGACACGTTCGTGGATTCGTCATGGTACTTCCTTCGATTTCTGAGCCCAAAGGCGGAAGACCGTGCGTTCGATACAGATGCGGTGAATCGGTGGCTGCCCGTGAACCAGTACATCGGGGGCGTGGAGCACGCGATTCTGCACCTCCTGTACTCGCGCTTCATCGTCAAGGTCTTCCAGGACGCCGGGCTGGTCGCCTTTCCTGAGCCGTTCGAGCGCCTCTTCACCCAGGGAATGATCACGAAGGACGGCGCGAAGATGTCCAAGTCGAAGGGGAACGTGGTCCCCCCCGACACCCTGATCGAGCGCTACGGGGCCGACACGGTCCGGCTCTACACCCTGTTCATCGGACCGCCGGAGAAGGACGCCGAGTGGAACGACCGCGGCGTCGAGGGCGCGTATCGATTTCTCACGCGATACTGGAGAATAATCGAGGAGTTTACTGCGACGAAGGAGGTTATGGCGACCGGAAAAAGGCCGTTTGCGCCCTCCGGGCCGGCCCGTGACCTGCGCCGCCGAGTGCACCAGCTGGTCCTCCAGATCACCGACGACGTCGACCGCTTCCATTTCAACACCGCGGTCAGCGGCCTCATGCAGATGGTGAACGCCATCCTGGATTACGAGGCCGCCGGAGGATCTCTGCAGTCACCGGAGGTCGCGGAGGCCGTCGATCTGGCCACCCGTCTGCTCGCCCCCCTGGCCCCGCATACCGCGGAAGGCGCCTGGGACCGTCTGGGTCACCCCCAATCGGTCGTCACGGCCCCGTGGCCCCAACCCGATCGCGCGGCGCTCCACAGCGATCTCCAGAGCCTGGTGCTGCAGGTCAACGGGAAGGTCCGCTCCCAGATCGAGGTGGCGGTGGGGATCGAGCAGGAGGCCGCCCGGGCCGCCGCCCTGGCCGACCCGCGGGTGCAGCGCTTCATCGATGGAGAGGAGATCGCCCAGGTGATCGTCGTCCCCGGGCGACTGGTGAACGTGGTTACCCGGCGCCGGCCCCAGCCGAAGCCCCACCAGCCGAAGCCCTAGACGAGATTGTCTCAGGGCGCGCCACGCAATTCCCGTAAAGGGCCCCCCGGTATTCATGTCAACTACACCCCCACAACCAAGGCCCGCCAGGGGGGCGTGGTGCCCAGGGGTGTAGTTGACATAATACCCCTTATCCGACATGGACGGCCCCATGCGCACCCCCGTGGCCACAAACGCCGAAGGCCTGGCGCTCACCGCTCGCCAGGCCCATGGAACGTCCCAGAATCCCGCTTTGCCCGCCCGTCGCTACCGTTCCTCCCGCGCCTCCTCATTTTCAGCAAGGCGGTCCCGAATCTGCTGCGCCAAGGTGGTCAGCTTCTCGAGGACGTACGTGGATTGCTTGGTGTTCTCCTCGATCGCCAGAATCACCTGGATCGACTGCGCGATCCAGAGCAGGTTCACGAAGATCAGCCCGCCGGAGGTGCCGTACTTGACCCAGTCCCAGACCTCGGCGTTGTTCCGGGCCACGACACCCCGCGCGATCCCGACCGGCGTCACCAGCACGACCAGCGCGAAGACCACCCAGGCGCCGACCGTCAGCACCTTGGCCAGGCGCCGGAGAAGCCAGAACCGCTTTTCGGGAATCATGGACATCAGAACCGGAGCTTGTCCGGAAGGTCGCCGAGGAACGGGATTCGAACCGTATCGCCCGACAGGCCCTTGGCGACGCCGTATGCCGTCGCCGCCAGGAATCCCAGCCCCAGGGTCAGCCGGAGCGAGGCCCCGGCGATCATCCCGAGCACCGGGATCCGGCCCAGCGAGTCGTCGACGATCGCGATCCCGAGCCAGGCCACGATCTCGCAGAGAAACAGCGCCAGACCCTGTCGTGCGTGGAAGCGGACGAACCGGTTATTGGGGGCTTCGAGGAGGCCGATGAAGCAGAGTCCCGGGAGATAGGCGACCGCGGCGAGCGCGCGACCGCTCACGATCTCGCGCTCGGAAATCGACTCGTGCCGCACCCCGTTCGCCACGGGGGACGGATAGCATGCGCACCAGGACGCGTCAAGCATGGCGGAACCACCCCTCGCGCGGCGCCCGCTCCTCCACGTTGCCTCCGCGCTCGACCTCCACGCGCCAGAGAGCCTGTCCACGGCCGTCGCGGGGGATTCGCCGGAGGGGGATCTGCGCCGCGATCCACTCGCCGCCGGAATAGCTCCCAGGCTCTTCCCCGCCGGTCCCGCTCCCCGGACCCTCCCACGCGAGCGGACCCGACTCCGGGCCGTCCAGGGGAAGCCGCGCCGCGAGCGTGCCGTCCTCGCCGAAGCGGATCACCAGCGCCGCGCCTTTCCGGGACGCGCCGGGCGCGATCCCGATCCGGAAGCGCAGCGCTCCGTCGCCGGCGGAAAAGCGCGCCGCGCTCAGGAGCCCGCTCGCGCGGTGCATCGCACCCTCCCCTTCGCCCGCCTCCCAACTCAGGGCCGCATCCGCTTCCGCCGCGCCTTCGTCGCCGCGGCCGAGAAGACTCCGGCGCAGGAACTCCGGTGGCGGGATCCCGAGCGTCGCCACCGCCTGTTCCAGGTGTCCGCGAAAGAGCGCGTCGAAGATCCCCTTCTGATCGCTCTCGTGGTCGTCGCCGTACCACCAGAACCAGTCGCTCCCCTCCGCCGCGTAAAGCGCCTCCCACGCCGCGGGCGGCGCCTCCGCCCCCCGCGCGCGCAACAGCTCCCGCGTCCTTCGCAGCGCGTCCCACGCGGCGTTCTTCTCGGGATGCCCGATCCAGATCGCCAGGTCGTCGCGGATCCAGGAGCCGACCGGGATTTTTGGCAGCGAC
>DATGVG010000064.1:0-6500 GCA_035300625.1 Candidatus Limnocylindrales bacterium
TCTTCGACGCGCCGCCGGCCGTGCGGTAGAGCCCGTAGACCAGCCAGGGTTGCCGTCCCACCTCGGCCGTGATCCACCCCGCGGTGTTCGCGATGTACGGGAAGGGCACGGCGAGCATCACGATCCAGAGCATCCACCGGCTCTGGTACAGCGTGCCCCGGGCCCAGAGAATCGCGGCGGTGACGAGAATCAAAATGAAGAAGGTGCCCAGCCCGACCATGATCCGGTACGAGTAATAGAGGAGCGGGATATTGTCGGGCCACTGGTCGCGGGGGAAATCGTTCAGCCCGCGGACCTCGTGCGTCCACCGCCGGTAGGTGAGAAAGCTCAGGAGCCGCGGGACCACGATGGGATTGTCCAGCTTCTGCCTCGCCACGTCGGGCTGGCCGATGATCGCGAGAGGCGCCCCCTGCGCCGTGTCGAACAGCCCTTCCATCGCGGCCAGCGTGGCCGGCTGGTGGCGGGCGACCATCTGCCCCTGCATGTCCCCCGTCGGATAGAGCTGAAGGATCGAGGCGAGCGCTCCGACCAGGACGGCGACGCGCACGAAGAGCCGCCCCATCTCCTCGTGGCGCTGCGCGAGCAGGTAGTAGGAGCCCACGCCGGCCATGACGAAGCACGCCGTGAGCACCGCGCCGTTCATGTTGTGCCAGTACTGCCACAGCCCCCACGGGTTCAGGAGCAGCGCCCAGAAGCTGTGGAGCGCGACAGCCCCGCCGGGAAGCACGGTGTGCCCGACCGGGTGCTGCATCCATGCGTCCGTGGCGATGATGAAAAATCCCGAGAGCCAGGCGCCCAGGAAGACCAGAAGCGCGGCGAACCAATGGCCGACCTGGCCCAGACGCTGCTCGCCGAAGAGGAAGAGGCCCAGGAACGAGGATTCCAGAAAGAAGGAGAAGACGCCTTCCATGGCCAGCGTCTGGCCGATCACGCTGCCCGCCATCTTCGAAAAATCGGCCCAATTCGTCCCGAACTGGAATTCCATCGGGATCCCGGTAACGACGCCCAGCGCGAAGTTGATGCCGAAGATCCTCGCCCAGAAGCGCGCGGCGTCGTTGTAGCGGGAATCCCTGCTCTTGAGATACCACGTCTTGAGGATCAGGATGAGGAGGGCGAGCCCCATCGTGAGCTGGGGGAAGAGATAGTGGAACGTCACCGTGAAGGCGAAGTGGAGACGGTGTACGGTCAGCGCGTCGTCCATGACGGCGGGCAGTATACGGTGGCCGCTAGCGGATGGCTCCCTCCTTTCCGACGATCCTCCGGAGAAGCCCGGTCTGTCCGACGTGGTAGGCCTCGTGGAAGTGGAGGAAGGAGATCCATTCGCCCACGGCCATCTTCTCGTTGTGCGGCTTCTGGAGATCGGCCTCGGTCACGCTGTCCAGGGCGGCCAGGATCCGCTCCTGCGACTGATCCAGGTCCTGGACCAGCCGCTGGAAGGACCGTCCCTGGCCGGGACCGGTGATCGGGTCGCTGCCGCGCTTGTACCGGGCGGCCTCCTCGGGCGTCCAGTACAGGTCGCGCCCCAGCGCGTGAAGCACGCCGTTCCGCGAGGCGACGATGTGACCCACCGTCCAGTTGAGGCAGTTGCCGGCGGAGTCGGGCTGGTGGAGCGCCTCGTCCTCGGTCACGCCGGCGATGTTCACGTGGAGGGCGCTGTGGCTGGTTCCGAACAGGCGCTTGAGGTCGGCGGGGGTCATCGGTGTGTCTCCTTTCTGGCTTCGGTGGCGGCGGCGATGGCGTCCATCACCGTGTGGAATCCCTGGATGTCCCGGGGGTCGGCTCCCGCACGGACCCGCGCCTCGAAGGCGACGAGACAGCGGCGGAGCCGGTCCGCCACCGCGCGTCCCCGGCGCGTCAGGCGCAGGATCACGCTGCGCCGGTCCTCGGCGCTCGGGGCGCGGCGGACGAGGCCTTCGGCGTCCAGGCGGTCGAGCATGCTGGTCGCGGTGGATGGGCGCTCTCCGAACACGCGGAGCACGTCGCCCACCGAGCAGGGCTCGTAGCTCCGGAGGTAGGAGAGAAGGTGCCCCTCCCGGGTGCTGACCCCCTCGGCGGCACACGGTGCCTCCAGGTAGGAGGCGATCTGCCGATAGGCTCTGTGGATCGGAGAGAGGAACTCGAATCGCATGGACAGGCTCCGCTGGTTCGTCCGATATCGTATAGTACGATATCGTAATAATAACACCGTCGCGGGCGCCGCGCCACCAAATTCTTCGCTGCTTTCTCCCCGCCCGGGGCCCGCATCTGGTATTCTTTTTCGCCCATGATCGCCATCAACCGCCGCGCGGACCGCCGCGCCATCGCCATCATCGCCCACGTGGACCACGGAAAAACCACGCTCGTGGACGCCCTCCTGAAGCAGTCCGGGACGTTCCGGGCGGGCCAGCACGTGGAGGAGTGCGTAATGGACTCCGGCGACCTGGAGCGAGAGCGCGGCATCACCATCCTCGCCAAGAACACCGCCATCCGCTACCGGGACACTGTGATCAATATCGTGGACACGCCCGGGCACCGGGACTTCGGCTCGGAAGTGGAACGGATCCTCACCATGGTCGAGGGGGTGCTCCTCCTGGTGGACGCCTCGGAGGGACCCCTGCCCCAGACGCGCTTCGTGCTGAAGAAGGCGCTGGAAGCCGGGAAGCGGCCGATCGTGCTGATCAACAAGATCGACCGGGCCGACGCGCGGACGCTGGAGGTGGAGGAGGAGATCCACGACCTCTTCCTCTCCTTGGCGACGCACGACGAGCACCTGGACTTCCCCGTGTTCTACGGGTCCGGGCGGCTGGGCTATGCCTCGTCCGATCCCGGTGCCACTTCCGGGGACTTGAGGCCGCTCCTGGATGCCATCATGAAGCACGTCCCGGCACCCGCCATCGGGGTGACGCCGTTCAAGCTGATCGTCGCCAACATCGACTATTCCGACTACTTCGGGCGGCTCGCAGTGGGACGCATCCATTCGGGCCGGATCACGCGATCAGCCGAGCTGGCCGCCGTGCGGCCCGACGGCGAGATCGTGCAGAAGGGTCGTATCGGGAAGATCTACCTGTTCGAGGGGATCGAGCGGGTCGAGGTGGCCGAAGCCACGGCCGGCGACATCGTGGTGCTCTCCGGGTTTCCCGCGATCGAGATCGGACAGACGATCCTGGACCTGGAGGATCCCACGCCGCTCACCGGGATCCCCGTGGACGAGCCGACGCTCTCCATGGAGTTCCGGGTGAACGACTCGCCCTTCTCCGGGCGCTCCGGGAAATACCTGACCAGCCGCCATCTCCTGGAGCGGCTGGAGCGTGAGCTGGAGCGGAACGTCGGCCTGCGCATGGAGCGCTCCGAGGACGCGGACTCCTTCCTGGTGCTCGGGCGCGGCGAGCTGTCGCTGGCGATCCTGGCCGAGACGATGCGCCGGGAAGGCTTCGAGTTCGCGCTGGGCCGGCCCCAGGTGATCTTCCACACCGACGAGAAGGGCGCCACGCTCGAGCCCTACGAAGAGTTGATCATCGACTGCGCCGAGGAATTCACCGGCGCCGTGATCGCGTCATTGGGCGAGCGGCGCGGCGAGCTGCAGCACCTGGGCCGCCACGGCGACCGGACGCGCATGGAGTTCTCGATCCCCTCGCGGGGGCTGCTCGGTTTTCGGACCGAGTTCCTCACGCTGACGAAGGGCACCGGCCTCTTGAACCACCTGTTCGACAAGTACGGACCGCATCGCGGCGCGCTCCCCAACCGGAAGCGCGGCGCGATGGTCGCGAAGGAGGGGGGCGACGTGACCGCTTACGCGCTGGACCGCCTGGGCGACCGCGGCCTCTTCTTCGTCAAGCCGACCGATTCCGTCTACGAGGGGCAGGTCGTGGGGGAGCAGGTGAAGGACGGCGACTTGATCGTGCAGGCCTGCCAGCGGAAGCACCTGACCAACATGCGCGCCTCCACGTCCGAGCAGGGAATCAAGCTCACGCCGCCGCGCGATCTGAACATCGAGCAGGCGATCGAGTGGATCAACGACGACGAGCTGGTCGAGGTGACCCCCGCCGCGATCCGGGTGCGGAAGCGCCACCTGGATCCCCACAAGCGAAGGGCGGCGGCGGTAGCCTAGACCGCTCGGAGCCGCCCCACCATCCGGCGCGCCAGCCGGACCAGCAGCACCACCACCCACACGGCCGCGACCGTCAGGACGATGGCGAGCGCGATCGCGAGAATCGGATGCGTCGCGGCAAGCCATGTCAGTGCGATCGCGAGCGCGTCCTCCCCCAGACTGACCCCCCACGTGCTGAACGGCTCCGGGCTCGCGTTCACCGCGACGCGTGTCGTGGCCTTCCCTCCGTGCGACGCGAGGGCGACCGTGCCCGCGAGAAGCGCCGCCCCCAGCCGCCACGGCTCTCCCACGTTCGCGACCGCGGCGAAGGCGAGAAGAGCAGCCGCCGGAGGCCGGATGAACGTGTGAACCGCGTCCCACAGGTGGTCGAGAGCCGGGATCTTGTCCGCGAAGAACTCGATGACGTAGAGGAGCAGAGCCAGGCCCAGGATCACCGGATTCGCGAGGGGCCGGAGCGGCTCGGGCAGCACGATCGCCCCGAACCGGTGCAACAGGCCGAGGGTCGCGACCGTGGCGTAGATGTTGAGCCCCGAGGCGAACGCGGTGCCGAGCACGAGACCCAGGGTCGAGGTGGGCATGGCGCCTCAGTGTAGCGCGGAGGGCGGGGCGGGAAAAGCAATCCGCCCCCCCCGCGTGAACGCGACGGCTACTTCAAGATGGTGATTCGGCCCGAGACGGACCCTTCGGCGGCTTCAATCCGGTAGAAGTAGAGCCCCGTCGCGATAGGGCGTCCGAGGTCGTCCCGACCGTCGATCCGCACGTCGTGATAACCGGTCGGTGCCGCGCTCGCCTGGAAGAGCCTGCGGACGAGGCGCCCCCGAACGTCGTACAGCGTCACGATGGCACGGCCGGGCCGCGTCGTGGTGAAGGTGAGCGTCCCTGCGGGGTTGATGGGATTGGGCGCCAGCATTACCGCCAGGGATTTGTGGGTCGTCACGATTGTGAGCTCAACGGGAATCGTGACCACCAGGTTCGTGCCGACCGTCCCGGTAAGGACCGCGGTCGTGATCGTACGGCCCTCTGGGAGGTTCCCAAAAAGCGCGCGTAGACCTTGTTTTCGGAACGCGAGTGCCAGCTCGGGCACTCCGTTTCCGTCGTGATCTCCGCCGGAGCGCGTCTCCCCCTGCAGCGCCGTGATCGACGAGACCGTGCCGGTGCCGTGGCTCTCGAGCACGAACGCTGCGGACTCGAGATCCGCCGGGCTGACACCACCCCCCTCGATCTCGAGGGAGAGCGTGACGGCCGCGGCAGGCGAAGCCAGACGTACGACCCCCTCCTCTCCGGTAACGACAACCCGCGCCTCGATCGGGGTGCCGATCGTGGCGACCGTCGTGTCGGGATCCGCCAACTCCTGGTCGCGCGCTTGAAGCACGACCAGGTAGGTCCCCGTCGCGGAGTAGGTGTGGACGGGTCTGAATCCTTCCGCGGTCGTCCCGTCCCCGAACGACCAGGCCAACAGGCAGGGATCCCCGTCCGGGTCACGAGTGGCGGACCCGTCGAATTCCACCACCGTTCCCACGACGCCATGGTAGGGACCGCCGCTCCGGGCTTCGGGAGCGCGATTCACGTTGTTGACGACAATGGATAGGGTGTCCGAGTCGACGACCCCAAGAGCATCGACTCCCTCGAATTTGGCGAAATGGACTCCCGCCTGGTCGAAATCGGGAGCCCAGCCCAGATATCCGCGTCCCCCTCCGCTATCTATGAAGGTCGCCCCGCGAGGAAGAATCGAGGCTCGCAGGCTGACCTGATCCCCGTCGGGGTCATACGCGTATACCCAGCGGGTGTACAGGACACCCTCATAGGCCTCGATCGGGTCACCGTAGGGCCGTGCCACCCTTACGACCGGCGGGCGATTGGGTAGCCCGGCAATCCCGGCGCGCAGCAGGTCGACGGATCCTCGGAGTTCGGCGATCGAAGCGAGCCGATCGGTGCCGCGGCCAATGACGATCGCGACTTCGATGATCTGCTCCTCACCCGGCCTCATCTGGAACGGCCCCGTGGACAGTAGGAATTGCCGTCGTGCGTCTCCGGCCGGGTCGCTGTCCGTCCACCCCGACCCGGCGACCGGGTCCCCGGACACTTCCCATCTCGTCACCGGTTTCGCGGGGTCGTCGAATTCGTGCAGCGGGTCCCCTCCTTCCTGGAGCCCCTGCAGGACGCGGTAGGCAGCGTCGGCGTACCCGAGGTCTGTTCGGAACGGTGGAGCAGTAAACCGGCGGAAGGCAGACATCCCAAGCTCACGGGAGCCTCCTTCAGGGCGAGGTACGATCGGTCCCTTCAGAAGGGTGACGCCGACGGCCGGGGGCGGGCCGCCGTCCGAGTACGGCGATCGAGTGCTGTAGGCGTATCCGAGAGCGCGGGTAGTATCGCAACCCACTTGATTATTGAATGCCACGCCGACGTCACCTGG
>DATGVG010000065.1:0-10623 GCA_035300625.1 Candidatus Limnocylindrales bacterium
CGCCGCTTCGAGATCAAATATCAAAGCGAGCGCTTTCTCTTGGTCGACGATTACGCGCATCATCCGACCGAGATCCGCGCCACGCTCAGCGCGGCGCGCCGCGGCTATCCCGAGCGCCGCATCGTCGCGGTCTTCCAGCCGCACCGATACACGCGCACGCACGCCCTCGCCGACCGCTTCGCGACGGCGTTCCGCGGCGTCACGGAGCTGGTGATTCTCCCGATCTATCCGGCCGGAGAGGCGCCCATCCCCGGCGTCACGTCCGAGTCCCTGGCCGAGCGGATCCGGGCCGCGTGCGGTCTGGCGGTGCAGCAGGCCGCCGACTACGGTGAAGCCGCCCGCGTGGCGCGCGGCCTGGTGCGCGACGGAGATCTCTTCCTCACGATCGGGGCCGGGGACGTCTTCCGCGTCGGCGAAATCCTCCTCGCGGAATCCGAAGGCGCACCCGCCGTGGCGAGACAGCGATGAGAGCCGGGTACCGGAGCCTCCCCTCGTGGAAGAAGCCGGCCCTGAAGCGCCGCCGGCGGCGCATCCTCCTCGCGGCGCTTCTGGCCGCGATCGCCGCCCTGGTGGCCCCGCTGCTCGCTCGCCCCGCGGCGCGCGCGCTGGGCTCGCTTCCGCCGTTTCAAGTGCACGCCGTCGAGGTCACCGGCCTTCTCTATCTCGCGCCGGATGAGATCCGCTCCCGGATTCCCGTGCGGGAGGGGGACAACCTGCTTCTTATTTCCCCGGAGGCCATCGCCGACGCGCTCCGGAAGAACGCGAGGGTCGAGGCGGTGCGCGTGACGCGCACGCCGGGACGCCTGGCCGTGCGGGTCACGGAGCGGCGGACGTTCGTGCTCGTGAACACCGGGACGCTTCTCGAGGTGGACGCGGAGGGGACGGTGCTGACGCCGCTCCGCAGAGGGCTCATCCCCGACCGGCCCGTGGTGACCGGCCTGGCCGTCAAGGGCGGCGCCCCCGGCACGCGCATCCCGGGACAGCGGCTTCAAGACCTGCTCCGCCTGGTGCGCCTCATGGAAGCGCCCGAGGTGGGTCTGGTCACCGAGATCTCCGAGATCGCGGCCGAGACGCCCGGCCGAGCGGTGCTGCGCACGTCCCGCGATCAGATTCCGATCGTGGTCGATCCGGAGCGCGTGACGCTTTCCGCGCTCCGCGCCGTGGCCGCCACGCTCCGGGACGTGCGCGAGCGGGACCGCCGCGTCCTCGTGCTGGACGCGCGCTACCGCGGACAGGTGATCGTGCGGTTCGGTCCGGAAAAGGTCGCGAGCAGCGAAGGATCCGTGAGTCCCGGTCCGCCGGGCAAAGTGTAGTCGGGCCGCAGGAGGAGACGAATGGAAGCCAAGATCTACGCGGGGCTCGACATCGGCACGACCAAGATCACCGCCATCGTCGCCGAGGCGGACGAGGCGGGCAGGCTCTGCATCATCGGCGTGGGGACCGCTCCGTCCGACGGACTGAAGCGAGGCGTCGTGGTTAATCTCGAGAAAACCGTCGTTTCCATCCAGCACGCGCTGGAGGAGGCGGAGCGGTCCTCGGGGCGCGCCGTGAAGAGCGTCTGGGCCGGGATCGCGGGCGATCACATCCGCGGGCTGACCAGCCGCGGCGTCATCGCCGTGTCGCGGAAGGACTCCGAGATCCGTCCGCACGACGTGGCGCGCGTGATCGAGGCGGCCAAGGCCGTCGCCATTCCCGCCGATCGGGAGATTCTCCACGTCCTGCCCCAGGAGTTCATCGTGGACGACCAGGAGGGGATCCGCGATCCGGTCGGGATGTGCGGGGTCCGCCTGGAGGCCGAAGCCCACATCATCACCGGCGCCGCCTCCGCGTGCCGGAACGTGATCCGCGCCGCGGAGCGCGCGGGGGTGCACGTGGAGGAGCTGGTGCTGGAGCCCCTGGCCTCCGCGAACGCCGTGCTCGCCTCCGACGAGCGGGACCTGGGCGTGGCCCTCCTGGACATCGGGGGCGGGACGACGGATGTGGCGGTCTTCTTCGAGGGATCGATCCGCCACACCGCTGTGATCGGGCTAGGCGGGTCGAACGTGACGAACGACCTCGCGATCGGCCTCCGCACGCCGGTGGAGCGCGCGGAGGCTCTGAAGCTGGGAAGCGGGTGCGCCCTCACGTCGATGGTGCGCCCGGACGAGACGGTGAAGGTGCCCAGCGTGGGCGGGCGTCCCGACCGGGACATCTCCCGGCACATGCTGGCGATGATGATCGAGCCTCGCGTGGAAGAGATCTTCGCGATGGCGAACCGTGAGATCCGGAAGAGCCACGTCGCCGACCTCCTGGGGGCGGGCGTGGTGCTGACGGGGGGCGCGTCGTCGCTTCCCGGCATGCCGGAGCTGGCGGAGCAGGTCTTCGACCTGCCGGTGCGCCGGGGAATCCCCACCGGCGTTACCGGGATGGTGGAAGCGATTTCGGACCCCCGGTTCGCGACGGGGGTGGGACTGGCGCTGCACGCATTCTGGAGCGACGCCAAGGCGCACGTGGCGGGAGAGGGGTTGTTCGGCCGTATTTCGGTAGGGCTTCGACGTTGGATCGAGGAACTGGTCTAGCACCGGAACAGGGAGGGGACGGCGATGTTCGAGCTGGTCGACGAAGGGGTGGAGCGGTCCGGAGCCTCGATCAAGGTGATCGGAGTCGGGGGCGCGGGCGGGAACGCGGTCAATCGCATGATGGAGTCCGGTCTCTCCGGCGTGGAATTCATCGTGGCGAACACGGACAACCAGGTGCTGGTGCAATCGCGATGCGCGCGAAAGCTCCAGCTGGGAGGCGAGATCACCAAGGGGTTGGGCTCCGGCGCGAACCCCGCGGTGGGGCGCCAGTCGGCGGAGGCCGACGAGGCCGTGATCGCCGAGTCGCTCGCCGGCTCGGACATGGTGTTCGTGACCGCCGGCATGGGCGGGGGAACCGGGACCGGGGCGGCGCCGGTGGTGGCGCGGATCGCCCGCTCGCTGGGCGCTCTGACGGTGGGCGTCGTCACCAAGCCGTTCGAGTTCGAGGGGCGGCGGCGCATGCAGGCGGCCGAGGACGGTCTCCGGGAGCTTCGGGAGAACGTCGACACGCTGATCGTGATCCCGAACCAGCGGCTCCTCACGATCGTGGAGAAGAACACGCCGCTCCGGGAAGCGTTCAAGACGGCGGACCAGGTGCTGCACCACGCGACGAAGGGGATCTCGGACCTGATCACGGTGCCCGGCCTGGTGAATCTGGACTTCGCCGACGTGAAGACGGTCATGGCCGAGCGCGGGAACGCGCTCATGGGCGCGGGCTACGCCACCGGGCCGACGCGGGCCTACGAGGCCGCCCAGTCCGCCGTGTCGAGTCCGTTGCTCGACGACATCTCGATCTCGGGCGCCGAGGCGCTCCTGGTCAACGTCACCGGCGGCGAGTCGATGACGCTTCACGAGATCAGCGAAGCGGTGTCGGTGGTCGTGGACGCGGCGGGTCACGACGCCAACGTGATCTTCGGCGCCGTGATCGACGACAGGCTGGGGGACGGGCTCTCCATCACCGTCATCGCGACCGGTTTCGGCCGGGCCGAGGCGAAGATGCGCTCGCCGTTCTCCCAGGCGGCCAAGCAGGCGGTAGCGGCGCGGCCGCAGGCGCCGCACATCTACGAGCTGGAGACGCCTCGCGTGGCGCCGAAGCCGGTGACGGTCCGGCCGGAGCTGGAGGAAGTCGACGAGGAGCCGGTGGAATCCCCCGAGCCGGCGCCGATCGCGGCCGGCGCCCGTCCGTCGTTCCGCGTCCCTGCGGGGAGCGCCCGCCGGCCTTTCGGAGGGCGCGTGATCACCCGGGACAACATGGACGTTCCGGCCTTCATCCGGAGGCAGATGGACTGATCCCGGTCCGCTAAAAGTGAACGCCCGCTCCAGCACGGAGCGGGCGTTCCTGTTTTCAGCCGGCGCGCGGGCGCCGTAGACGAGCTAGCCTGCGGATTGGGCGCGGCGCGCTTCCGCCTGGGGCATCGTCTTCTGGACGCGCCCGCTGCGGATGCAGCGCGTGCAGACGCGGAGCCGCTTGGGGCGGCCCGCCACCACCGCGCGCACTTCCTGCAGATTCACTTCCCAGCGGCGCTTCGTGATGTTGTGCGCATGGCTGACGTTCTGTCCATGCTGCACGCCCTTGCCGCAGATGTCGCAAACTCTGGCCATTGCTCCTCCGAAATCGATGAGTTGAGGAGTGTAGCGGACGGGGCATGGGTGTGTCTAGTGCGGCGCTGCGCGGAGTGGGGGAGCGGGAAGGTCAACCCGTCGGGCTCTGTGAAACGTCGCTTCGCTCCAATCGCCCGACGGATTGACCTTCCCGCTCCCCCACAACACGGCGGACACCTTCGTTTCTGGTCTGGAAGGCTTCGGCGCTGATGGATGAAACCCAGCAAGAAGTAGGGTGGGGGAGGGTCGTGCGTTGGGGAGTGGGGCAAATCAATCCGTCGGGCGATTGGAGCGAAGCGACGTTTCACAGAGCCCGACGGATTGATTTGCCCCGCTCCCCAACCCGCGCAGCGCCAGGTTGCCATCGTCACACAGGTCCGCATGCTACCCTCCCCTTGATGCAGCTCTCCGACCCCATCCGCTACCTCAAAGGCGTCGGCCCCGAGATGGCGCGGCGGCTGGCGCGGCTCAACGTCTCGACGATCGGGCACCTGCTGTTCCATGTGCCGGTCGGCTATCGCGACCGGCGCGAGTTCACTCCGATTGCCGATCTGGTGCCCGGCACCGAGGCCACCATCGTGGCGGCGGTTATGGAGAAGCGGCTGGAGCGGCGGCGGCAGCGAGGGCGGAGCGATCTTCGCGCGACGCTGCGGGACGAGACGGGGATTCTGCGTGCGGTCTGGTTCAACCAAGGGTTTCGGTCCTCGCAGCTGGAAGAGGGGGCGCGGTACCTCTTTTCGGGCGCGGTCCAGACCTTTCGCGGCGTCGAGCTTCACAACCCCGAGTTCGAGCCGCTCGACGCGGACGGCGACCACGTGCACGTGGCCCGCCTGGCCCCGCGCTACGCGCTGACGGAGGGGATCACCGAGCGCTGGCTGCGCGCGCGCGTTCGGGAGGCGCTCGACGACCTGAAGACGGCTCCGGATATCGTCCCGGGCGAGTGGGCCGAACGCTTCGGACTGCCGCCGATCCGCGCCGCTCTGGAGCAGGTCCATTTTCCATCGGACCTCGCCGACACCGAGCCGGCCCGGCGCCGCCTGGCCCTGGAGGAGCTCTTGAACCTCCAGATCTCCCTCCAGTTCGCGCGGCGCGAGCACCGGGGGAAGCACCGGGCGCCGCCGCTCTCGGCGGGCACGGCGTCGATGCGCGGATTTCTCGCGTCCCTTCCCTTCGCGCTCACCGCCGGCCAGGAGGGCGCGGTGGCGGACGTGGTGGGGGACCTGGACGCGGAAGCGCCGATGCGCCGGCTCCTTCTGGGGGACGTCGGCTCGGGAAAGACTGTGGTGGCGCTGGCGGGCGTGGCGCGCGCGGCGGGAGCCGGAGCGCAGTCCGCGCTCCTGGCTCCGACCTCGATCCTGGCCGAGCAGCATGCGCGCACCGTGGAGCGGCTCCTCGCCCCGGCCGGGATCCGCTTCGCTCTTCTCACCGCGGCGACGCCCCCCGCCGAGCGCGAGGAGATCCGGCAGAACCTCGCCTCGGGAGCGCTGTCGCTGGTGATCGGCACGCACGCGCTCCTCGAGCAGGACCTCACGTTCCAACGCCTCGCCTTCGTGGTGGTGGACGAGCAGCACCGCTTCGGCGTGCGGCAGCGCGTCGCGCTGGCCGAGAAGGGGACGGGCAGCGCCGGCGCACATCTCCTCGTCCTCTCGGCGACGCCGATCCCGCGCAGCCTCGCGATGGCGATCTACGGCGACCTCGATCTCTCGCACCTGCCCGAGAAGCCGCCCGGCCGGGTGCCGGTCACCACCGAGACGATGAACGGAGAGGATCGCGCGGCGGTGATCGACCTCCTGATCCGCGAGACGGCCGCGGGCGGGAGCGCCTTCGTCGTGTACCCGGTGGTCGAGGAATCGGAGACGCCCGATCTCAAGGCGCTCAAGGCCGCGACGGGGATGGCCTCCGCCCTCGGCGGGGTGCCCGCGCTGGCATCCACCGGCGTCGCGCTGATCCACGGCCGCCTGAAGGCGGCGGAGCGGCGCGACGCGCTCGACCGCTTTCGTTCCGGGGAAGCGCGCGTGCTGGTCGCGACCACGGTCGTCGAGGTCGGGCTCGACATTCCCGAAGCGACGCTGGTCCTGATCGAGCACCCCGACCGGTTCGGGTTGGCGCAGCTCCATCAGCTCCGGGGCCGGGTCGGGCGCGCCGGGAGGCCGGGACGCTGCGTGCTTGCGCTGACGCGCGACACGGGCGGCCTCGCCCGGAAACGGCTCGCCCTGTTCCAGCGGACCACGGACGGGTTTCGGTTGGCTGAGGAAGACTTGCGCCTCCGGGGACCGGGGGAAGTGTTGGGAACGTCGCAGCATGGGTTCCCCGAGCTTCGGGTGGCGGATCCGCTCCGGGATGCCGATCTCATGGAGGCCGCGCGCGAGCTGGGCGTCGAATTGCTGGACCGCGGCGAGCGGGAACAGGGGCGGGAACGGTTGCGACAGTGGATCGGGACGCACGTGCCGGGAGTCGACCAATTCCTGGGCAGCGGGTAGCCAGAATCACCGAAAGATGCGGGGAGATCGGCCGATAGACGGGTCGAACAGGGATCGTCGTCGGGCCCGAGGGAGCGAACGGCATGACCATCGAGTGCACCAATTGCCACGCGCGGTACACGATCGCCGATTCGCTCGTGCCGCCGCAGGGGGCCCGTGTGCGCTGCCGCAAGTGCGGCGAGGTGATCCAGGTGAAGTCGTCCGCGCCGATGGTGACACCGTCGGAGTTGCCGCTGGTCCCGCCTAGTCCGGAGTCGTCCAGTCCCGAGTCGTCCCGCTCCGAGCCGGGGGCGCCCCTCTTCCCGACCGCTTCCGAGCCGCCGGTTCCCGCTCCGGAGCCTCCGCCGCCTCCGCGACTGTCTCCGTCACCGCCGCCAGCCGGGGAAGCCGGACACGGGTTCGAGCGCTTCCCGACCCAGGGCAAGACGTCCGAGGCCCCGGCCGGAGCGGAATACGAGCGTTTCGCGACGACCTCGTTCTCGCCGACCGTGGAGGCCGAGCCAGCACCGCCGGCCCCGCCCGCTCCCGCTCCGCCCGCGCCGGCGCCGCCGGGGCCCGCGATCCAGGAGCCAGTGCTGGAGGCGCCGCCGCCCCTGTTCCAGGCTCCGCCTCGGGCGCCGGACCCCGCCCCGCCGTTTCCGCCGGCATCCGCTCCCACACCCCCTTTCCCGCCCGCTACCGCTCCGCCTCGCGCGACCCCCGCTCCCGCCGCTCCCGCGCCCGCTCCGGCGACGCCTCGTCCGCGGATCACGGCTTCGACCATTCCGGACGGGCTCACGCCCGAGCAGATGCAGCGGCACGAGAAGGCCCGGCGCCTGGCACGCGTGCTCGCCTCGGACATCGCGATCTACAACCGCGAAAAGCGCGAGCGCGGAATTCGCGAAGGCAACCTGGTCGCGGTGCTCGGATACGAGATCAAGAAATCCTGGGAGACGTACAAGGAACGGGTCGGCGCCGATTTCGCGAACTCGACTCCCTACTTCCGCGACGCCTTGAACGAGATCGTCGCGGAAGGGCAGAAGATCTTCTAGCTCCCGCCGGCTCCGTCCCCCACGCGCCGGGCCACGAGCGCCAGCGCGATCCCCCCCGCCGCCAGGAACACCCCCGCGCCCAGGATCGCCGACTCGGCGGGCACCGCGCCGCGAGCGAGCAGGAGTCCGGCCAGGCCGGCCGAGGCGAGCACCAGAAAGCGCGCCGCGAAGTCGCGCAGCGCGAAGACCCGCGCCCTTGCCTCCGGACCGATCGACTCCTGAAGCGTCGCCTCCGTGGTGACGAGGAGGAGCGCGACGAACGCGCCGGCGCCGAATCCCAGCGCCAGGTCGGTCGCCGCGTGGCGCGACCGCGCGAAGAGGGCCAGCGCGCCGCCCGCGCCCACCAGGCCCAGCGCGATCCGCCGCCAGGGCGAGTGTCCGCCGCCCCGCGCGGCGAGAGCGGCCGAGCCCGCCACCATGCCGGTGGCGAGGGCGGCGAGGAGCGTGCCGACGCCGGCGACGATCCCGCCGCCGCGCCGGGCGAGCAGGATCGGAGCGGCCACGTGGAGCGCGCCCCCGGCGATCCAGAGGAGGCCCGTCGCCGCCACGGCGCCCATCGCGCGGCGGCTCCGCGCGAGGATGCGTGCCCCCTCGCGCACGTCGCTCCACAGGGCCCGGTACGCGGCGGAGCCGGAGCGCGGCGCCCCCGGCGCGCCGGGCGCGGCGCGCGGCGTGGTGCGGATGCGGGTGAGCGCCAGCGCTGACACGAAGTAGGTGAGCCCGTCCAGCCCGAATCCGGCGCGCCACCCCAGCCGGGCCACCACCGCGCCGCCGGCCAGGGAGCCCGCGATGGTGGCCACGACTCCGGCGAGCGTCACGAGCGAGTTGGCCTCCGTGAGGCGGTCCTCGGGAACCATGTCGGGGAGCACGGCGGAGCGGGCGGGGAGAAAGAACGTGTTGGCCACGTAGAGCGCGAAGACCAGGCCGAAGGCCGCGGGGAGTCCGCCGCTTGGAACGGCCACGAGGAAGAGAAGCGCGACCACGCCGCGCGCCGCATCGGAGATCACCAGGACGCGCTTCCGGTTCCACGAGTCGACCAGGGCGCCGATCCAGGGGCCGAAGAGGATCGTCGGGAGGAACGAGACGACCGGAATCCAGGAGAGCTCGGCCGCCGGGTTCGCCGGATTCCGCGCGCGCTCGATCACGACGGCGAGAAGCGCCAGGTAGGTGAAGCGGTCCCCGAATACCGACACGAGCTGTCCGAACCAGAGCGCCCGGAAGCTCCCGCTCTTGAAGAGGCGGAGCGACGCCGCGCCGCCCATCAGACCGGAGACGGCGTCTCGGGGATCTCGCGCGGGGCGCTCCACGCCACGTCCCGCGCCCTTCCGTTCAGCACCGAGAAGTAGACGCCCTCCAGCTCTCCCGCCACCCGATCCCAGCTGTAGCCCGCCGCGGTGCGCGTCCCCGCCGCGCCCAGGCTTTCGCGGAGCGCGGGATCGCGAAGCAGAAGCCCCAGCGCGCGGGCGAGCGCCGCGGGATCGCGCGGAGGGACCAGAATTCCCTCCGAACCGTGCGTGAGCACGGTGCGATAGCCGGGGATGTCGCTCGCGACCACGGGAACGCCCATCGCCATGGCCTCCAGGAGCACGAGCCCGAAGCTCTCCGAGCCGCGGGCCGGAGAGCAGAAGACGTCGGCCGTCGCGTAGTGCTGGGGGAGGCTCGCGTGCGGCACCTGCCCCTCAAAAACGACCCTACCCGGAATCCTGCGATTCGCCAGCCGCGTCAGGGCCGGGCGCAGGCGGCCGTCGCCCACCAGGATCAGGCGGAAGCCAAGCCCTTCGTCGGCGAGCCGGCCGCACGCTTCGATCAGCTCGGGAAGTCCCTTTCGCGGATCGAAGCGCCCCACGTACAGGATGGTCGGCACCTCCGCGGAATACCGGCGGGGCGGCGCCGCGCCGGCGCGGAAACGGGCCGCGTCCACGCCGTTCGGCACGATGGTGATCGGCCCCGGAAAATTCCGCAGCACGTCGGCGCGCGCGGCCTCGGAGACGGCGATGACGCGGGCGAGGCGCCGATAGTAGGGGAGCAGGATGGGACGGAAGAGCCGGAACACGAGGTGGGAATCGGACACCGAGTGGAAGGTGCCGACCACCGGCTGCCGCGACGCGCGGATCGCGAGCATGGGGAGGCTGGGGGAGAGCGGGCAGTGCACGTGGACAACGTCGTACCCGCCGTCCGCGAGATGCCTCCGGAGTGAGCCCATCAGGCCCAGCCCCAGCGTGATGTTGTTGTCGGCGCCGTTGTAGAGAAGAGTGAAATTCCTCCCCACGCGGACCACGCCGGGCTCGTCCCCGGCAGAGCGGCCGTGCGCGGACGTGATGACCGTGACGTGGTGCCCGCGGGCGCGCAGCGCGCCCGCCGTTCCGTCGACGTGCTCGGTGACGCCGCCCACCGCGGGGTGGTAGGCCTGGGTGACGACGGCGATCCTAAGCCGCGTCATCCGAAGCCGCGTCCGATGCCGCGCTCCGCGCCTCCGTGCTGAAGAACGGGCGGAAAATGCACCACTGCGCCACGTTCGCCGCGATGTTTCGCTCCTGCGCGGCCGCCACGCGCCCGGTGAGGCGCTCGAGATCGCGTTCCAGAGAGAGGGCGAGGTCCGGCGCGTCGGCTCCGTCGAACGAGATCCAGTGCCGGTCGCCGGCGCGGACCGAGTGCGCGTGCACGAGCGGCGCCCCCGACCGGCGCGAGAGGAGCGCGGGTCCGGCGGGGAAGGGAACGCGCCGGCCGAAAAATGCCGCATCGACGCCGCGCGTGTAGACGTCGCCGTCCACCAACAGGACCACCAGCCCTCCGTGGCGCAGCGTCTCGAGTAGCGGAACGAACCCGTCGTCCGGGGTGCTGACGGCAATTCCCGATGCTTCTTTGAGGGCTCGGACGGCGCCGGAGAGGAGCGGATGAATCTGCGTCCCCGTGACGACGTGCACGTGGAATCCCAGGCGCGCGAGGGCGAGC
>DATGVG010000066.1:0-3273 GCA_035300625.1 Candidatus Limnocylindrales bacterium
GCCAGCGTCGAGGCGGCGTCGATCGCGGGATGGGGTGCGGTGGGGCGCGGAGATGCCGGTGAGGCCCTGGCCGCGGGCGGGCTCGCCGTGGGCCACGGCGGGGCGCGACTCGCGCTCGCGGGCGGACGCGGCGCCGGCGGCACCCGCGCGGCTTCGATCGCAGGGCGGATGGGGGGCGACGGTGGAGAAATCCGCGCCGAGGCGCTCCTCTCCCCGACTCGCGGGCCCGCGATCCTGGCCGGGGCGTCGCGACGGGCGCCGCCGTTCGAAGTCTCCGCCCGGTGGCGGAGGCGGTCGGGCGAAGCGCGGCCGGTCGCGGCGGAGCTGGCGGTGGAGGGCGTCTCCGGCGGCGTGCGGACGCGGTTCTCGTGGCGCCCCTGGTCGGCGCGGGCGACGGAGGACGATGGGCGCGCCGAGCTGGAGACGGCGCTTCGCCGCGCGGGAATGGGCTTGCTGCGGGTGCGCATCGGCGCGCGGGGCGGCGGCGCCGCGGAGCGCTACGTGATCGGCGACGCCGTGGTAGCGCGGGAGCGCGGCCGCTCGTTCACGGTCATCGCCTCGCGGCGCGAGTCGCGGCGGGCAGAGGGCCGCTCGGCCGGGAGCGCGCTGGGGGGCCGCCTCGATCTTTCCGCCCGCGGGCGCGCCGGAGCCTCGCTGCTCCTCCAGGCGAGCCGCGCCGGCGGCGGCGCCCCCGCGTGGGAGGCGGCGCTGGCGCCCTCGGGAGAGGACGCGCTGACCGCGCGCGGCCGCTCCGGCGTCGTGGTGGCGGGCCGGGCGTGGCTCAAGGTCGGGCCGCTTCGCCTGGAGGGCCTCCTCTCCGACGCGAAGACGTCCGCGGGAGACTCGCCGCCGCGGGGTACGCTTCGCCTGGAGTGGCGGGGCGGCGACTAGGGCCGGGGCGGGACAAGGGAACAAGGGGCAGCGTCGTTTCGGCAGTGCGACCATCGGGGGATGTCATGCGTTACGCGGACCGGATGAGCCAGCTGGGAACGGAGACCGCATTCGAGGTGCTCGCCAAGGCGCGCGCGCTCGAAGCGAAAGGGCGATCGGTCGTCCATCTGGAGATCGGAGAGCCCGACTTCGACACGCCGGCTCCCATTCGCGCCGCGGCGGTGCGGGCCCTGGAAGAGGGATTCACCCACTACGGCCCGTCGGCGGGCCTGCCCGAGGTGCGGGAGGCGATCGCGGCGTTCATCGCGCGCGACCGGCGCCTGGCGGTGACGGCGGACCAGGTGGTCGTGACCCCGGGCGGAAAGCCGGTGCTGACCTTCGCGATCCTCGCCTGCGTGAACCCCGGCGACGAGGTCATCGTCCCGAATCCCGGGTTCCCCATCTACGAGTCGGCGGTGCGCTTCGCCGGCGGCACCGCGGTGTCGCTTGCGCTCCGGGAAGAGCGCTCGTTCCGGTTCGGCGCCGCGGACCTGGAAGCGCTGCTGACCCCGCGCACCAAGATGGTGGTGCTCAATTCGCCGCACAATCCGACCGGCTCGGTGCTGACGCCGGGGGACCTGGACGAGATCGCGGCTCTCTTGAAAGACCGCGACATCTGGGTGCTATCCGACGAGATCTACTCGAAGATTCTCTACGACGGGGTGCACGAGTCCATCGCCACGCGCCCCGGCATGCAGGAGCGCACCGTCATCCTCGACGGCTTCTCCAAGACCTACGCGATGACGGGCTGGCGGCTGGGGTACGGCGTCATGAACCCGACCCTGGCGAAGCACGTCGCACGCCTCGCGACCAACGTCTACTCCTGCGCGACGTCGTTCGTGCAGCGCGCCGCTCCCACGGCGCTCTCCGGCCCCCAGGACGAGGTGAAGGCGATGGTGGCCGAGTTCCGCCGGCGCCG
This sequence comes from Candidatus Limnocylindrales bacterium, assembly GCA_035300625.1. GTDB lineage: Bacteria > Eisenbacteria > RBG-16-71-46 > SZUA-252 > SZUA-252 > DASQJL01. Next base: position 1,850 of record DATGVG010000066.1, read on the forward strand.
CGACGCCATCGTCTCGGGGCTGAACGAGATTCCCGGCGTGACGTGCGCCAAGCCCGCGGGCGCCTTCTACGTGTTCCCCAACGTGAAGGGCCTGGGGATGAATTCCTCCGAAGCCGAGCACGCGCTTCTGGAAGAGGGAGGCGTGGCGGCTCTCTCGGGCGCGGCGTTCGGCTCCTTCGGTGAGGGCTATCTCCGTTTTTCGTACGCCAACTCGATCGAGAACATCCGCGAAGGGCTCCGGCGCTTCAACGCGTTCGCGCAGAGCCACGCCAAGGCCGCGCGCTGAACGCCCGTTGAGCAAATGAGCGCCTCTTCCCGGCGCGTCCTCATCACGCTCGGCGGCAACGCGATCCTTCCGGCGCGCGGGACGGGGACCTTCGAGGAGCAGTGCGCGATCACGCGGCTCACCATGGAGCCGGTCGCCGCCCTGATCCGCGACGGGGCGCGGGTGGTCCTGTCGCACGGAAACGGCCCGATCGTGGGGAACATCCTCATCCGGAACGAAGCGGCCCGGGACCAGATCCCCCCGATGCCGCTGGACGTGTGCGGGGCCGACTCGCAGGGCGGGATCGGCTACATGATGCAGCAGTCGCTCCAGAACGAGCTGAAGCGCCTGGGCATCACCGACGTGCCGGTCGCGACGGTGGTGACGCAGATCGTCGTGGACGAAAAAGACCCCGCCTTCCGCCGCCCGACCAAGCCGATCGGTCCCTTCTATACCCAGGAGCGGGCGAGGCTCCTGGCGCGCGAGAAGGGGTGGACGATCGTGGAGGACGCGGGCCGGGGCTACCGCCGCGTGGTTCCCTCGCCGCGACCGCTCGAGGTGATCGAGATCGCGGCGATCAGGCAGGTCGTGGAGAGCGGCGGCGTCGTCATCGCGGCCGGCGGCGGCGGCATCCCCGTATCGCGCCAGTGGGACGGCTCGCTGCACGGGGTGGAGGCGGTCATCGACAAGGATCTGGCGGGGGGCCTTCTCGCGCGCTTGCTCGGCTGCGAACAATTGGTGATTATCACCGCCGTCGACCGGGTGGCGCTCCACTTCGGTACCCCGGAGCAGCGGGACCTCGACGAGGCGACGCCGGACCAGTTCGCGCGGTGGATGGAAGAGGGGCACTTTCCCGCGGGCAGCATGCGCCCGAAGATCCAATCCGCGATCGAGTTCGTGCAGGGAGGAGGGCGGGAGGCGGTGATCACGTCGCCCGCGATGCTCCTCGAGGCGTTGGCGGGCAAGGCGGGAACCCGGATCCGTCGCGGTTCTTAGGACCGGCGCGGCCCTATGCGCGATCGGGCGGGAGGACAGGGAGGGCGGATGGGCGGCAAGGAGGCGATGCTCGCGGTGCGCGACCTGACGGTCGCGTCGGATGGAAGGTCGGGTGGGAACGCGGCGGTCCGGGGCCTCTCGTTCGACGTGCGGCCGGGCGAGA
>DATGVG010000067.1:0-27754 GCA_035300625.1 Candidatus Limnocylindrales bacterium
TAGCGGCGCTCACTCTCCCACTCAGATGCCGACATAGACGTCCTCCCCCTCGACCTTCACCTCGAACGTCCGCACGCCGACCACTTCGGTCTCCGGCGACTGACCCGTCTTCACGCTGAATTTCCACCCGTGCCACGGGCAGTGGACGATGTCGCCGGTCAGGTAGCCCTCGCCCAGGTCGCCCCCCATGTGCGGGCACTGGTTCCGGATCGCGTAGATCGTTCCCTCGCATCGGAAGAGGGCGACTTTCAGCTTTCCGGCCCAGACGATGAGGCCCTTGCCTTCCTCCACATTCGCGGCTTTCGCGACCTTCACGAACTCGGGCATGCCGCCGAAGTGTACCGCCTGGCGCCGCAAACGAAAACCGGCGCCCCGTTTCCGGAGCGCCGGCCCATGCCAGTCGTGTATTGAAAAGCAGTGCTAGTGGCTTCCGCAGCCTCCGCCGCTTCCGCCGCAGCCGCACCCGCCGCCGCTCTTCGCGCCGGGCGCCGCGCCTTCGCTCTCTTCGGTCGCGAACGAGGAGCCGCAACCACAGCTCTTCACCGCGTTCGGGTTGTTGATCTTGAAGCCGCCGCCCTGCAGCGAGTCGTCGAAGTCGATCGAGGCGCCCGACAGGAACTGGTGGCTCTGCACGTCCACGATGATCTTCACGCCGCCGGCATCGAAGACCAGGTCGTCGGCCGTGGCGGGCTCATCGGCGATCTGCATGCCGTAGGAAAGGCCCGAGCACCCGCCTCCCGCGACGAAGACCCGCACGCCTTCGAACGTGCCTCCGTTCTGATCCATGATGGTCTTGATCTCCGATGCGGCCTTTTCGCTCAGGGTGATCATTCGAACGGGCTCCTTGGCTCAAAGCAACGGTTTGCGGGAGGGCCACTTAGGGCTTCTCAGGCTTAGACGCCCTCCGCGCCGAAACGGTGCTACCTCTTGTATCGGTAGATGATAGGGCCGGCTTGAGGCCCTGTCAACGCCGCGGCGGACGACGGCCCAGCCCATGTCAACGCCGTGGCGCGTCCGGGGGCCGTCCCTGCTGGAGGATCCGGAGCATGTTCGTTCCGCCCGACCGCGTGGTGGTGCCCGAGATGGCTACCACCCAGTCGCCGCGGCGGAGCATCTTCTTCTGGATCAGGATGCGAAGCCCCGCTTCGGCCATTCCCTCCGCCGTCCGCCAGCGCGGAACGGTGACCGCCACGACGCCCCACGCCAAGGACAGCCGCCTGCATGTGGAGTCGAGCGGGGTCAGCGCGAAGATCCGCGCCTGGGGGCGCGACTTGGAGACGAGCCGGGCCGAGTAGCCGGTGTGCGTGAAGATGACGATCGCGCGCGCGCGGATCTCGCGCGAGGCCTGGTAGGCCGTGTGCGCCAGCGCGTGCGTCGGGGAGACCAGGGCGCTCCCGTCGGAGCGGCGGTTCGTGCGCTTGGTCCCGGCGAATTCGTCGGCCTCCGTCGCGATCCGCGCCATGGTCCGGACGGCGCGGTCGGGAAAGCGGCCCACGGCGGTCTCGGCGCTCAGCATGACCGCGTCGGTGCCGTCGAAGATGGCGTTGGCCACGTCCGAGGCTTCGGCGCGGGTGGGCTTGGACGCGGTCACCATCGATTCCAGCATCTGCGTGGCCGTGATCACGATCACCTCGAGCGCGTTCGCGCGCTCGATGATCCGCTTCTGCAAGATGGGGACGCGCTCGGGCGGGTATTCGACGCCCAGGTCGCCGCGGGCCACCATGACGCCGTCGGCGACCGCGAGAATCTCTTCCAAGTTCTCGATCGCCTCGCGACGCTCGATCTTCGCGATGACCATTGGGGGAGTCTTCGCGCGGCGCAGGAGGCGGCGGAGGCGCAGGATGTCCTCGGCGCTGCGGACGAAGGAGAGGGCGACGAAGTCGACCCCCTGCTCCAGGCCGAACTCGAGATCCCGGCGGTCCTTGTTCGTCATAGACGGCGCGGAGAGGCGAACCCCGGGGAAGTTCACCCCCTTGTGGTCGCTGATCTTCCCACCGATCACCACGCGGCAGCGGAGCCCGGCGGAGGACTTCTTCACCACGCGAAGCTCCACCTTTCCGTCGTCGATCAGGACGCGGTCGTCAACGCTCACGTCCTTCATCAGCCCCGAGTAGAGGATGGGGATCGTCTCGCCGGTGCCCAGGCGGACCTTGTTTGTCAGGACCACCTCGGCCCCGGTCGCCAGCCGGACCGTGCCGCCGTCCAGCTCGCCCACCCGGAGCCGCGGACCCTGCAGATCCAGCAGGATTCCGACGGTGCGGCGCGCGCGGTACGACGCCTGGTGGATGGAGCGGATGGCGCGGCGGTGGTCGGCGTAGGTGCCGTGGGAGAAGTTGATGCGGGCCACATCCATGCCGGCGCGCGTCATGCGCACCAGCACGTTCGGGTCCGCGCTCGCGGGACCCACGGTGGCGATAATCTTGGTGCGGCGCAATCTCTAGCGCGCGCTAGACGGCGAGGGTGGCGAGTACTTCGTCGGCGTGCCCCTCGACCTTGACCCGGCGAAAGACGTTCTCCACCTTCCCCTCGCGGTCGATGACGAACGTCGTCCGCTCGATCCCCCAGAAAGACCGGCCGTACATGTTCTTCTCCTTGTACACGCCGTACTGCCGGGAGACCGCCGCGTCCACGTCGGCGAGGAGCGGGAACGGGAGGTTGTACTTCTGCGCGAATCGCTGGTGGCTCAGTTCGTCGTCCAGGCTGATACCCAGAACGATTCCGTCCTTCAGCTGGATGCGGGGCAGGTTGTCGCGGAAGGCGCAGGCCTCCATGGTGCAGCCCGGCGTATCGTCCTTGGGATAGAAGTAGAGGATCACGCGCTTGCCGCGGAATTCGCGCAGCGAAACCTTGCGGCCCAGCGTGCTCGGAAGATCGAAATCCGGCGCCGGCATTCCCACGGTCAGGTTCTCCCCGGGCCAGTCGGGGCCCCCCTGCTTGGGCCCGCCGCGACGCCTGGGGATGGCCGGGTGCTCCACCGGGGCCTGCGCCGGCGGGGGGCCGACCTCGAACTCCAGGGCGCCCTGCGACCCCGCACGGTTTGGCTTGGCCGCGACCCGCGGCTTGGTTCCCATGGGTGACGCGGCGTGGGCGCGGGGCGCGGGGGCGCCCAAGCGGGCGCCGGGAGCGATCCGCGCCACGGCGGCCGGGTGGGCGGCCGGGGCCTTTTTGGCGGCGCGCTTCGGCGCGGCCTTGCGCTTGGCCGGCTTCTTCCTGGCAGTCGGGCGCCGGGTCGCCAGCTTCTTGGAGGCGGGCTTTCGCTTTAATTTATTGACTGGCTTACGCTTAGTGGACTTGGCGCTCTTTCGAGCGGAGGACTTCCGCGCCATGAGAGTACCTCCCCGATTCAGGGAAACGGACCTCGGCATCGAGCGGCGGTATCCTAACGCCTGTTCCGCCAAGGTGCAAGGCCGGGGAGTGGCCGGGAGCCGCGGACCCGCGGTGGGTCAGGGGTTACCCGCGGACGCGGGAGTAGGTGAAAACCGTCTCGTCGAAGGTGGCTGGAGCGGCCACGTTTTCGAACCGGATCATGACGGGCTTCCCCGCCACCCGGTGCATCAGTGCGAGCTTGACGGGGCCGACCTCGGTCCAGCCCTCCCAGGTCGCGCTGGAGGGGGGAGGCTTCTGCCCCTGGAGCAGCATGTCCCAGTGATCGATCAGATGGGTCTGGCGATTGACGTACAGAGTATAGTGGTCGCCCGGGGTCAGGCCGATCCCGGCGTTGAAGGACACATGGAGCACGTCGAAATCCGCGCCGTCCGGGGTCCGCTGGGTGCTGTCGTGGACCACGCGCACGCCCGGATCGCGCAGCTTGAACGGCATGATGATCCAGTAGGTGTCGTTCACCCAGCGCTCGTAACCCATCTGGATGATGCTCGCGGTGTTCGTGGAGTCGGTGTCGACGATTCCGTCCGTGAACGACTTGCCCTTCTTGTCCTTGAGCGTGAAGATGGCGGTGACCTTCCGCCCCTTGTCGTCCGGACCCTCCACGCGGCAACGCCCATTCTTCTTGTCCCACCAGTGGCTGAACCGGGCTTTCTCCTTTCCGTCGACCACGACCACGAAGTCGAATCGGAAGTAGGGCACGTTGTCCCACGTCTTCTGTCCGCCCATAGCGTCCGTCATCTGGCGGATGACCTCGGCGGAGAGCGAGTCGGCTTCCCCCATGGGCCCGTGGACGCTCGCCGCGGGGGCCGCGGTTTCCGACGCCGGCTGCTTGGATGGAGCGGAGCCGGTGCCGCACCCGGCGAGCAGCGCCACGGCCAGGGCCAAGGGCGACGCGAGTTTTCTCACTGGATCGACCGCAGGGTTTCGAGGAGCTTCTTGTGGTCGGGAAGCGTTCCAATGTCGTGCACTTCGATCCCCCTCAGAATTCCCTGCTTGTCGACGACGAACGTGGCGCGCTCCGATATCCCCTCGGGCCGGAGGATTCCGTACTTCCGGGACACTTCCCCGTGCGGGTAGAAGTCCGCCAGCATCGGATAGTCGATGCCGCCCAGCATCTCTGCCCAGGCGCGATGCGCCGGCGAGGAATCGACGGAGAGCCCGAGCACCTGGGTGTCCAGTCCCTCGAAGGTTTGCAGCTCCTTGTTGTAGCCGGGCATCTGGGTAGAGCAGATCGACGTGAAGGCGAGAGGGTGGAAGACGAGCACGACGTTTTTCTTTCCCCGGAAACCGGAGAGCGTGACGGGGTTGCCGTCCTGGTCCCGAAGGGAGAAGTCAGGAGCCGTATCGCCCACCTTGAGGGTTTCGGTGCTGGCCAACGTGGATTCCATTGCTGTCTCCTTGGAAATCGAACCCGGAGACGTCAGGCCTTTTCCGACTGGACGGTCTCGCGCGCCTCGGACTTCAGCCGCGCCAGAGTCGCCGGGTCGTTCACGCCTTGCTGCGTCTCCTTGGGAATATAGTCGAGGAGGAACTTGAGACCGAGCGCTTCCTTGATGAGCGATCGGGCGACGACCATGCGCTGCACCTGGTTCGTGCCTTCGTAAATCTGGGTGATCTTGGCGTCGCGCATGTACTTCTCGATCGGGTAGTCCCGCATGTAGCCGTACCCGCCGAAGATCTGCACCGCGTCGGTCGTGACCTGCATGGCCGTGTCGGTGGCGAAGAGCTTGCACATGGCCGAGAGCTTGGAGACGTTCGGGGCGTCCGTGTCGACCGCATTCGCGGCGGCGTACACCAGCTGACGCGCCGCCTCGGTCCGCGTGGCCATGTCGGCCAGCATGGCCTGGATCATCTGGAACGAGATGATCGGCGAGCCGAACTGCTCCCGGTGCCCCGCATAGACGGTCGCGTACTCCAGGGCGCCTTGCGCCAGCCCCATCGCCTGCGCCGCAACGCCCGGGCGCGCCTTGTCCAGCGTAGCCATGGCGTGCTTGAACCCGTAGCCGGGGACTTCGCCGAGGAGGTTCTTCGCGGGGATGCGGCAGTTGTCGAAGTGGATCTCGACCACCGGCACGCAGCGGATTCCCATCTTGTCCTCGACCTTCCCGATCCGGAAGCCGGGCATCCCCTTTTCCAGCATGAAGGCGCTGATGCGGCGGGACTTGGAGTTGGGGTCGGTCACGGCGAAGACGGTGTAGATGTCGGCCGCGCCGCCGTTGGTGTTCCACTTCTTTTCCCCGTTCAAGACGTAGCTGTCGCCGTCCTTGACGGCCAGGGCGCGGAGCCCCGCGGCGTCGCTCCCCGCGAACTTCTCGGAGAGGCCGAAGGAGATGAGCTTTTCACCCTTGGCGATGGGGCGGAGGTACTTCTGCTTCTGCTCCTCGGTGCCGCCGACCAGGACCGGGAACGTGCCCAGGGCGTTCACGGCGTACAGAACGCCGACGCCGCCGCAGGCGCGCGACAGCTCCTCGACGCAGATGCAGAGATCGATCACGCCGCCGCCCGAGCCGCCGTACTCCTTGGGGATCCACACCCCCATGAGGCCGGCTTCGGCGATGGCCTGCTTGATCTCCCACGGATATTCCTGCGCCTTGTCGTACTTCGCGGCGAGGGGACGGACGAATTTCTCGGCGACCTCGCGCGCGCGCGCGCGCCACATCAGATTCTGTTCGCTGAGGAATCCGGACAAGGAGGAGCCCCCTCTGGTGATCGTGCCGGCTCCGCGCCACGCGGCGGGGCCCGCGGAAACGGTAATTATCCTAGATGCTGCTGCCGCGTGCCACTCCGAGTTTTCCCCCGCGGCCGGCCGGGTGCGGCACCGGCGGGGCGCGGGCCACGCGGGGTGCCGGGGGTGACGTGCTCGTTTCCCGCCACGTAGAAGCGCCACGGCATCTGGTCCCACGGCGCCGGAGCCGTGTGGCAGCCGATCCGAGCCGAGGTGCCGACGGCCGCGTCGGGCACCGCGTCGCCGGGCTCGATCCACACGTCGGGTCCCCTGAGATCCGCGCGGTTTTGGCGGAGGTCGATCCCGAACGCCTGGGTCAGTCGGGCGGGTCCCGCCGCCAACAGGCGCTCGTCTTCGATCCCGCGCGCTTTCCGCATCCCCTCGATCCCCTCGAGCGGCTCGGCCGCGCGGATCAGGACCGCCGCCGGCTTCCCCTCGGGCTCGGTCACCGCGTTCAGCATGTAGTGCATCCCGTACGTGAGGTAGACGTAGGCAAGGCCGGGCGGGCCGTAGAGGGGATCCGTCCGCTGGGTGCGCCCGGCGCGCGCGTGGCAGGCCTTGTCCTCCTCCCCCACGTAGGCTTCCGTCTCGACGATCCGGCCGCGGAGGATGCCCCCGGGCACGCGCCGCGCGAGGATCGAGCCCAAGAGCTCGCGCGCGACGACCAGCGTGGGCCGGGCGTAGAATGGACGGGAGAGCGGAGGGGGCATGGGCTCGCGATTGGAACATGGGCAAAGTGGCCTTGCAAGTGGGCGGACGAAGGCCTATAAATCGGGGACCTCCCTCGCGTCTCCCCCCCCTGATGTCGTCCCCCCACGTATTCCGTTTCGCGTCGCCGGTGGGGTGCCAACCATGACCCGGGGCCTACGCCTCCTCGCTCTCTCGCTCCTCAGCCTCTTCGTCTCCTTCGCCTCAGCCTCGGCGCAGTACATGTACGTCGACACCAACGGCGATGGGGTCCATTCCGCGGCCGACGCGATCCAGCCCACGGGGACGACCACGCTCGATCTCTGGCTCAAGACGGACGCCGGGAGAGACGGAACTCCCGCGACGTGCGACACCGGGGACGGCGAGCTGACGGTCAACGGTTACGAGTTCATCCTGCATGCCACGAACGGCACCGTCGCGTGGGGCGTGGTGACCAACCGGGCCGCGGCCTTCACGTCACCGGTGCCGGTCGCCTCCGACAACACGGATCTCCACGCCGGCGCCTACGGGGCCACGCTGCCGCCGGGCCTCTACCGTCTCGCTTCCGTGGATGTCGCTCCCGCCTCAGGCACTCCCGCGATCCAGATCGCCACCTCCAGCGCGCTCGCCGGGGCCACCTTCACGGGCTTCGGCTCCCAGTGCTCCGGCTACGACTTCTCGAACACGCTGACCCTGGGCGTCGACTGGTTCGACACGGACGGCGCCGCCTACGGGGGGGCCGCCAACTCGGCGCCGGTCCTCGACCCCATCCCCGATCTCAACGTCGAGGAGACGGCCACGCTGGAGCAGGCTCTCGTCGCGCGCGACGCGGACGGGAATCCCCTCGAGTTCTCGAAGGGGGCCGGCCCTTCATTCATGGCGGTGACCACCGTCGACCCGGGAGCCGGCCTCGCCTCGGGCCTCATCCGTCTCACCCCCGGCTACTCCGACGCCGGGAGCACGATCGCCTCGGTGCAGGTGAGTGACCAGATCGTCGCGTCCAGCGCGAGCTTCCGCGTCACGGTCCTGAACAAAGACCGCGCCCCGTCCATGATCCAACCGGACGACATGGTCGTTTTCAGCGGCGACGTGAAGCGGCAAAACCTGTACGCGACCGATCCCGACGGCGGCCAACTCCACTTCTTCCTGGTTTCGGGCCCCGGCTTCGTCACGGTGACGACGTCGGAGCCGTTCAGTCCGGCAACCGGAATCGTCACGCTCACGCCGGGGCAGTACGACGAGGGAACCCAGAACGTCCTGGTGGCCGCGAGCGACGGCGAGCTTCAAGCGGAGCGAACGTTTTCGGTGCAGGTGTACCGCAATTTCGGCGGAGGCGCGCTCCTCTGCCGGCCCTATGACATGACTGTCGCCGCGGGCAGCCAGGCGGAGCAGGTGCTGATGGTGACGAGCGGGTTCAGCGCTCCGGTCACGTTTTCCCTGGTGGACGCTCCTCCCTTCGCGTCCGTCACGCCCGAGAGCACGACCACCACGCCTCAGACCGCCCTACTCCGGATCGCCCCCTCGACGTCCGACGTGGGCGAGCACTCGGTGACCGTGGACGCCAACTACGGATTTGGGTCCGTCCGGGAAACGTGCCGGATCACGGTCGTCGCGCAGCTCATGCCTCAGGTGCCCAAGCCCGACCTCTTCACGTCGGCCTTCCGCTCCTATGACGTCTGCGACATTCCCCAGGGAGTCATCCTGGCCGACCTCAACCGGGACGGGCGCCTGGACGTGATCACGCCCAACTACGGCTGCGGCATCTCGGTGCTCCTGGGAATCGGGTCGGGCAAATTCGCGGATCGCACGGACGTGCACCTGGACGGCAACCCCAAGGGGATCAGCGTCGCCGACCTGGACGGCGACGGAGACTTGGACGCGGCGGTCTCGATCGGATTCGGGGACCAGATCGCGATCCTGGCTGGCGACGGGCGAGGGGGGTTCACGCAGGTGAACGCGCTCCCCGCGGGTCCGGACGCGGCCTATGCGGCCATCGCGGACCTGAACGGGGACGGCGTCCTGGACGTGGTGGGCGCCGACGAGGCGGGGAACACCATCTCCGCCTACCTGGGCACGGGCGGGATGAGCTTCGGCGCTCGCCACACGTACCCCGCCGGCGCGGCCCCCTGCTACGTCTCGGTCGCCGACGTGAACGGGGACGGCATTCTGGACGCGGCGGCCGCCAATGAGAATTCGGACGCTGTGACGCTGCACATCGGGACGGGCGGCGGAGCCTTCGCACCCGCGGTCTTTCTCTTCACCGCACCCGGCCCGTCCTCGGTCCGGACGGGGGACTTCGACCAGGACGGAAACGTCGACCTGGCCGCTTCGGGATTCCATACGCGGTACTTGACCGTCCTCTTCGGCGACGGGCACGGCGCGTTTCCGCGTCACGTCGACCTGGAGACCGGACTCGCTCCGTGGTCGCTCACGGTGACCGACGTGAACGGAGACGGCCATCTCGACCTGGCCAGCGCGAACACGGGCGACGACGACGTGGGAACGATCCTGGGCAATGGGGACGGCACGTTCCGGACGGTGATCCGATCCGAGACGGGATCGGTCCCCCGCTTCGTCGAGGGAGGCGACCTGGACGGCGATCACCGGACGGACCTCGTCGTCGCGAACGAAGTCGGAGGAACGATCTCGGTGCTGATGGGCCATGGGGACGGAACCTTCGGCTCGTTCGAATCCCTGGGCCGACAGCCTTCTCTGGATCTGGCCGTGGGCGACGTCACCGGGGACGGCCTGTCTGACGCCGTTTCCGTGATCCAGGATCCCCCGGCGGTGGAGGTCCGCGCGGGTCAGGGAGACGGCACGTTCGCGTCGCCGATCGCGCTGACCCTCGGCTACGCGCCCATCGCGGTGAAGCTCGCGGACATGAACGGAGACGGCACTGCCGACCTACTCGTGTCGCTGGCGACGGATTCGTGGGCTCTCTACTTCGGAGGCGCCGGCCTTCAGTCCGCACCGATCCTGGTTGGCGCGGGGGGGCATGCCTACCACATCGAAACCGGCGACTGGAACCGGGACGGCAAGCGGGATGTGGCCCTTACGAAGGCGCCGAATCAGGGGGTAACGATTCTCGACGGCGACGGAGCGGGAGGGTTTTCCAACCGGCGCGATATCCAGCTCACCGCGCCCACCGGCTTCGTTACTACCGGAGACTGGGACGGCGACGGAATCCCCGATCTCGCCACGACCATCGGGTCCAAAGGCATCGCCGTGCTCTGGGGCGACGGGACGGGATTCATTCCCGGTCCGGACCTCCCGGCCTTCGAAGGTGCGACCGGCTGCACGTCCGGTGATCTGGACGGAGACGGACGCGCGGAGCTAGTCGTGATCGAGGAAGGGAGCCACGGCGGAATTCAGATTTTCCAGAAGGGGCCCCACGGCAGGGTCGCGATCTACAAGTGGTCGACACGGGACGCGGCGCCTACGCGTACCGTCTATGCGGGAGGCGCCCGGCCGTTTTCCCCGTCGATCGCGGACGTGACCGGGGACGGCCGCCCTGACCTCTTGATCACCGAGCTCGGCGCAGGAGCGGTCGGGGTGCTGCCGGGGCTTCCCGGCGGCGGGTTTTCCGCGCGCCAGGACTACGGCACGGGCGCGTGGCCGGTGACTTCCACGGCCGTGGACGTGAACGGCGACGGCCGTCTCGACGTTCTCGTGTCGAATTACAATTCTCGGACCCTGACGATTCTTCGAAACCTTGGCGCCGCCACGCCGCCGCTCGCGGCGCGCGCCTTCCTGGCGCCGGGCGATCGCACGATCCGCCTCGTTGCCGCCAAGCCAACGATCTGCGTCTACCTGGAGCCCGTCGACCGCTCCTTCGCCCTCGCGGACGTCGATCCGGGCTCGATCCGCATGTCGCGCACGGATTCGAACGCGGATCCGATCGCGGCCACGGCTTCCAAGGGGACGGCTCTGGGAGACGCGGACAAAAACGGGATCGCGGACATGGCGGCGTGCTTCACGCGGGACGGTCTTCGCGCGCTCTTCGCCGACGTGCGTGGTGCCCGGGACGTGCCGGTGACCGTGACCGGGGCGCTGACCACGGGCCGGTCCTTCCGCGCGGACCTGGCGCTCCACGTGATCGCCGCGCCGGGGCGGCCGCCGGTCGTATCGGTGGCGCCCAATCCGTTCAATCCCTCGGGGCTCTTGCTCTTCACGCTCGAGCGCGCGGGGCGTGTCCGGGTGATCGTGTACGACGTTCGGGGGAGAACGGTGGCGCGGGCCTACGAATCGAAGGCCGCGCCGGCCGGCGAGTATCGGATCCCTCTCGGGCGCGGCGCGCCGGGGGGCGCGGACCTGGCCTCGGGAATCTACTTCTATCGCGTCGAGACCCCCGACGGGGCTTCGACGGGGAGATTCGCCGTGCTCAAGTAGCGCGCGCCCGCGTTCGATTGACCGCCCCCCGCGCGCTCCCTACTATCCCCCGATGCCCGCTTCCGACACTCCGGGTACCGGCGGCGCCGGATCGCGCGCGGTCCTCTTCTTCACGGTCTTCATTCACCTGCTCGGGTTCGGGATCATCATCCCGCTACTCCCCTACTACGCCGAGCACTTCGGCGCGAGCGGGCTCACGGTCGGGCTCCTGGGCACGTCGTTCTCGCTCGCGCAGTTCCTCTTCGCGCCGCTCTGGGGGCGGCTCTCCGACCGCATCGGACGCCGCCCCGTCCTTTTAGGCTCCCTGATCCTGACCGGCGTCTCCTATCTGGTCTTCGCCGTCGCCGGCTCGCTCCCGGTGCTCTTCGTGTCGCGCATCTTCGCCGGCATCGCCGGGGCGACGCTCTCCACCGCGCAGGCTTATATCGCCGACACCACCACGCCCGAGAATCGGACGCGAGGCATGGGGCTGATCGGCGCCGCGTTCGGGATGGGGTTCATCTTCGGCCCCGCCATGGGAGGCGTGCTGAGCCGGTGGGGATTCTCGGTGCCGGCCTACGCGGCGGCGGGGCTGGCGGCGGCGGCGTTTCTGTTCGCGGTGGCGCGGCTGCCCGAGTCGCTCCCGCGCGAGGAGCGGGAGGCGGCCTCGCGGCGCCGCGCGCGGGCCTCGTTCCGCGACGCGCTGGGCCGGCCGGTCGTGGGCATCGTGCTCGGCCTCTTCTTCGTCGCGACCCTCTGCTTTTCGGGGATGGAGGCCATCCTCGCCCTTTTCTGCGAGCGCTTCTTCCGCTGGGGCCCGCACCAGATCGGCTACCTCTTCGCTTACGTCGGGGTCGTGGCCGCCCTGATGCAGGCGGGGATCGTGGGCGCCCTGGCGAAGCGCTTCGGCGAGCGGGCGCTGGTGCGCGCGGGGCTCGCGCTGATGGGGGCCGCTTTCGTGGCAGCGGGCCTCGTGCCGCCGCTCGCGCTCTTTCTAGCCACGATGGGCGTGATCGCGGTCGGGAGCGGCCTGATCACGCCGACCTTGTCCTCGCTGGTCTCCCAGGCCACGCCGCCCGACGAGCAGGGCCGGATCCTCGGCGTCTACCAGTCGCTGGGGAGCCTGGGCCGCGCCGTGGGCCCATTCCTGGGCGGGCTCCTCTACGACGTGGTCGGTCCCGGCGCGCCGCTCTGGTCGGCGGGGGCGGTGCTGCTAATGGCGGCGCTGGCGGCCGTGCGAATACCGCTTCGGAAACAACCCCCTTCAGGGGAGGGTTCTGCCGGCCGATAAGCCGGACGTGAGCCTGAAGATCGCTTGGAGCCGGGCCGCCCTTGCGGGCGCCGCCCTCTGGATCGCCGCCCCCGCCACAGCCACGACCGTCCCGCCCGCTACCCCGGAAGAGACGAGCGCCCCGGCGGAGCACAAGTCCTGGTACTCCGCGAGCTACACGGTGATGGTGGCCTCGCGCTACCTGTTCCAGGGGTTGGACTACAGCGGGGGCAAGGCGGTCCTCGAGCCTGAGCTGGATCTTTCGGCGGGTCCCCTGACCGCGAAGGCGTGGGCCAACCACGACCTGGATCGCGGCGTCTCGGACGAGTTCGATTTTTCGCTGGAGCATGGCTGGACAGCGGGCAAAGTCTCGGGCTCCGCCGGGTACACCCACCTTCACTACCCGCATCGCGACGGCTGGGTGCCGTCGCAGGAGTTCTACGCCTCCGTGACGCGGGAGTCGGCCTTGAAGGCCACGCTCTCGGTCCACTACGACTTCGACGCCGGGACCGGAACCTACTCGACGCTCGGATTGAGCCGGAGCGTGGAGCGTCCGTTCGGCACCGTCTCGATCGGCGCGAACTTCTTCCACCAGGCCCGCTACTACGATCTGACCGGTATCCCGGCCGTCGAGCTGAACATGAACCTGAGCCGCTCGATCGGAAAGCTCTCCCTCACACCCTCCGTCTCCCGATTCGTCACCTGGGAAAACGGCGACTTTCGCGGAGCGAACTCCGTGGCCGGCGCCTGGGTCTTCTCCCTCGCCTTCGCGCAGGACCTGTAGCCGCCCCCTCGCGTTTCTTTGCCGTGCCCCCTACCGCCCGATCGCCTTCTTGATGCTCGACCGGAACTTCTCCAGTCCGCCCGCGATCTCGTCCTTGGAGATGATCAGCGGCGGGCGGAACCGGATGGACGTGGCGCCGCAGCCCAGGACCACCACGCCCAGCTCGTAGGCGTTCGCGATCACCTGGTCGCGGAGCTTCCCGTCCCGCAGGTCGAAGGCGCACATGAGGCCCTTGCCGCGCGCGTTCGTCACGTGCTCCGGGAACTCCTTCGCGAGCGACTCGAGCCCGGCCAGGAGCTCGGCGCCGCGCGTCGCGGCGTTCTCGACCAGGCGCTCCTCGGACATGATCTCGAGATAGCGCTGGCTCCGGACCATGTCGACCAGCGTTCCGCCCCACGTGGAGTTGATGCGGCTGGAGACCTGGAAGACGTTGTCCGGCACGTCGTCGATTCGCTTGGTGGAGACGAAGCCGCAGATCTGGGATTTCTTGCCGAAGCCCACCATGTCGGGCGTGACGCCGAAGTGCTCGAACGACCAGAACTTTCCGGTGAGCCCGAAGCCCGCCTGCACCTCGTCGAAGACGAGCATGGCGCCGCGCTCATCCGCGATCCGCCGGAGCTCGCGGAAGAACTCGGGACGGAAGTGGTTGTCGCCGCCCTCGCCCTGGATCGGCTCGATGATGATGGCGGCGATGTCGTCCGCGTTCTGCTCGAAGGCGCGCTCCATCTGCGCGACCGCGAGCGCCTCGCGCTTCTTTACATCCGCCAGCCGGTCCTCGTTCAGCGGGAACTCGACCTTGGGATTGGTGACGCGGGGCCAGTCGAATTTCGGGAAGTAGGCCACCTTGCGAGGGTCGGTGGTGTTGGTGAGCGAGAGCGTGTAGCCGGAGCGGCCGTGGAAGGCCTGCTCGAAGTGGAGAACCTGGGCCCCGCGCTCCTTGCGCCAGCCGCGCGCGAAGTTCTTCCGCACCTTCCAGTCGAACGCCGCCTTGAGCGCGTTCTCGATGCCCAGGGTGCCGCCCGCCACGAAGAAGGAGTGCGTGAACGTGGTCCCCATCGCGTGGCGCGCGAAGGTCTCGACGAACTCGGCCATCTCCGTCGTGTAGACGTCGCTGTTCGTCACGTTGTGGAGCGCCGCCTTCAAGAGCCGCGCCTGGAACTCGGGGGCCATCATACCCGGATGATTCATCCCGACCGGGTTCGAGGCGAAGAACGAGAAGAAGTCCATGAGCGTCTTGTTGGCGCGCGAGTCGTGCAGCCAGACGCCCTTTGACTTGTCGAGGTCGAGGACGAAATCGAAGCCGTCGGCAAGCATGTGCTTGGCCAGCGCGGCGTGCACCTGGTCCGGGGTGATGCGGACCGAAGAGCCTGTGGCGATGGGATTCATGGTCGCTCCTTTCACGTTCATGATTGTCAGGCCACCTTGATCCGGTGCTGCTCCTTGGAGGTCGAGAGCACGATCACCGTGCGCGTCTGCCGGACGCCACGGATCGTGTTCAGGCTCTCGATCAGGAGCCGGCGGAACGCGGCCATATCGGTCACCTTCACCTTGAGGAGCAGCGAGAACTCTCCGGTGATGTGATGGCATTCCAGGACTTCGTCCAGCGCCGAGACCGCCGCGATGAACGCGGCCTCGTACTTCGGATGCTCGACGAAGACCTCGACGAACGCGGTGATGTCGTGTCCCAGCTTCCGATCGTCCAAAAGCGCCACGTAGCCGCGGATGTAGCCGGCTCGCTCGAGCTTCCGGATCCGCTCGTTCACCGACGGGGCCGTCAGGCCGACCGCCTTCGCCACCTCGGCCTGCGAGCGCTTCGCGTTGTCTTGCAAGAGCGCGAGGATCCGCCGGTCGATTGGGTCCAGGCTGCGGCCGTTTTCTAATGCTGTTCGTTCGGTGAGCGCCATGGCCTAATAATATTCGGCTATTTGGCCTGATTAGTCAACATTTGTTTTGTAACGGGCCCGCCGAACCCACGTGCTCCCCGCTTGTGGGGGGAGCGTCCAAAGCAGTACTCTTGTCGGACGCGATCAAATCCCCCCACCGGACTCCAAGGGAGATTCATGAAAAGGCCGCAAACCATAAAAGAGCTTAGAGATAGCGGGTACAAGCCGCGCACGGTGAAGCAGGAGATGCGGTCCAACCTGATCGCGGCAATGGAGCGCGGGGACGACCGCTTTCCCGGAATCGTCGGCTACGACCGCACCGTCATCCCCCAGATCGAGAACGCCATCCTGAGCGGACACGACTTCATCCTGCTCGGGCTTCGCGGCCAGGCGAAGACGCGCCTGTTGCGCAGCCTGGGGCGTTTCCTGGACGAGCACATCCCGGCAATCGACGGCTGCGAGCTGAACGACGATCCGCTGAGCCCGATCTGCCCCGCCTGCAAGCGGCGCGTCGCCGAGCAGGGGGACCAGGTGGCCGTGCGCTGGATCCACCGGGACGAGCGCTACCGCGAAAAGCTGGCCACGCCGGACGTGACCATCGCCGACCTGATCGGGGACATCGACCCGATCAAGGCGGCGAACGAGCGGCGCTCGTACAGCGACCCCGAGGTCATGCACTACGGAATCATCCCGCGCACCAATCGCGGGATCTTCGCGATCAACGAGCTTCCCGACCTGCAGCCGCGCATCCAGGTGGGCCTTCTGAACATTCTCGAGGAGAAGGACATCCAGGTCCGCGGCTTCCCGATCCGGCTGCCGCTGGACATCCAGATCGTCTTCTCGGCGAATCCCGAGGACTACACCAACCGCGGCAACATCATCACGCCCCTCCGCGACCGGATCGCGTCGCAGATCATGACCCACTATCCCTACACGGTCGAAGACGCCATGAAGGTCACCGAGCAGGAGGCGTGGATCAAGCGCGAGGACGGGATCGAGGTCCTGGTCCCCAGCTACATCAAGGAGCTGATCGAGACCGTCGCCATCCAGGCGCGCAAGTCCTCGTACGTGGACCAGTCCAGCGGCGTGAGCGTGCGCATGACGATTGCATTGTTGGAGAATGTGATTTCGAACGCGGAGCGGCGCGCCATCCGCACCAGCGAGCGGCGCCAGGCCGTCCGCATCTGCGACCTCCAGCACGCGCTCTCCTCCATCACGGGGAAGGTCGAGCTGGTCTACGAAGGGGAGCAGGAGGGCGCGGTCGCGGTGGCGAAGCACCTGATCGGAAAAGCGGTGAAGGACATCTTCACCAAGTACTTCCCCGACGCCTACAAGGCCAAGGAAAAGGGGGAGGGGGCCACGTCCGACTACGACCCCATCTTCCGCTGGTTCGCGCAGGGGAAGAAGGTCGAGATCTCGGACGAGCTTCCCACCCGCGAGTTCCACAAGCGGCTGTCGCAGGTGACCGGATTGGAAGAGCTGCCCAAGCGCTATCTCCCGGTGCGCGACCCCGCCGAGGTGCCGACCGCGATGGAGTTCGTGCTGGAGGCGCTCCACCAGAACTCGATCCTGGCAAAGGAGCGCACCGACACGGCCGCCCTCGCCTACTCCGACATGTTCTCGACGATGCTCGGGAAGCCGGAAGAGGCGGAGGACTGATGAAGCCGCTGTCGGCGCCCAGGGCGCCGGGGAGGTAGCCGTGGATTTCCGCTACGCGAGATGGGACGAGCGGTTGATGCAGAACCTCTCGTTCCTGAAGAACCTCCTCTCCCTCTACCACCGTCTGCTCCTCATGACCGACGGCAACGTGGACGAGGCGCTCCGCGCCATGGAGGAGCTGGGGGAGCGCTTCGGCTTCTTCAATCAGAAGTTCTCGCTGGAGGACTTCAAGAAGCACCTGAAAGACGAAGAAGCGATCCGCGACGTGAACGGGAAGACCGTGCTGACGAAGAAGGGCGAGCGGATGATCCGGAAGGATTCCCTCGACCGCATCTTCACGTCGCTCGCGAAGGATTCGGCTGGCGAGCACCGCGTGCCGCGCACGGGGCAGGGCGGCGAGAAGATCACCGAGACCCGCCCCTACGAGTTCGGCGACCCGGTATCGGACATCGACTTCCTCTCGAGCGTGCGGAACTCGATGCGGCGGCAGCGCGGGAGCTTCTCCGACGACGGGCTCCGCCTCACCGAGGACGACCTGGAGGTCTACGAGACCGAGCACCTCTCCTCGTGCGCCACGGTGCTCCTCATCGACGTCAGCCACTCGATGATCCTCTACGGCGAGGACCGGATCACGCCCGCCAAGCAGGCCGCCCTGGCCCTGGCCGAGCTGATCACCACGCAGTACCCCAAGGATTCGCTGTCGGTCGTGTTGTTCGGGGACGACGCGTGGGAGGTGAAGCTGCGGGACATCCCCTACGTGTCCGTGGGTCCCTACCACACGAACACCAAGGCGGGGCTGCAGCTGGCGCAGCAGATCCTGGCGCGGCAGAAGCACGTCAACAAGCAGATCTTCATGATCACCGACGGCAAGCCGTCGGCCATCTTCGAGAACGGCCGCTTCTACAAGAACGCCTTCGGCCTGGACCCCAAGATCGTGAACAAGACGCTGGACGAGGCGGTGCAGTGCCGGAGAAAACGGATCCCCATCACCACGTTCATGGTGACGCAGGATCCGTATCTCGTCCGGTTCGTCGAGCGGTTCACGCAGCTCAACAAGGGGCGGGCCTACTTCTCCGACCTCGAGGACCTGGGCAGCTACCTCTTCGTCGACTTCGCGCAGAACCGGAAGCGGCGGGTGCGCTAAGGGCGCGCCCCACCCGCTCCCGCCCGCCGTTACAGCCCGCCGCTACAGGAAGAATCCCAGCCCGACCTGCAGAGTGAAGAATGCGCTGTCCGGGAGACGGTCGCCCGAGACCGAGTGAAACCGGAAGCCCCCGCCCAGGAGCGTGCTCCTTCCGACCGGACCGGCTAGGCCGGCGCCGAGATTGAACCCAAATGCCGTTTCGTCGTCGGAAAAGTCCACGCCCGGGCCGAACAGATCTTGGACGGTCTCGGAGTGGCGATACATCCCGATGCCCCCTCCGAGCCACGGAACGATTCGCCCGCGGGTGGGAAAGGCGTAGTCGGCGTCGAACGTGACCGGCGTCATCGAGGCGTCGTCGCGCGGGAAGTCGCCGCCGAAATCGTGGTGGGAAATTCCCAACGAGAGCATGACCCTCCGGCTGACTCCGTATCCGATGGACCCGCCGAACCCAAGCCCCGAATTGAAGACGTCCCCGAAGCTTCCGGACGGCGATGAGATGCCAAGGTGCACGGTGGCGATTGTGCGCCCCTCGAGGTTGCGGGGCTGGGCGGCCTCGCGATAGCGGTAGCGCTGCGCATGGGCGGGGCCGGCGGCCGTCAGAAGGCCGGCGGCGAGCAGGATTAGCGGAAGGTTTCGTCGCATGAAAGTACCTCCTCGGGTTTGGGCGAAATCATGTCGATTTCGCGGGCGGGAGTGTACCATGGCCGGTAACGTGGTTTTTTCCCTGGAGGTGCAGATGCTGGAACCTCCGCCGTCCCTCGAGAGCGTCGAGTCCGACTCCTCGCGGGAGGCCCCGCTGTTCGATCCGATGCCGCTCCACCTGGCCTACCAGGCGTGCGAAGCGATCGCGCGGCGCCATTACGAAAATTTCCCGGTGGCCTCCTGGTTTCTGCCCACCGACCGCCGCCAGGCGCTCGCGGCGCTCTACGCCTTCGCGCGAATCGCCGACGACGTGGCCGACGCGCCGCGCCCGCCGGCGGTGCGCCTGGAGCGGCTGGATCAGATCGAAGAGGACCTGGCGCGCGCGCTGGAGGGGTTTCCTCCCGATCCCATCTTCGTCGCCCTGGCGGATGCGCTGGACCGCCACCAGCTTCCGGCCGAGCCGCTCTTCGACATGATCGAGGCGTTCCGGGCGGATGCGCGCGACGCCACCTTCGACACGTGGGACGATCTCCTGGTCTACTGCCGCGGCTCGGCCAACACGGTCGGGCGCCTGGTGCTCGCGCTGTACGATGTCGAGGATCCGGCCGCGCAGAACGAGTCGGACGCCATCTGCACCGCGCTTCAACTCACCAATTTCTGGCAGGACCTGGGGCCGGACCTGGCGCGGGGGCGTCTCTTCATTCCGCTCGACGATCTGGAGCGCTTTGGCCTCCGCCGCGAGGAGCTGGCGGATCCCGCCCGGCGCGAGCCGGTCGGGCGCCTGATCGAGCACGAGTGCCACGCGACCCGGGAGCTCTACGGGCGCGGCCGCGGCATCGCGCGGCGCGTCCCTCTGGGCCTGGCGATCCAGCTCCGCGCCACGATCGCGGGCGGCACGGCCATCCTGCGCGCGGTGCTCCGCCGCGGCCAGGGCGTGATCCACGACCGCCCCTCGATCGGCGGCTTGGCCAAGGCGCGCATCGCGGTCGGGGCGTGCCTGGGATTCGACCGCTGACGTGGAGGCCCTGCACCGCGTGATCCGCCATCGCACCAATTTCGGGGTGGCGTTCGCGCTCTTGCCGCGCCCGCAGCGCGAGGCGATCCGCGCGGTGCACGCCTGGAGTCGCGCGCTGGACGACGGCGTGGACGAGGTGTCCGACGCGGCGATCGCGCGCGAGCGCCTGGCGCTGTTCCGGCGGGAGCTGGGCCTGCTCTACGAGGGCACGCCCGGGGAGCCGCTGACCCTGGCCCTTCGCCCGCACGTCGAGCGGTTCCGCATTCCGCGGCGCTACTTCGACGAGCTGATCAACGGGGTCGAGATGGACCTGCTCCAGAAGCGCTACGGCACCTTCGCCGAGCTCCGCCGCTACTGCTACCGCGTCGCGTCCATCGTCGGGCTGATCTGCCTCCGCATCTTCGGCGAGGCCGAGGAGCGCGGGCGTGAATACGCCGAGAACCTGGGCATGGCCCTCCAGCTCACCAACATCCTGCGCGACGTGGGGAGCGACCTGAAGCGCGGCCGCCTCTACCTTCCGGCGGACGAGCTGGAGCGGTTCGGAGTGAGCGAGGAGGGGCTGCGGCGCCGCGAGCGGAATGGCGCGTTCGTGAGCCTGATGCAATTCCAGGCGGCGCGCGCCCGCTCTTTCTTCCGGGCCGCGGAGCGCGAGGTGGATTCCCTGGACCGGCGGCGGCTTTTGGCCGCGGAGATCATGGCGCGCGTCTACCTCCGCCTCCTGGACCGGATCGAGGCCTCCGGCTTCGACGTGCTGGCGCGCGAGGTGCGGCTCTCCAAGCTCGAGCGGGTGTGGATCGCGGCCTCGACGGCGCTCGCGGTGCGCTCGGCCCGCTGAACCGCCCCGACGCCATTGTCGTGGGCGCGGGATTCGCCGGCGTGGCCGCGGCGACCGCGCTGGCCGAGCGGGGTGCGCGCGTCCTGGTGCTCGAGACGCGCCAGCGTCCGGGCGGGCGCGCCTACTCGTGGAGCGATCCGCGGAGCGGCGAGATCCGCGACAACGGCCAGCACGTGCTCGCGACCTTCTACGACGAGACGCTGAAGCTGCTCCGCCGCATCGGAACCGAGGGCGAGCTGGCCGCCGACCCGGCGTTCCGCGTCCATTTCTGGGAGCGCGGGCGCGGCGAGTACGAGATCCGCTGCCCGCGCCTTCCCGCGCCGCTCCACTGGATCGCGGCGATCGCGACCTGCCCCCGATTCTCTCCGTCCGCGCGGCTCGCGGCGGCGTCCTTGAAGCCCAAGGCCGCGGCGCTCGCGTCGAACGGATCCGATCCCGGTCCGACCGTCGCCGAGTGGCTGGACCGCGAGGTGCGCGATCCCGACCTGGGCGCGGTGCTCGGGCCACTGGCGCTGGCCGCCTTGAACGAGCGCCCCGAGGAGGGCTCGGCGGTGCTCTTCGCCCGCGTGCTCGACCGCCTTCTGGGCGCGCCGGCGGCGAAGAGCGGCTTGGCGCTCGCGCGCCGAGGGCTGGGGGACCTTCTCCGCGGCTACGAGCCGTACGTCGAATCGCGGGGGGGCGCGGTGCGATACCGGGCGACGGTGCTCGGCGTGCGGGTGGAGGCGGGACGCGCGGTGGGCGTGTCGCTGTTGGGGGGCGAGCGCGTCGACGCGCCGCGCGTGCTCCTGGCCGTTCCTCACGAGCGGATCACGTGGCTTCTAAGGCCGGAGCTGGCGCTGCCGTACCGCGAGATCGCCGCGGTGCCGTGGTCCCCGATCGTCTCGACGCTCCACCTGTATGATCGACCGGTGCTCCCCGCCCGCTTCATCGGCATGATCGGCACCCGGACTCAATGGGCCTTTGACCGCGGCTCGGCGGGCCCGGGGGCGTTCGCGGTCGGCACGGTTCGAAGCGCCGCGTTCGCCGACGCGGAGCGGCCGCTGGATACGATCGCCGCCGAGACGGCCGACGACCTGGCCGAGGCGTTCCCCGAGGCGCGGAGCGCCACCCTCCAACGCGCGCGGGTCTACAAGGAGCGGCGGGCGACGATGCGCGCGACTCCCGACACGCAGCGGCTCCGCCCGTCGCAGCGAACGCACGTGGCGGGGCTGTTTTTGGCGGGCGACTGGACCGACACCGGGCTCCCGCCCACGATCGAGAGCGCGGTCCTGAGCGGTCACCGGGCCGCCGAGAAGGCGCGGTGACCGGCTCCGCGCGCCGTCGCGGGGAGCGCGCGGCCGGAGACGCGCTCCTCCGCGGTTCCATCCTCCGGTGGTACCGGAAGCATCGCCGCGATCTTCCGTGGAGGCGGACCCGCGACCCCTACGCGGTCTGGGTGAGCGAGATCATGCTCCAGCAGACGCGCGTCGAGACGGTGATTCCCTTCTACGAGCGCTTCCTCGAGCGCTTTCCCACGGTAGAGTCGCTGGCCCGCGCCCCCGAGGCGGACGTGCTCGCGGCATGGTCGGGGCTGGGCTACTACAGCCGCGCCAGTAGCCTCCGTTCCGCAGCCGCCACCGTCGTGCGCGAGCACGCCGGCCGCCTGCCCGAGGACCCCGCGGCGCTCGGCGCCCTCCCCGGCATCGGCCCGTACACCGCCGCGGCGATCGCGAGCATCGCGTACGACCGGCCCGTGGCCGCGGTGGACGGAAACGTGATCCGCGTGCTGGCGCGAATCGCCGGACTCACCGGGCGGCGCGATTCGCCCGCGCTCAAGGGCGATGTGGCGCGCGTGGCGGAGGGGCTGGCGCGCGGATCCAGTCCCCCCGGTCCGGGCGACTGGACGCAGGCGCTGATGGAGCTGGGCGCCTTGGTCTGCCTGCCGCGGGATCCCCGATGCCACGTCTGCCCGGCCGTAAGGCGATGCGTGGCGCGGGCGAGCGGCGAGCCTTCCCTTTATCCCGGCCCGGCGAAGGCGGCGGCGGCGCCGGCGGTGGCGCGCCACGTTCTCCTGGTCGCGCGCCGCGGCCGGCGGATCCTCGTGGTTCCGTGGGAGGCGCCCCGCGCGGGCACGAAGTCGGGCGCGGCGTGGACCCTTCCCACCGCTTCCGTTTCCGCGCGGGCTGCGAACGCCCGGTCCGCGGCGCGGAAGCTGGCCCGCGCGCTCGTGGGCGGACGCGGAGGCGCGGGCGGTGCCGCCGGCGGGGGCGATCCCGACGTGACCGGGCCGCGCGCCCGATTCCGCCACCGCACCTACTCGCAGAATCTCGACTTCGAGGTCTGGGAGACTTCCGCGCGAGGCGCGGTCCGGCCTCGCGGAGCGGGGCGATGGGTGGATCCCTCCGCGCTGGCCACGCTGCCTCTACGAGCCCCTACGATAAAGGCGCTCAAGCGGTTACAGGCACCATCCAAAGCACACCCTGGCCGCGATTGATGATATAATCATCGCCTGGCGCAACCTGCGGCCGGACTCCCAAATCAAGTCGAGGACCCACCCATGCGCACCTTTGCTCTGCTCGCTCGACTCGGCCGTGCCCTCCTCATCGTCGCCGTGTTCTCGCAAGCTCCGCCACCCGCGGCCGCGGCGCCCCGCTCCGTCGATCCCGCTCTCGGCCACATCGAGCCGGGCACCGCGCTCTCCGACCGCTTCCTCTCCCATGGTCCGAACGGCCAGGTGTTCATCGACCTGATCCTGGAAGGGGACATCGCGCCGGGGCTGCTCCGCTCCCGGGGCATCGAGGTGAACACCGTCACGGGCAAACTCATGACCGCCCGCTGCCCCCTCGGCCTGCTCCAGGCGCTGCTCCAGATGCCCGGGTTGGACCGTGTGAGCGTGGCGGATCGCTGCCAGTCGTATCTCGATAACAGCGCGCTCGACGTCCGCGTCTCCACGCTGCGCACCGTCCCGCCCCCCGCGTTCACCGGGCAGACCGGCGCGGGCGTCGTCGTCGGTGACGTCGACACGGGGGTCGATCTGGCGCATCCCGACTTCCGGAACCCGGACGGAACAACGCGGCTCTTGAGCCTGTGGGACCAGACCGCCACGGCCGGCACCCCGCCGGCGGGATTCACCTACGGGGCGGAGTATTCGGCCGCCACGATCAACGCCGGCTCATCGCCCGAGACCGATACCGATGGCCACGGCACGCACGTGATGGGGATCGCGGCGGGAAACGGGAGCGCGACCGGGAACGCCCGGCCCGCCTACACCTACGTGGGCATGGCCCCCCAGGCGGACATGATCGCCGTGAAGTCCACGTTCGCCACGAGCGCGATCGTCGACGGGGTGAACTACATCTTCCAGAGGGCGGCCGCGCTAGGGAAGCAGGCGGTGGTGAACTTGAGCCTGGGAACCCAGGATGGTCCGCACGACGGGACCTACGGCTTCGACACGATGATCAACGCGCTGACCGGCCCCGGGAAATTGGTCGTCGCGTCCGCGGGGAACGCGGGCTCGGATGATCATCATGGGCGTCTCGACCTGAACGGGACGACGCCGCAGAGCATGACGCTGACCGTGCCCACCTACACGAAGAATCCCGGCACGCAGAACGACTATCTCCTCTTCTCCGGGTGGTACGAGGGGGGCGACGTGGTCTCCATGACGATCGTCACGCCCACCGGCTTCACCATCGGGCCCATCGGCCCCGGCACGCAGAGCACCGGCAACAACACAACCGACGGCTACGTGAACGCCTACAACGCAGTGACCACTCCGGCGAACGGCGACAACGAGATCTACGTCGAGGTCTTCGACGCCCTGTCCAACCGGGCGCCGAGGACCGGCGCCTGGGAGTTCCGGTTCACCCCGATCTCGCTCTCCTCGACGGGCGTCGTGGACATGTACCTCTATGCCGACAACCTGGGGAACGGCTCCGTCCTCTCGCGCTGGGCGCAGGGGCTCGCGTTCGGCGGGGTGGTCGGCTCGCCTGGCTCGGCCGATTCGGTGATCACCGTTGCGGCGCACACCACCAAGGACTGCTGGATCGCGGTCGACGGGAACCAGTACTGCTGGAATCCGAAGCCGCCGCTCAACGCGATCGCATCCTTCTCCAGCCAGGGCCCGCGGCGCGACGGCGCGCAGAAGCCCGATCTGAGCGCGCCCGGCTTCGGCGTGACATCGACCAAGTCGTCCGCATACAACCCGGCCACCGCGCTGATAGCGCAGGACGGCGTGCATCACATCGAGGCCGGCACGAGCATGTCGGCGCCGCACGTGGCGGGAGCGGTGGCGCTGCTCCTCGCGCGCGCGGACTGGACCGGGCAGGGCCCGTCCGCGATCAAGGGACGGCTCCGCTCGACCGCGAGGACCGACGCGTTCACGGGATCGGTGCCGAACGCGACGTGGGGCTACGGCAAGCTCGACATCCAGGCCGCCGCGGCGCCGCTGTTCCTGGCCACGGTTCCCTATCCTCCCAAGGGGGCGCAGATCCCTCCGGGCAAGCCCGACTCGGTGCGGGTGATCGTGGCGGGAGCACCCGCCGACTCGATCGAGCTGGATCTCTCGACCGACGGGGGCGCGACGTATCCCACCCGGCTCGGCTCGCTGTACACGGTCGCCCCGGGGCCGCCGCGCACGCTCACCTACTTCGTGGACGGGTCCATGGTCACGCTGCAGGCGAAGGTGCGCGCCACGGCCCACGCGGGCGCGACGACGGCTTCCGCAACGTCGGACAGCCTCTTCATCATCCAGGCCCCCACCGCGGTTGAGATCGTCGCGACCTCGCCCGCCCCGCGCTTCGCTCTCGAGCGGAATTCGCCCAACCCGTTCAATCCCGCTACCGTGATCCGCTTCGAAGTGGCCGCCGCGGGAAAGACCACGCTGCGGATCTACTCGGCGAGGGGAAGCCTGGTGCGAACGCTGGCCGACGAATGGCTTCCGGCGGGCGGGTATCGCGTGCGCTGGGACGGCAAGGACTCCCGGGGAAATTCGGCGGCTTCGGGTGTCTACTTCTACAAGCTGGAAGAGGGAGAGCGCTGGCTCACCCGGAAGATGAGCCTGCTCAAGTAGCGCGGGAGACGGGGGCGCGCGAGACGGCGGCGGCTAGACCCCGAACGCCTCCGGATCCCAGATCAGGCCCAGCTCCGAGGGCGGGGCCATGTATCCCGCGAGCGCGGACGCCGCGACCACGGCCGGGCTCGCGAGGTAGCCCTCGCCGCCCACGCCCATCCGGTTCTGCCAATTCCGGTTGAACGTCGTGATCGCCCGCTCCCCCGGCTCCAGCGAATCCGGCCCCTGGCCGAAGCAGGGGCCGCACCACGATTCGCGAATCTCGGCGCCCGCCCCGCGCATCACCGACGCGATCGACTCCCCGCCCAGGCGCGGGTCGGGCCGCTCGATCTCCCGCTTCACGGTGCCGCTCCCCGGGAACACGACGAACTCGTGCTTCCCCTTCACGCGGTCGATCCCCAGCGCGCGCGCGCCGCGGAGCACGAGCGCGGCCGCCAGCAGGTCGTCGTAGCCCCCGTTGGTGCAGGAGCCGATCATCGCCTTCTGGAACGTGATCCGCTCGGTCGCGACCTCTTCGGCGGGATAGGCGTTTCCCGGGCTGAACGGCTTCGCGATCATCGGCGCGACCTCGGCCAAATCCAGCGTCTCGTCGATCTCGAAGCGCGCGTCCTCGCCCGGGATGACGCGCGGGTAGCGGAGCTTGAAGCCGCGCGCCGAAAACCAGGCCTCGGTGATCTCGTCATGGGGGAAGATGCCGTTCAGCGCCTCTCCCTCCGCCATCATGTTGGCGATGGTGTTGCGGTAGGGGATCGGGAGCTGGCGGTCCTGGTCGATGAATTCGACGCTCATCCCCTGCGACTGCTTGATGCCCCACCCCTGGAGGAGGCGCAAGACGATGTCCTTGCCGCTCGCCCAGGGCTGGAGCTTCCCGCGGAACACCACGCGCCGCTGCTTCGCCACCGTCACGTAGACGTAGCCGGTCGCCCAGCCGAAGCCGAGCGTAGTGCTCCCCACCCCGATTCCGACCGCGCCATAGGCGCCGTAGGCGCGGCTGTGCGAGTCGGCGCCGGGATAGAAGCCGCCCGGCACGATCAGCCCCTGCTCGGGGAAATAGAAGTGGAAGATGCCGGTCCCGGGCGGTGCGTAGTGGGGCGCCCCGATGCCGTGCCTGGACGCGAACTCGCGCGAGATCGAGGTTTGCTTTTCGTCCGCGTCCTTCCCCGTGAAGACGAAATGGTCGTTGGCGATCGCCGCCAGGCGCGGCTCGGCGCCGGCCTCCGCGGCCCTCCCCACGCTCCCCCCGCTTCCAACGATCTGGCGGAACGTGTGAATGGCGAAGGGCGCGGTGCCGTCGGAGGCGGGAAGGAGGTCCGCGTAGGCCTGGATCGTCGCGCCCGGGCGCACGTCGGCGCGCTTGTCCACGCGGTGCGCCCAGAGGATCTGCTCCGTCGCGGAAAGTCGCGCCGCGGTGATCGGGTCGGGGAACTCGACGGCGGGCGGCTTCCCGCGCGTGGCCGGGTATTCGCGGCGGCCCATGGCGAAGATGCCGCCGCTCCGACGGATTTCCTCCTCCTTCGGGGTGAGCGCCTTCGGCTGGTAGCTTTTTCCGCGCGTCGCGTTCCGGAGCTCGCGCGTCTCCACGTCGAACTCCAGCTCGTCCCCGTCCTGGACGTCCTCCACAGCCTCGACGCTCTGCGCCACGTGCAGTCCCAGATTCAGCGCGTTCCGGCGAAAGATGTCGCCCATGTTCGCGCCGCAGACCACCACCATCTCCAGCCCTGCCTCGTCGGCGATCCCCTTCAGCCCGGCCGGCGACATCTCGCGCGAGGAGCCGATCGCGAAGCGGTCGCCCGCGACCAGGAACGTCTGCCCCGCGCGGACGCGGGCGCGGAAATCGGGCATGAGGTGGCGGAAGGCGCCGGCCTTCCAACGCTCGTCCAGCGTCGCGAGGCTCTCGGAGACGCAGTCCTCGGCCGGGGTGATCTGGTCGGTGTCGATGGCGTCGCGCTTCTTCCCGGGGCGCTTCTGGTCCCAGAAGATCAGCGCCTTGCCCCGGACGACCCGGGAGGTGACGGTGAGATTCACGGCTTCAGTCTAGCGGATCGGAGGAGCCCGCTGTGCCCGGGGTCGTCACCGCCCCTTCCGGATCCCCTCGAGCGCTTCGCGCATCGCCACGCGGGACATGTCGAGCGCCTCCTGCTGGAGTGCCGCGGCAACGGCGGCCTCGGCCTTCGGGGACTTGATCTTCCAGAGCGACCACGCCGCGCCGTTCCGGACGCGGAACCAGGGGTCGCGAAGCAGCTCGATCAGGCGGGCCTCGGCGGCCTCGGTTCGGATTCCCAGCTTTCCGATCGCCTTGGTCGCGCCG
>DATGVG010000068.1:0-17826 GCA_035300625.1 Candidatus Limnocylindrales bacterium
GAAAAGGGGGCGCGCGAGGCGGTTGCCGGGCGCCCGATGGCGCCGCGCGGCATCCGTCCGCGCTTCCCCCAAACTCTAGGCGGGACGCCTCTTCGCCTCCTCGGCTTCACCGCACCACGGCCCCGACTCCGCAGTGCTCTCCCCCAATCAGAGGACGCCCCGCCATACTCTTCCTCTATATGTGCGGCCCACCAGGTCTGTGGCCCGCTGAGTCTCCGTGACCACTGGGTTCGGAACCGATCCTCTCGGCTCCAGGGCCCATCGGCCAACGCCATCGTCCCATCGCACCCTTCGTGCCCGGCGCTCGCCTGTCCGCGACGACGCGGGCAATCGCCTGCCGGCGACTCACATGCAGATTCCCAGCGTCCCGCGATCCGCCCCCTGTTCCGCGGCAGCGTTGCTCCCGAGGGTTGACGCTCCAGGCGGCGGTTGCGCCGGCTCGATCCGGAACCCGTTCGCGGGCTCCCTCTTGGAAGTCGCGTCAACGCTTTGCTCCCGGGTGAACCGCCGTTGCCGCGCCCGCGGTGCAGAACGCATCCGATCCTGCCGATATCGAGCGCGGAGTTTCCTTCTTCGCCCGGAACGTGCCGGCGCCGCGGGGAAACCCTTCGGAGGGTCTTGTGGAGTCAAGGATGTCGCCTCTGCTGTGGATGAACGAGAGCAGGGAAGACGAGCTGGTTCGAGCGACGCAGTCCGGCGACTGGGAGGCCTACCGGGAGCTGGTGCGTCATTACGAGCGTCCGGTTTACCGGCTTGCCTACGCCCTGACCCGGCGCCACGAAGACGCCGCGGAACTCGCGGTGGAGACGTTCACCCGCGGGCACGCCGAGATCGGCCGGCTGGCTGACGGGAAGCGCTTCTTCCCATGGCTCCTCCGGTTCGCCCGAAACCTCTCGGTCACCCGCGCCCGCCGCCGTGCCGAGGCCGCGGCGACGGAAGGGCCGAAGCGCCCGCCGCGGACCGGACCTCCGTCGGCCGGCGTCGAGCTGGAGCAGCGGATCCTGGACGCCCTGGTCGAGCTTCGTCCCGACGAGCAGATGGCGCTGGCGCTCCGCATCTGCGAGCGGCTTTCCTACTCCGATATCGCGGTCATCCTGGACCACGCGGCGGGGGTGACCCTGTCGCGCCTCTCGTCGTCTCGCGGCCTCCTGCTCGCGCGGACGCGCGACGGGGCGGGAGATGCCTCGTGATCCATCTCACCATGAATCAGATCTCGGCCTACATCGACGGGGAGCTGCCGGCGGCTTCCGTGGAGTTGGTGCGACTTCATCTCTCCTCGTGCCTGGAATGCACGGAGCGCTTCGGGCACGTCGAGGAGCAGGAGGACGCGCTCTCGAGGCTCCTCGTCAACGATCCCGGCGAACCGTTCTTCGCGGGATTCGCCGAACGGGTGCTGGGCCCTGTCCCCACCCCGGAGGAGAAGAAGAAGGCGCGTGCCGAAGCGGCCGCGCCGGCGCACGTGGAGCAGGCCCCGCCGACGCACGTGGCCGCGCCGACGCATGCGGTCGTGCCGGCGCATGCGCCTGTGCCCCCGCGAGCGAGCGCCCCGATCGAGGAGCCGGCTCCCCGGGCCGCCATCGCGAAGACGCCGGCCGCGGAGACTCGCACCCCGGCCCGCGGGCGGCGACCGGATAAAGCGCGGATCGCGATCCTCGCCTCGGCCCTTGTCCTCGTGACCTCCGCCATCGGCATCGTCTCCCTGCGGGGCCGAACCCTGGACTCTCCCACCGCCTCCTGGATCGTCGAGCACCTGGATCCAACGTCGTGGTTTCGGGGTCCGTCGAGCCGGTCACCGCAGCAGGACGTCGTGGACCGGCGACCGGAGCCCGCATCCACCGATTCGTCCTCGTCGGTCCCCACCGTGGTCGACTCGGGCGCGCTCGACCGGGCGGCGGCCCGGAGCGCCATGGCGGAGAGCGTGCGGTCGCCCGAGGCCTACGACGACGCGGCGGACGCCTGGACCGACGCGCTCCCCCTCCTCGAGAACGACCCAGAAGAGCTGGCCTCGGGGCGTCGGGAGGTCGCCTCGGCGCGCTACGTGGCCTGGAGTCTCATGCCCACGCCGAACCGCCGGAACGCCGCGCTGGACGCCGTGCGGGCCTACCTCCTTGTCGCGCCGCCGAGCCCCGAGCGCGACCTGGCCTGGAAGTGGCTGGCGCACCTGAAACGCTAGCCGATCCCCACCTGGTCGTCGTGGCCGCTTTCCCCGTAACTTCCCCGTTTTCCTCAAGGTGACCCCCTCGGAAGCCGATGTTTCGATTCATGGCGGAGCCTGCCCGGCCCGCCCGTGGTCGAGACGACCGAGGGGAACATGGACGAGGGAATCCTTCGCGAATTCCTGGCCGAGAGCTTCGAGAGCCTGGCCCAGGTCGAACACGATCTCGTGGTGCTGGAGCGCGACCCGGCGGACCGGAAACGGCTCGCGGGGATCTTTCGCGCGGTGCATACGATCAAGGGGACCTGCGGCTTCTTTGGCCTGACCAAGCTGGACACGCTGGCGCACGCGGGTGAGAACCTCCTGAGCCGGCTCCGCTCGGGCGAGATCCGTTTCACCCCCCCGATCGCCGACGCGCTCCTCAAGCTGGTCGATGCGCTCAGATCGATCTTGATGAGGATCGAATCGTCGGGAAACGAAGGCCCCGAGGAGTTCGCCGGACTGCTCGACACCCTGGTGCGCCTGGATCGGGACGCGGTCGTGATTGAGGCCGCGGACGCGCTGGCGGCGCAGCAGCAGCGGCTGGGCGAGGCGGCGCCGCCGCCCCCGGGTGAAACCTCGATCCGCGTGGACGTCCAGCTGCTCGACCTCCTGATGAACCAGGTCGGCGAGCTGGTGCTCGCGCGGAACCAGCTTCTCCAGAAGGTCGCCTCCTCGAACCTGGCGGGCCTCCCTGCGGCGACGCAGCATCTCAGCCTGATCACGACCCAGCTGCAGGAGGGGATCATGAAGACCCGAATGCAGCCGATCGCGAGCCTCTGCAACAAGCTTCCCCGGCTGGTGCGGGACGTCGCGATAGCCTGCGGGAAACAAGTGCGGCTGGAGCTCGTGGGCGTCGCCGCGGAGCTGGACCGCACCATCATCGAGGCCATCCGCGATCCCCTGACCCATCTCATCCGGAACGCCATCGATCACGGCATCGAAACGCCGGAGGCGAGGCTGGCCGCCGAAAAGAGCGCCGAAGGGCGGATCGAGGTCCGGGCCTTCCACGAAGGAGGGAAGGTTCACCTGGAGGTGGCGGACGACGGCGCGGGACTGCCGGTGGCCAAGATCCGCGAGAAGGGACTCGCGGCGGGGCTGATCACGGCCGAGCGGGCCGCGCGGATGGTCGACCGCGACTGGGCGCAGCTCATCTTCCAGCCCGGGTTCTCCACGGCCGCGGCGGTCACCAACGTGTCGGGCCGCGGCGTCGGCATGGACGTGGTGAAAACGAACGTGGAGCGGATCGGCGGCGTGATCGAGGTGGACTCGATCCCGGGCAGGGGCACGAAGGTGCGGATACGGATCCCGCTCACCCTTGCCATCGTCCCCGCGCTGATCGTATCCGCCGGAGACGAGCGCTACGCGATCCCGCAGATCAACCTGATCGAGCTGATCCGGCTGGACGGCGAGGTTGCCTCCACTTCGGTCACGACCGCGGTCGGAGCGGTGCTCCTTCGCTACCGCGGCGGATTGCTGCCGGTGGTGGACCTGCGCCAGGCGCTCCATGTTCCCCTGGACGAGGAAGCGCCGGCTCCGGCCGGACCGCGCCCCATCGCGGTGGTGCAAGCGGAGGGCGCGACCTTCGGCCTGATCGTGGACTCGGTCGAGGCATCGCAGGAGATCGTGGTCAAGTCGCTCGGCGACCCGCTTCGCCAGATCCCGGTGTTCGCGGGCGCGACGATCCTGGGAGACGGGCGCGTGGCGCTGATCCTGGACGTGCCCGGACTCGCGCGGCATTCGGGGATCAGCGTCCGGGGCCACGGCGCGGACGAGGCGGAGACCCCGCCGGAAGCTCCGGTTCCGGCGGTCCCGCACGAGATGCTGATCCTCTGCCGCGCCCACGGGTGCCCGGTGGCGATTCCGCAGGCGGACATCGCGAGGCTCGAGGAATTTCCGGAGGGCAAAGTCGAGCGCCTGGGCGAGCGGCGCGTGGTCCAGTACCGGGGCGGCCTCCTGCCGCTCCTCAAGCTCGGCTCTCTTCTCGGCCTGGAGACCCCGAGCGCGGAGGCGCGCGACACCATCCGCGTCGTGGTCGTCGAGCGGGAGGGGCGCTCGGTCGGACTGGTCGTGGACGAATTGCTGGAGATCGTCGAGGAGCCGATCGGAAGCAGCCAGTCTCCGCGACCCGGCGTCCGCGCCTCGACGGTCATCCGCGGCCAGGCGGCCGACGTCCTCGACGTGGACGCGCTCCTCGCGTTGCCGGGGACGCCGGCGGTCGGGGCGGGGGCCTGACATGGCGGACCGGCGGCTCCTCTGCACGTTCACCGTCGCGGAGCTTCTCCTGGGCCTGGACATCGGCTCCGTGCAGGAGGTGCTCCGGGGACAGGAAGTCACCCGGCTTCCCCTCGCGGCCGATGCGGTGCGGGGGATCATCAACCTGCGCGGGCGGATCATTCCCGCGCTCGACCTGCGGCGGTGCCTCGGCTTGGCGCCGGCGCCGGACGGGTCCGGGAGCGCCACGATCGTGGTGCGGGCATCCGATGCGCCGGTGAGCTTCCTGGTCGACGAGGTGGGAGACGTGGTCCCCGTCGACGACGAATCAGTGGAGCGCCCTCCCGACACGATACGTCCGGGAGCGCGGGAGCTGATGCACGGTGTGGTCCAGCTTCACGACCGGCTGCTGCTCGAGCTGGACCTGGGACGGGTTCTCAGGGCGGCCTACGCGTAACGAGAGGGACCGGCGGCAGGCCGGACGCCACGGAAGGAGCACACGGTCATGATCTTCACGGTTCGACGCCAGCTCGTGGGGAGCGCGCTGCTCGCCCTTGCCGGATTCCTCGTTTTTGGCGTGGTCGCATTCGTCACGGTGAGCGACCTCAAGATCAACGGAAAGCGCTACCACCGCATCACGCAGGGGAAGGACCTGGTGGCCGACGTCGTCCCGCCGCAGGAGTACCTGGTCGAGTCCTACCTGGCCGTGCACCAGATGCTGGGCGAAACGGACCGGCGCCGGCTGGATGACCTGATCCAGCAGGGGCAGGATCTGCGGGCGGC
Source organism: Candidatus Limnocylindrales bacterium (assembly GCA_035300625.1). Classification (GTDB taxonomy): domain Bacteria; phylum Eisenbacteria; class RBG-16-71-46; order SZUA-252; family SZUA-252; genus DASQJL01. The sequence continues at coordinate 5,192 of DATGVG010000068.1, forward strand.
GTTCGAAGCCCGCCACGAGCACTGGGAGAGGACCCTTCCGGAAGGGCCGCTCCGGGAGGCGCTCTTGAAGTCCGCGTACGAGCCGGGCGTCGAGTTCCTTCGCGCGCGCGACGACGCGTTCGTCCCGGCCATCCGCCGCGGCGACCAGGACGCGGCGCGCCAGATCGCGGAGACCGTGCTGAAGCCTCTGTACGAGCAGCATCGGAAGGCGGTGCTGGAAGTGGTGCAGCTGGCGCGCCAGTCCACCGGGAAGGAAGAGCGGGAGGCCTTGGCCATCGCCCAGCAGCGGGTCGCCCTCCTCCCCGAGGTGGGCGCGATCCTCGCCGGCATCACGGTGACGGTCGGGCTTCTTCTCTCGCGGCGGCTGGTCCGCGGCATCGAGCAGGCGCGCCAGGTGGCGGAGAAGACCGCCGGCGGCGACCTCACCTCGCGCGTGGCGTACCGGTCGCGCGACGAGCTGGGCCAGCTGGCCGACGCCACGAACCAGATGGTCGAGTCCCTTCGGTCGATCCTCTCCCACATCGGCGACCGCGCGGTCACACTGGCGACCGCCTCGGAAGAGCTGTCGTCGGTGTCCACCCAGATGATCTCGAGCGCCGAGGAGACGTCGCAGCAGGCGAGCATGGTCTCGTCGGGCTCCGAGCAGATCAGCCGGAACGTGGAGAGCGTGTCCGTGTCGGTGGAGCAGATGATCGCGAGCATCCAGGAGATCTCGAAGAACACCAGCGAGGCCGCCCGGGTCGCCTCGCTCGCCGCCGGAGAGGCCGACATCACGAACGTCGCCGTAAAGAAGCTGGGCGCATCCAGCGACGAGATCGGCAAGGTGGTCCAGGTCATCAACACCATCGCCCAGCAGACGAACCTGCTCGCATTGAACGCGACCATCGAGGCCGCGCGCGCGGGCGATGCCGGACGGGGGTTCGCGGTCGTGGCGAACGAGGTGAAGGAGCTGGCGAACGAAACGGCGTCGGCCACCAAGGACATCAGTCAGAAGATCGAGGCGATCCAGGCCGACACCACCGACGCCATCCATGCGATCGCCAAGATCAGCGAGACGATCCAGCAGATCAAGGACATCTCCAACTCGATCGCCACGGCGATCGAGGAGCAGCTGGCGACGTCGGGCGAGATCGGGCGGAACCTGACCGAGGCCGCGCGGGGCAGCGGCGAGATCAGCGCCGGCATCGTCAAGGTGGCCGAGATCGCGAGCGACACCGCGGGAAGCTCGGAGAACACGCAGAAGGCGGCCGAGGAGCTGGCGCGCCTGGCCGCGGAGCTCCGCGGAATGACGCAGCGCTTCCGCTACTCCGATGACCCGGCGGGAGGGATGAACGCGATCCAGCAGGTCGCTGCGGCGGCGCCGGCGACGATGCTGGCGATGACGGCGGCCCGGCGCGGGCGCCGGGCGACCGACGCACCGGTGGTGGAAGCCCGACGCGAGCGGAAGGCATCGTGACCATCCATGAACGCGCGGACGATCCGAACAGGAGGCGGTTGATGACGGCTCTGGTGGTCGACGACTCGCGATCGATGCGAGCCATCCTTTCGAAGCAGCTCCGCGAGCTGGGCTTCGTGGTCGAAGAGGCCCAGAGCGGTCAGGAGGCTCTGGCGCGGCTCCACGTCAACGGGGCAATCGATCTCGTCCTCCTGGATTGGAACATGCCAGAGATGGACGGCTGCGAAGTGCTCAGCCTGATCCGTTCGGAGCCCAAGTACAAGCAGGTGCGGGTCATGATGGTGACCACGGAGAGTGAGATGTCCCACGTCGCGGTGGCGCTGGAGGCGGGCGCGAACGAATACCTCATGAAGCCGTTCGACCGGGAGTCCCTGCTCGAGAAGCTGGTGCTTCTGGGCATGGACCCGGCGGGGCGCTGAGCCGGTGCGCCGGATCCGCGTCATGGTCGTGGACGACGTTGCGATCGTGAGGCGCCTGGTCATCGATGCCCTGAGCGTCGATCCCGAGATCCAGGTGGTCGGGATGGCCGCGAACGGACTCGAGGCTCTCGCCAAGATCCCCTCCCTCAGCCCCGATCTCGTGATCCTCGACTACGAGATGCCCGAGATGGACGGGCTGGAGACCCTGCGCGAGCTGAAGAAAGCGTACCCCAAGATCCGGGTGGTGCTCTTCAGCACCTACACCCGGCACGGCGCGAAGGTGACGCTGGACGCCCTGTGGCTGGGCGCCGACGACTACGCCACCAAGGTGACCGCGAGCGACCTGGTCGCGGCAACGCGCTGCGTGCAGATCGAGCTGATCCCCAAGATCAAGGCCCTCTGCCCGCCCGACGAGGAGCGCGAGATGCGGGCGGGTGCGGCGGCCATGGCCGCGGCAGCGCCTGCCGGGGCGGCTGCCATGGCGCGCGAAGGGGCGGGGCGCGCTCCGCGGCGCGGCGCCTCCCCCGCGCGGACCGAGATCGTGGCCATCGGAGCCTCGACCGGCGGGCCGCGTGCCCTCGCTGCCATTCTCGAGCGGCTCCCGCGGGACTTCGCCGCGCCGATCGTCATCGTCCAGCACATGCCTCCACTGTTCACCAAATCCCTCGCCGAGCGTCTCGACGGCTGCTCCGAGCTTCGCTGCTCCGAGGGAGAGGATGGCGCGGTCCTCGGCCCGGGCACCGTGTGGATTGCTCCGGGCAACTGGCACATGAAGGTGAGCCGTGTAGGGAACACGGCCTCGCTCCGGCTTTCGGGCGAGCCGCCCGAGAGCTCCTGCCGCCCGGCGGCCGATCCCCTCTTCCGCTCGGTGGCCGACGCGTACGGGCCCGCCGCTCTGGGAGTCGTTCTCACCGGCATGGGACAGGACGGCCTCAAGGGATCGGAGCGGATCCGGGAGCGCGGCGGCGCCGTTATCGCCCAGGACGAAGCCACCAGCGTGGTCTGGGGAATGCCCGGGGCGGTGACGCGCGCAGGGCTCGCGGACCGGGTCCTGCCCGCCCGTGAGATCGCGGCCGAGATCGCGCGCCGGGTCGCGGCGGGTCGACGGCGGACGCCGGTCGCCTGACGTGGCCCTCCCCGCCCGTGCCCCTGCCGCCGAGACTCCGCTGACGCCGGCCTCCTACGGCTACCTCCAGCGGACCATGGCCGGTCGCACCGGGACGGTGCTGGAGCGCGGCAAGGAATACCTGGTCGAGGCGCGCCTCTTCGAGGTGGCCAAGAGCGAGGGCTTCGCATCGGTGGAGGGGCTTCTCGAGGGACTCCAGACCGAGACCGAGTCGGGAGGCCTCCATCGGATGGTGGTGGAGGCGATGCTCAACGGAGAGACCTCGTTCTTCCGCGACCACTACCCGTTCGAAATGATGCGGCAGTCGGTGATCCCCGAGCTTCTCGAGAAGCGCGCCGCGACACGCACCCTGCATATCTGGTGCGCGGCGGCGGCCAGCGGCCAGGAGGCCTACAGCGTGGCGATGCTTCTCCGCGAGCATTTCCCGGAGACCGCCGAGTGGAGCGTCCGCATCCTCGCGACCGACGTCTCGGACACGATGCTCGCCCGCGCGCGCGCCGGCCGGTTCCGCCAGCTGGAGGTAAACCGGGGGCTCCCCGCCGCTCTCCTCGTGCGGTACTTCGACCGCATCGGGAGCGACTGGCAGATCCGGGAGCCGGTCCGGAAGATGGTCGAATTCAGCCACCTGAACCTGGCGGCCTCCTGGCCGCCCCTTCCGCTCGTGGACCTGCTCCTCCTGCGCAACGTCCTGCTCTACTTCAGTTCGGACGTCCGGCGGACGATCTTGCAGAACGTGAGGAGAACTCTGCACCAGGACGGCTTTTTGTTCGTGGGGGGCGGCGAGACGAGCCTGGTGTTGGACCCGACCTTCGAGCCGGTGCGCGCCGGGAAGACGGTCTACTATCGCCTGGGGGCAGCGTCATGAGCGTCGCCACGATCGAGCTCAAGGAGTGGCTCGAGGCATTGACGGAGGTGATGCGGGACTATGCGGGCCGCTCGCTCAAGTTCGACGGCCCGCCCCTCGTCGAGGCGCGCGACTTGAGCGAGCCGCGCCCCGCGGCCTACGTGGCGATCCTGGGAGAGCGGTGCAGCCTGCATCTGGGCCTCTCGTCCAGCATGGGCGGCTGTCGGGCTCTGGTCCGGGCGCTCCTGGGCATGCGGCAGCGCGACCCGATCACCGACGCCGAGGTGGTCGACGGCATGAGCGAGATCCTGAACATCGCGGCCGGCAAGGTGAAGTCCCGGATGGTCGTCCGGGACGGCTCGCTCAAGCTGGGGCTCCCGATGTTCGTGCAAGGCCAGGTCGGCTACGGCGAGAGCACCGAGCGGGCCTCGGGCGACGTCATGATCGGCCCCGTCCCCTGCCAGCTTCTGGTCTACCGGAGATCGCGGTCATGACCGCGCGGGGCGCGGCGCGCGCCGCCCGGCACCGCGCGGGGCGAATCGGCTCCGCCCTGGCGGCAGCGACCGCGGCGACGCTTCTCCTCCCCACCGGCGCGGAGACGCCGGTCGCCGAAGCGGCAGCCCGCGCGGCGTTCTTCCTTTCGGGCGGAGTTCCCGGAGAGTCGTTCGGCTGTTCGGTGGCGGGGGCCGGCGACGTGAACGGAGACGGTTACGGCGACGTGATCGTCGGCGCCTACCAAAGCGGACCCGTGGGGCAGCCGGTCGGCCGCGCCTACATCTACTTCGGCGGGCTGCGCCCCCAGAACCGGCCCGACGTGATCCTGAGCGGCGAGGCGGTGGGAGACGCCTTCGGCGTCTGCGTCGCCCCGGCGGGCGACATGAACAAGGACGGCTACGCCGACGTGATCGTCGGCGCCTACCAGAACGACGCGCGCGGAGCCAATGCCGGAAGGGCCTACGTTTTCTTCGGCGGCCCGCGGCCCCACGAGCGGCCGGATCTGATCCTGAACGGCGAGGCCGCGGGAGACGCCTTCGGCTACGTGGTCTCCTCCGCGGGGGACGTGAACCAGGACGGCTACGCCGACGTGATCGTGGGGGCCTACGAGAACAGCGCGCGCGGCGCGGGAGCCGGGCGCGCCTATGTCTACTTCGGCGGGCCGCGGCCCGACGCGATTCCGGACATGATCCTCTCGGGCGAGGCCGCCGGGGACCGCTTCGGGATCTCGGTCGCCGCCGCGGGGGACGTGAACCGTGACGGCTACGGGGACGTGATGGTGGGGGCCTATCAGAACGACGCCGGCGGTAAGGACGCCGGACGCGCGTACGTGTTCTTCGGCGGAGCCAGACCCGACGACCGGCCCGACCTGGCCCTGACCGGCGCCTCCGCGGGCGACGCGTTCGGGTTCGCCGTGTCCGGCGCCGGCGACATGAACAAGGACGGCTACGCCGACGTGATCGTCGGCGCCTACCACAACGGCGCCGGGGGCAAGGACGCCGGGCGCGCGTACGTCTACTACGGCGGCGCCGCTCCTTCCGAGCGGCCGGCGTTGGTCCTGACAGGCGAAGCGGCCGGCGACGCGTTCGGCTACTCGGTGTCCGGCGCCGGGGACGTGAACGGCGACGGTTTCGGCGACGTCGCCGTGGGGGCCTACGGGAACGACGCCGGCGGCTCGGCCGCGGGGCGCGCGTACCTGTTCTTCGGGGGCGGGGCCGACGTCGTGCCGGACTTCATCCAGACCGGCGAAGCGACTCTGGACAATCTGGGCTTCGCGGTTTCAGGCGCGGGGGACGTGGACGGAGACGGCACGGCCGACCTGGTGGTCGGAGCCCCCTATAGCGACGGCGAAGCGGGGCGCGCCTACCTCTCGCGCGCGATCGCCAAGGCCAGGCGGATCGTTCAGCGCTGAGGGGGTGCGGCTCCCTCACCGACCGGCGGACGCGGCGGCGCCCAGGGCGCCGTGTTCTTGATGAGCAGGATGTTCCCTGTGTTCAGCCCCTGCACCATCACCTCAACGATCTCCGCCGCGAACTGGGTCCCCGCCTTCTGGGTCAGCTCCTTGACGGCCGCCTCCACGGTGAGCCCCGCGCGGTACGGGCGGTCCGTCGTCATGGCGTCGAACGCGTCTGCCACGTTCACGATCTTCGCAGCCACCGAGATCTCGTCGCCCTTCAAGCCGTCGGGATAGCCCTTGCCGTCCACCCGTTCGTGGTGGTGGCGGATCATGTCGACGACCCGCTCCAGGAAGCGGACCCCTTTCACCATCTCGGCCCCGCGGAGCGGGTGCATCTTCACCAGGCGCCACTCATCCTCGGTCAGGGCGCCGGGCTTGTGCAGCACGTGGTCCTCGGTGTGGATCTTGCCGATGTCGTGGAGGAAGGCGCCGAATTGGATCCGCTGCACTTCCTCGGGCGTGAACCCCATCTCCTTCGCGATCCCCACCGAGTAGGCCGTGACGCGCTCCGTGTGCCCGTGCGTGTACGGATCCTTCTCCTCGATTCGGGAGACCAGGAGGCGGACGGTGGAGATGTACGAATCTTGCAGATCCTTGAACAGCCGCGCGTTCTCGATCGCCATGCAGGCCGACTCGGAGAGAACGCGAAGCATCTCCAGATCGTGCGACCCGAACTCCTGCCCGCTCACCTTTTCGCCCACGGCCAGGATGGCCGCGAGGCGCTGCTTCATGACCACCGGGCAGACGATCGTGAGCCCCGCCGAGAACAGGGACCCGACGTCGCTCTCCACGTCGGGGTCGTGTTCCAGCTGCCCCAGCCGGAGCGGCTGGATCTCCTCGCCGTCCAGAGGCAAAAGCGCGCGCACGAAGGGCCCGTCGTACTGGAAGGTGATCCCGCGGGCTTGCTCCTCCTTCATCCCCTTGAAGGTCCAGGCCACGAGCCGCGTCGGATCCTCGCGCTGGTCGGTGAGAAAGAGGCATGCGGAGTTCACCCGAAGCTGCCCGACCACGCTCAGGATCAGCGTGTTCAGCGTGACGTCCAGGTCCAAGGACGAATTGAGCTGGTGGGTCAGCTCCATCAGCGTCTCCAGGCTGTAGACCTGGAAGCGGAGCTCCTTGTTGCGGACCAGAAGGTCTTCGCGGTTCCGCGCCACCTCCGTCTCGAGCTCCTTGTTCTTGCTGGAGAGAAGCTCGGTCTTCTCGATCCGCTCGAAGATGCGCCGGACCTTGATCAAGAGCTCCTTCGGTGAGAAGGGCTTGGTCAGGTAGTCGTCGGCGCCGTGCATCAGCCCCTGGAGCCGGGCGTCAACCTCGGCGCTGGCCGAGACCATGACGATCGGGATGTGCGCCGTGTCCTTGCTGCTCTTCAGGGCGGCGCAAACCTCGAAGCCCGTCTTCTTCGGCAGGCGGAGATCCAGGATGATCAGGTCGGGTGTCTCGCGGCGCACCGCCTCCAGCCCCTCTTCCCCCGTGAGGGCGGTGTTCACCTTGTACCCGTTCTGCGTCAGCGAGATCTGGAGCAGGTCCACGACGCGGCGGTCGTCGTCCACGACGAGAATCGTCCGCTTGGCGCGCGTGGACAACGGGTCGGCGGGTGGTCGCAGGCTCTCGATGGTCACCGGGTGGTCTCCGTGGGAGTGGGGTTGGACTGGCGCTCACCGGGACCGCCTGTGGGAATGACGGCGCCGGAGCTCAGCGGGTCCAGCTGCGCCGGCTCGGCGGCGGCTTCGGCTCCGGTGCGGACGGCCCGGGAACGCGACTCCAGCTTGTCGAGGACGCCCAGGAACACCTCGACCAGGTGGGGATCGAACGGCGTCCCCCAGTTCTCGGCGATCACCTGCCGGGCCTTCTCGTGAGGGAGAGCGCGCCGGTAAGGGCGGTCGCTGGTCATGGCGACGTACGCGTCGATGAGCGACACGATGCGTGCGCCCAGCGGGATCTCCTGCCCCCGGAGCCCGTTGGGGTACCCCTCGCCGCCCCAGCGCTCGTGATGATTCCGCACCACGTCGAGCACCTCGTTCGGGAAGGTCATCTCCTCGAGAATCTGCGCTCCGTGGGTCGGATGCTGCTTGATGAGCGCCCATTCTTCCTGGGACAGGTGCGCCGGGTTCTTCAAGATCAGGCCGCTCACGGGAATGGTGCCGATGTCCCGCAGCACGGCGCCGTAGATCAGCGACTTCACCTGGTCGCGCGGGTACTGGAGAACCCGCGCCATCGCGGTGACGTAGCGAACCACGCGCTCCGTCCCGCCGCGCGCGAACGGGTCGCGGCTCTCGAGCAGGGCCATCATCCCGCGCACCAGTCCCAGGGTCCTGTCCTCCTGCGAGCGGTGGTAGCGGGCGTTGGCGATCGCGACAGCCCCCTGGAGGGCGAGCGTGGTGAGCAGGTCCCGCTCGTCCTCCTCGAAGCGGTTCCGGCCGCTGCGGAAGCCGATCAGGAGAGCGCCGATCAGCTCTCCCCGTACGCGTAGCGCCAGCCCCCACTCCAGGCCCATCCGGAGCAGTTCGACCAGCGGCACGGCGGCCTCGTCGCCTCCCACCTCGAGGGTGAAGAAGGTCTCCTCGCCCGCGACGCGCTCGACCGCTTCGGGCAGGATCTGGCGGTCGTTCAGCTGGCCCCGGGGAAAGCCGCGTACCTGCCGCGGGACCAGGACGCCTCCTCGGTCGGGATCGTTCAGGAAGATGGCCAATCGCTCCACGCCGAACTGGCCCATGACGCTGAGCCCGAGGAGGTTCAGCACCTCGTCCAGATCGAGCGCGAGATTCAGGGCGCGCGTGATCTCGAAGAGGTTCCGAAACTCGATGATCTTCCGGCGAAGCTTCGTCTGGAGCGCGGGGAGATCCGAGCCGGAGGTCACCGCGGCGGCGGTCTCCACGGCCGCGACGTCGGTGCGCGCCTCCAGCGCCGGCGCGTTTTCCTCGAAGAGGAGGGCCCCGCCTCCTTCGACCGCTGCCCTGGCCTCGCCCCGAAGCCCGCGCGCGACGATGGAGCGCTCGGTCTCCTGGTAGACGCGAGCCTGGCGGACGAGCACGGCGGTGCCCAGGAGACAGAGGCGGTTCACGTCGGTGAAGTCCAACTCGACGCGCTTAGCGCCCCTCGCCTGGCACTCGAACAGCACCCTGTCGAGCGAGCGAGCGCCGGCTTCGTCCACTTCACCGTGCAGCGCGAAGCGGAATTCTTCCCGAGAACCCAGCCGTTCGATCTTCAGGGCTTTCACGACTCCTGGTGTCTCCCGTTCTCGAGGTCAAGGAAGCGGCGCAGGATGCCCGCGGGATTCAGGACCAGGGTGACGCTGTTATCGGGGGCGACGATTCCGCCCAGGATCTCCTTCACGGGACAGAGCCGGGGGGGAAGGGGCGTCAGGCGAGCGTTCTCGCGCCAGACGATCCGATCGAAGCCGACCACCGCCGAATCGCCGCCGGAGCGGATCACCGCGACGGGGCAGCCCTCTTTCGCGGCGGCCGCGGCCGCGCCGCGGCGCGAGTCGCTCGGGGCCAGGGCAGGCCAGGCATCAGCGGGCTCCTCCGGAGAGACGCCGTCGAAGAGCGCCGCAAGGGAGTGAACCGGGCGCTTCTCCGCACCCTCCAACACCAGATCCTCAGGCGAGGCGTGGATGCGCTCGACGGCGCTCCACGGCAGGGCGATGCGCTGCCCGGCGGCCTCGACGATGAGGAAGGACCGGAGCGAGCGCGCCATCGGAAACTGGAGATGGATCGACGTGCTGGAGGGACCGGGGCGCTCGATGGTCACGAAGCCGCCCAGGTCGGCGAGCGCCCGCTCCAGCGCGCGCTCGGCCCCCTCGTCGAAGCGGTACGCCCCCTCCAGCGCGATGCGGGCTTCCAGTCCCTCGCGGGCGGCGCTCAGGCGGATCTCCTGCGTATCGCCCGGCACTCCGCTCGGCTGGGCGCTCTCGAGCAGCTTCACGAGGAGGGGAAGCAGGATCGAACCGATCTCGGGCTCGAAGCCGACGCCTCCGGTCTGGAGCGTGAGCACGGTGCGCCGGCTGCCGCCGTCGTTCCTGGATGCCGCCGCGTACAGCTCGTCCACGAAGCGGTCCAGCGGATCGAGAAACTCCCAGAGAAGGCTCTCGTCCAGCTCGCGGGCCCGGCGTTCGAGCATGTACTGGAGGCTCATGAGCTGCCCCAGCTCGTGGCTGATCGCGCGGAGGCCCGACATGGTCTCCTGGAGCTCCTGGTGGAGCACGAGGGCCTTCCCTTCCAGGGGGTCCTCCCCTTTCCCGCCGAACTGGATGCGCCGCCGCTCCACCTTCTTCACGACCGACTCCCACTCGCTCAGCACCGTCTGCGCGGAGTGAAGCGTATCACCCACGGTATCGCTCATCGATGCGATGCGGTCGTTCTGGTGGATGAGCGCGTTCTTGATCTCGAAGGTGAGGGCCAGCATGTTCTCGCTCGGGCCGACTTCGGGGGTCCCTTCGTCGATGACCCCGCGGGACGCGGAGAGCGCCTGGGCCTTCGCGACCGAGAGCCCAGTGCGGAGCTGCTCGACGGCATCGCTGACCACGCCGGCATGCTGCACCAGTGCCCCGAACCCTTCGGCGCGAAGCTTCTCGGCCAGGCGAGCCTCGGTGCTAAGGGCCACGCGGCAGTGGGCGACCATCTCGCTCCGGTGGTCGGGCCGGAGCTGCCCCAGCTGGAAGAGCGTCTCGCGCAGCTCCAGGGCCAGGCTCGCCAGCTCGGTGACCCCCAGCCACTCGGCGCTCCGCTCGACCAGGCGGACGGCCAGCTCGACCATGCCGGACATCCCGCTCGACTCGAAGTCGGGATCTTCGGAGGCGAGCATCTTCTCGACGGCGTCGATCTGCTCCTTGATGAGGGCGCTGAACGTGGCGGCGAGCCGGGCCATCACCTGGGCCGAGCTCAAGTGCTCGGAGGCCGAGGTCCTCATGCCGCCTCGGCGACGAGGCGACGCTTCAGGTCCCGGGCGCGGCGAAGCAGGCGCTCGACCGCGGCCGTCGGAAGCGGCCGGGCCGTGGCGGAGCCGCCGGAGGCCTGGAACGAGGCGACCGCGGATTTGGCGTCCTCGCTGGTGGCGTGGATCGCGGTGATGGTCTCCCCGACCTTGTATTCGATCTCGCTCGAAAGACGGGAGATGGTGTCCGTGGCTTCACGCGCGAACTCGGCGAGGCGCCGCGTCTCCTCGGCGATGGCCGCGAACGCCTCGCTCCCGGAGCGCGTTGCCTCCAGCGCGGCGTTCAGCGCGAGGAGCGTCGCTTTGTTGGTGACCCGCTCGGCCACGCCCGCGAGCTCGTTCGCGCGCATGAGCCCGGCCGCCAGGTCCTCGATGCCGTCCGCCGCCGTGTGCACCACCGCGTCCACCAGCTGGGCCGGCGTGCGCCCGCCGCCCGCGACCGCCTCGGTGAGCGGCGCGTTGAATCCCGCGACCAGCTCATCCAGCCCATCGACCAGGGCGTCCAGCTCGCGCACCACGTCGGCGCGCGCCTCGATTCCCCCCGGCAGAGCCGACACGACGGCGTCCTCGTCGAGCACCGGCGGCTGGTCCCGCCGTTCCTTCGAGACCGGAGGCGCCTGGAACGGACCCTTCGCGGCGGAGGACGGGGGTTCGTCGGCGCCGGCGGGCCACGGAATGGGGAGCGGCTCGCCGTCGGCCGCGACCAGCTCCTCCTCGCTCATCGTGAGGCGGCTCATCACCGGCATCGTCACGCCGACCCGGGCCGCTTCCAACAGCTCGCGCAACGGTCCCACGCGGAGCTCGGGGACTTCGGTCAGCGGATCCTTTCCATCGCGGAACTGGAGGCTCGCGAGCTCCGCGTGGCGTTTTGTCTTCTCCAGCTGCTCGGCCGCGCGCGCGGCCTTGTCCCGCTCGCGCGCGAGCTCGTCGGGCGCAGCCGACGTCGTCGTTCGCACCGGCATCGCCTTGGGCCGGACCGCGAAACCCGCGACGACCGCCGCGAGGACCGCGATGACGCCCGCCGCCGCGAGCCCGTAGGGACCATGGATCAGGTTCCCGGCGGCGCCGGCGGCCGCGGCGCCCACGAACACGGCTACGGAGATTCGCGATAGCCCCGTGGCGGGGCGTGAGGCGGGCCGGCGGTCTCTCGCCTCAGCTGGCATGGCTGGTTCTCCTGGGGGTACCCGCGGCGGAAACGGGCGGCATGACGGAATCGAAGATCGTCCAGTAACGAAGGCAATGAACCATCTCGGCCCTTGCCTTGTAGACGGTCCCTACGAGGGCGGTCAGCTCGGCGTCCGCGATGGCGACCTCGGTCTCCTTCAGCTCCCTGCCCGGCACCAGCCGGGGGAGCGATGGAATGAGCAGCGCGAAGCGCTCGACGCCGCGCGACAGGACGATCCCGTAGCGAATGTCCGCGGGCCCGGGGCCGGGAATGTCCAGATACGTGCAGAGATCGAGAGCGGGGATCATCGAGCCCCGAAACGCCAGCACGCCGACCGCGGGGCCGTTCTGGCCCGGCAGTGGCGCGATGTGGTCCCCTTCGATCAGACCGACGACTTCCTCGACCGGAGCGCCGAAGAGGATCTCGCCGACCGGAAAGACGAGGACGCCGCGCGTGCCCAGGGCCGTCCCTGATTCGCGTCGCACCCAATTCCTCCTTGAGTTTTCGCCCGTGTGGTACGCGCACCGAAAAGGCAAAGAGCGTGCCGCGACCTCCCCACACCGCGCGAGCGCAACCCTTGCTCCTGTCACGCGACGAAAGGCGTCCTGATCGAGTCCTGCACCGCGGTGCGGCCAGATCCCGCGCGCTTTCTCCGTGCGCGACGCAATTCCGACCGCGATTCGCAACGCCGGCTGTCCGGACTCCGCGGGTGGTTCCACCCGACCCTTCGGCTGGAAGACAC
>DATGVG010000069.1:0-6730 GCA_035300625.1 Candidatus Limnocylindrales bacterium
GCCCACGCCGCTGAAGCTCTGCGCCGGCGTCCCACCGTTGAACAACACGCAAATGTCCGCCGCCGCTACTCCGGGAATTCCGTTCCCGTTCACGTCGCGGACCACCACCTTCACCCGAGCGCTGTTCGGAAGGCTCGACCCACCATCGTTGTTCGGACACATCCGAAACAACCGGGTCGCTGTCGTCCCTTCCGTCGGGGTTGCCACTGTCCCCACCTGCGGCACGTAAAACGAGTTCGTGACGTCAGGGACACCGGCATAGGCGGCCGGGACGATCCATGCCAAAACTGCCGCGATCGCAGTGCCCAGCTTGGCCACTTTCAACATCGCTACACCTCCTAGGGTCTTACCGCTGCGTCGAACCAAATGGATGCGATTAAGGATTATCGAAAACGGAGTGGTAAGGGTGTTGCCGTGGCGGTCCGAAACACCTCCTTTCGGGCAAATCGATTTTCTATTAAGAGGTATATCTGTATTTAAGTTCAGGACTTAGCCCGAAGCGCCCTCCCGGGTTGGGGAAGTTCGTGGCCCGGTTGCGCTCTAATTCACTCGAAGAGTCTACCAGCTTCGGAGAGCAAAGTCAAGGTCTAGAACGCGTTCGGCAGGGGCGGGGTGCGGGAAATGGTGGGCGAAACAGGGTTCGAACCTGTGACCCCTTGCGTGTAAGGCAAGTGCTCTACCAGCTGAGCTATTCGCCCTATTTCGCCAGTATACCCCACGGAATCAGAACAAGATAGCCAAGCAGGAGAAGGATCGGCGCCAGGGTGATCGAGCCCTTGGACAGCGCGATATAACCCGCCACCACGGTGATCGCCGCTAATCCAAAGATAATATAGTTCTTACGGCTAAACGGCAGTTCCACCTCGGGCCGCTCGACCTGCCGGCGCCCCTCCACTTTTCTCGCCTTCCGCCTCGCTTCACCTGCGGTCGCCATCGCGCTCCTCCTCATCGGATGTGGGCATGGGATCCGCCCGGCGGTAGCCGCGTGGATCGACTTCGACTCGTGAAAAACCGAAGGGGCGGAGGCCCCCGGCCAGCCGCTCGAGCGCCGCGCCGCCGCTCATCTGGGGGACTTCCTCGGGCGCCACTTCGACCCGCGCCGTTGTGCCGGCATGGCGCACCCGGAGGACCCGGACCCCGAACGACTCCCTGATCCATCGCTCGGCGCCCTCCACCTGGCGCAGCTTCTCTTCGGTGACCTCGCTCCCGACCGGAATCCGCGAGGCCAGGCAAGCGGACTGGGGCTTGTCCCAGACGGTCAGCCCCCGCTCCCGAGCGAGGACGCGGACTTCGATCTTCGAGAGCCCCGCCTCGATCAGCGGCGCCCGCACCCGGAACTCGGCCGCGGCAGTCATCCCGGGCCGGGTGTCGCCCAGATCGTCGGTGACGGCGCCGTACGCCAGAGAGTCGAAGCCCTCGTCCGCCGCCAGCTCGGTCAGGCGGTCGAACAGCTCCGCCTTGCAGTGATAGCAGCGGTCCCCGGCGTTCGCTCGGTAGCGCTCGCGGGCCAGCTCGTTGGTTTCGATCACGCGCACGGGCGCGCCGGCCTGGGACGCGGTCCGGAGGGCCGCCTCCAGCTCGTCGGCCGGGAGCGACGGGCTCCTCGCGATCACGCCGACGGCCCGGCTCCCCAGCGCGTCGTGCGCCTCGGCCAGGAGCACCGAGGAGTCCACGCCGCCGGAATAGGCGACAAGGGTCCGCCCCATGCCGACCAGGATTGACCGAAGGCGCGCGCGCTTGGCCGGGAGATCGCCCTCCCCACCTCGCCCGGTCGTGCCCCTTACGAATAGCGGCGCGTGCACGCCGCTCATCGGGTACCCCGCTTGGTCGTGGCGGCGCGCCGATGCTTCGCCGGTGCGCGCTTGCTGGTCGAGGAGCGCTTCGGCTTGGTCGGCGCTGCGGTGGGCGGCTTCACCGGCCCCAGCGTCGGCCCCACGACCGGCGGCGCGGTCTGCGCCGCGTTGGGCGGCGCGGTTCCGTGCGTCGTCGAGGGCTCGACGGGCCCCGCCTGAACAACCGGGGCGGGCTCGATCCCGGGTCCGACCGGCACCAGTGTGGAATCGCGCCGCGCCTGCGCGCGGACGTGCGCGATGGCCTTCAGGTGGTTCTCCCACGAGCGGGAGAAGATGTGCGTCCCGTCGCCTCGTGCCACAAAATAGAGCTCCGTCGAGTCAGGACCCGGAAACAGCACCGCGTGGAATGCCGCGCGCCCGGGGCTGCAGATGGGTCCCGGCGGAAGGCCCCGGTTGCGATACGTGTTGTACGGCGACTGCACGTCCAGGTCGCTGTAGTAGGTCCGCTTCTTCCACTCCCCGAGCGCGTAGAGCACGGTCGGATCGGATTGCAGCATCATACCCTGGTGCAACCGGTTGTAGAAGACGGCGGCGATCCGGGGACGCTCCGAGGGGACCTGCGCCTCGGCTTCCACGATCGAGGCGAGCGTCACGAGCTGGTGGAGCGAGAGTCCCTCGCGCGCGCCGGGAAGGGCCATCTCCTCTCCGAAGACGCGGAGCGAGTGGTCCACCATGACGCGCAGCACTTCCTCGGGGGTGAGAAGGGGGTAGAAGGGATACGTATCGGGGTAGAGATAGCCTTCGGCGCGGCTGGCGGAGATTCCGAGGGAGCGCGTGAACGCCGAGTCGCCCACCAGCGCGAGGAACGCCATCGGGTCGATCTTGGCGCGGTCGTGCAAGAGCGCCGCCACCTGATCGGCGCGGTAGCCCTCGGGCACGGTGACCATGTCCTGCTTCGCCATGCCGTGGGCCAGCTGCCCCAGGATGCGATAGATGCTCGAGCCCACGGGAATGGTGAAGCGCCCCGCCTTGAGTCCCCGGTCGTAGCCCAGGACGCGCGCCGCGAGCACGAAGAGCTTCGGATTATCGATGAGGCCGCGATCGTGGAGGATGGCCGAGATCTGGTCGATCTTCGCGCCCTTCGGGATGAGCACTTCGCGCGTCTCGAAGTGCCGCGTCACCGTGGACGGGAAAAAGAGGAGTCCCGAGAGGAGGACCAGGCCCACGATCCCGCCCAGGACCAGCGAGCGGCGGATGCGGTGGCGGCGCCTCATCGCTCCTCGTCCAGCCAGCGCTGGAGGATCACGGCGGCCGCGGCCGCGTGAAGCGCCTCGCGTTTTTCGTCGCGCGCGCGGCCCCGCGCGCCCCCGCCGCCCTTGCCCCCGCCGGCAGCCGCCTCCGCTTCGCGGCTGCTCAGGCTCTCGTCCACCAGGTGAACGGGGAGCCCAGTCGCGCGGCGGAGCGCCTGCGCGAAGCGGCGCACGCGGCGCATCTCGATCCGGCCCTCCTCCCCCTCCAATCCGAGCGGAGCGCCGACGACGATCGCGCCCGCGTCCGCCTCCAGCGCCGCCGAGGCGACGGCGCCCGGCGCCTGTCCAACCCCGGAGATCGCGAGGGACCGGAGCGGGCTCGCCAGGCGCGCTTCCTCGTCGGAGAGGGCCAGGCCGATCCGCCGAAGACCGAAGTCCACGCCTAGGACTCGCATGCGAGCGCGGCCAGCACCGCCTCGAAATCGGGCGGCACCGGACGGGTGAACTCCATCGGGAGCCGTGAGTCGGGGTGACGGAACGCGATCGTCTCGGCGTGGAGCGCCTGATGGTCCATCTCGGACAAGAGGAGCGCCACGCGCGATCGTCTCGCGGGCGACAGCCGGAGGAGCGGGCCCCGGCGTCCGCCGTAGTCCGCATCGCCGAACACGGGGTGGCCCAGGTGGGCCAGGTGGACGCGGATCTGGTGGGTGTGCCCCGTCTCGAGGGCCAAGACCAGCTCGGCCAGGTCGGGGAAGAGCCGGGCCACCTGGTATCGGGTCGCCGCGGAGCGGCCCCCGCGCGTCACGACCGCGATCTTCTTCCGGTCGCTCCGGCTGCGGGCGAGCGCGGCCTCGATCCTTCCCTCCCGGTCCCTGGGGTGTCCCCAGACCAGCGCCCGATAGACGCGCTTCACCTCGCGGGCCTCGATCTGCCGCGCCAGCTCGCGGTGCGCGGCGTCGGTTCTCGCGATGACCAAGAGCCCCGAGGTCCCCTTGTCCAGCCGGTGCACGATTCCCGCGCGCTCCTCTCCGTTCGCCGCCGGGAGCGTGGCGTAGCGATGCAACAGCGCATGGACCAGGGTGCCGGTGCGGTGTCCCACAGCCGGATGAACGACCATTCCGGCCGCTTTGTTGATCACCGCGATCGAGGAATCTTCGTAGACCACGTCCAGGGGGATCGCCTCGGGGGCCAGCACGGAGGGAGGCCGCCGGGGGCGGGTCACCTCGACCCGGTCGCCCGTCTTCACGCGGCGGCTGGCGCGCGCCGGGGCGTCGTTGACGCGCACGTGGCCGGCGTCGATCAGGTGGCGCACGGCGGATCGGGAAAGGGAGCGCTCGGCTTCGGCCAGGTAGCGGTCGAGCCGCTCACCCGCCCGCGACGCCGGCACGAGATGGGTCTTCGGGGTGAGGGGCGGCGACGCGCCCGGTTCGCGCGAGGTTCCAGGCAAGAAGGATGACTCCAATGGTGACGGCGCTGTCGGCAACGTTGAAGACGGGCCATCGGGTCGTGCCGATCCCCACGTCGATGAAATCGACCACCCACCCGAGGCGGACGCGGTCGATGAGATTGCCGATCGCGCCCCCCAGGATACATCCCAGGAGGACCCGGTTCAGGACGCTGCGATAGGTCTCGCGAAAAAACAGGTGGAGCACCACGGCGATCGCGAGCACCGAAACGATGATGAACGGCACGCGGCTACCCGGGAAGAGCCCGAACGCCGCTCCCGTATTGTGCACCAAAGTCAGCCGGATGAAATCACCGAGAACGGAATTCGACTCTCCGGGCGAAAACCGGGCGGAGATCACCTGCTTCGTCGCCTGGTCCAATGCGACCACGACGGCCGCGCAGGTCAGGAACACCGAGGTGCGGCGCGTCATCCGCGGGCCGTGTTCGTCTCTTTTTCCTGCCGGGCCTGACACTCGACGCAGAGGCCGGCGAAGGGGATCGCCTCCAGCCGCGCCTTGCCGATCTCCTTGCCGCAGGTCTGGCACGCGCCGTATTCGTTGCGGTACAGCCGGCGCAGGGCCTGATCCACGCTGTACAAAAGGCGCCCTTCGGCCGAGGCGAAGAGAAACGTCTTCTCACGCTCCATGGCGTCGGTGCCCATGTCCGCCATGTGGAACGAATAGGCCGACAGGTCCCCCGCGGAATCCCGCTGCGTCTGGTTGAGCGTGCGCTCCAGGTAGCCCAGCTGGCCCAGGAGCTTCTTCCGCTCCTCCAGCAGCCGCTCCTCGAAATGCTTCAGATCCTTCTTGGTCAGCAACGTCAGCCTCCTTTGCCTATCCGCTCGATGCCCACCCGGGCCTGTTCCCCGTCGAATGTCCAACTCTCGGCAGCCTCGCCCCCGGTCGCGCCAGGGACCAACTCCACCGCGAGGACCTCTTCCTTGAACGACTCCGCATGGCGCTCAAAAGCGCGCTTCAATCCCGGCGATAGCTCTCCGTACAGCCGGATCCGGTCCGTCACTTCGAAATCGGCGCTCTTCCGGAGCGCCTGCACCCGATGCGCCAGCTCGCGCACCAACCCCTCGTCCCGGAGCGCGTCGTCCAGCGCCGTATCCACCGCTACGGTGATGGCGCCGTCGGCCTGCGCCGACCAGGGAGCCTTGGACGACTCGTGCACGATCACGTCCTCCGCCGTGAGGCGGAAGCGCTGCCCGGCGGCGTCGACCTCCCACCCGCCGGAGGCGATCCCGGCCTGGACCGCGCCGGCTGCCGCTTTTTCGAGCGCCGCGGCCAGTTCCTTCATCGCGGGACCCGCCTTTTTCCCGAGCACCGGGAAGTTGGGTTTGACGACGACGTTCAGGAATTCCGCGCTGTCCCGCGCCAGCGTCAGCTCCTTGACGTTGAGCTCCTCTTGGATGATTTCCGTGAGCGACAGGAGCGCCCTTTGTTCGCGGTCGGACAGCCCCGCCACCGCGATGCGCTGGAGCGGCTGCCGCACGCGGAGCGACGCCGCGTTCCGCGCGGCGCGCCCCAGCACCACGACGCGCTCGGCCAGGGCCATCGCGCGCTCCAGCTCCTCGTCGATCACGGCCCGGTCCACCTGGGGATAGTCGGTCCAGTGGACGCTGGCCGGGGCGTCGGGACGCGCCGGCCGCACCAGATGCTGGTGCAGCTCCTCGGCCACGAACGGCGTGTACGGCGCGAGCAGCCGCGCCACGGTCTCGAGGCACGTGAACAGCGTGTCGTACGCCGCGCGCTTGTCCGCGGCGTCCCCCGCCTTCCAGAACCGCCTCCGCGATCGGCGGACGTACCAGTTGGAAAGCTCCTCGACCACGAACTCCTGGATGGCGCGCGCGCCGCGCGTCAGCTCGTACCCGTCCAGCGACGTCCGGCAGGCCGCGATCGTCGAATGGAGGCGCGACAGGATCCAGCGGTCGAGGAGCGACGGCTGCGCCGTCCCGGCGGCCGACGCGTCGTAGCGGTCGATGTTCGCGTACAGGACGAAGAACTGCGCGGTGTTCCGGAGGGTTCCGAGAAGCTTCTTCGTGACCTCCGTGACGCCGTCCATGTCGAACCGGGTCGCCTGCCAGGGCGGGCTGGTCGCCACCAGATAAAAACGGAGCGCGTCGGCGCCGCGGGCGTCGAGGATCGCGTCGGGATCCACCGCGTTCCCGCGCGACTTGCTCATCTTCTTTCCCTGTTTGTCCAGGATCATCTCGATGGGAAGCACGTGCCGTTAGGG
>DATGVG010000070.1:0-2576 GCA_035300625.1 Candidatus Limnocylindrales bacterium
CTCGATGAACTTCGCGTTGATGGCGAAGGTCGGCCCGAGGATCGCGCCCTTGTAGCCGGCCTTGTAGAGGTCCTTGGCCATGACGACAGAGTCCGGGGTGTAGCCTTCGAGCATGATCAGATCCGGGTTCGTCGCGATCACGCGGGTGACCTCGCTGCGGTATGAGGGCTTCTTGTCCTCGTAGATGAAGTTGTCGGTGATGGTGACGCCGGCCGCTTTCAGTGCGCCCGTGAAGGCATCGCCGAAGGACACGGCGTAGGGCGTCTGGAGGGCCACGTACGCGACACGCTTCCACTCCTTCTTCGAGACGGCGAACTTGGCGTACATGCGCCCCTGGAGCTGCGTGTTCGGCTGCGTGCGCGCGATGTAGCCCTTGTGATCGCCTTGCGTCACGGCGTCGGCGCCCGACACGCCGATGAGGAAGACTTTGGCCTCGACGCAGAGCGGCTTGACCGCCAGCGTCACCGCGGAGGCCCAGGTGGAGACGATGGCCACCACCTTGTTGACGTCGATGAGCTTGCGCGCGGCGCGCACGCCGGCCTCGGCGTTCGTCTGGTCGTCCTCGTGGAAAAGCTGGACGGGCCGGCCGTTGATTCCGCCGGCCTTGTTGATCCGCTCGACAACCGCCACGACCGACCGCTGCATATCGGGACCGTAGGAGCCGCCCGCGCCGGTGAGCGGACACAAGGTCCCGATGGGGATGGGCTCCTTCGATTGCGCCGAGAGGATGGCGGGCGCGCTCAACACCAGGCCGGCCGTTCCCGAAGCCTTCAAGAGCTCCCGCCGCGTGATGGTCGTCATGTCTGCGTCTCCTAGGTGACGTCAGCCGCCGAGATAGAGACGTCGGATCTCCGGGTCATCGCGAAGCCGGGCCCCCGGGCCTTCTGCGCGAACCCGACCCATCGCCAGAACATATGCCCGTTGACACAGCGCGAGCGACTCGCGCGCGTTCTGCTCCACCAGAAGGATGCTGAGCCCGCGCGCGTTGATCTCGCGAACGCGGTCGAACACGAGGCGCTGGAGCGCAGGCGCGAGCCCCGCCGACGGCTCATCGAGGAGCAGCAGATCAGGCTCCACCATCAGGGCCATGGCCATCGCGAGCATCTGTCGCTCGCCGCCCGACAGCGTTCCGGCCCGGGCGCGGCGGCGCTCGGCGAGGACGGGGAAGAGCTCGACGACGGCGCGCGCCCGCTCGCCCAACGCTCCAGACGCTGTCCAGCCGCCGATCGTGAGGTTCTCCCACACGCTGAGCGACGGAAACACGTTCGCCTCCTGCGGCACGTAGCAGAGCCCGCTCGCGACGATGCGCTGGGTGCCGGCGCCGGTGATGTCGGCCCCGCGCAGCGCGATCCGCCCCCCGCGCGGACGCACGAGCCCAGCCAGCGTCTTCAGCAGCGTCGATTTGCCCGCGCCGTTAGGTCCGATGACGGCGACCAGCTCACCAGCGTCGACCCGAAGCGAGAGGCCACGGAGGATGTCGTTGTCGCCGTAACCCGCGGAAAGATCGGTTACCTCGAGCAGGGCGGTCACGCGGCGGTTCCGAGATAGGCTTCGAGCACACGCGGATCGCGCCGGACCTCCGCGAACGGGCCCTCCACGAGCTTGCGCCCCTGGGCCATCACGATGACCGGATCACAGAGCTCGGTGACGAGGTCCATGTCGTGCTCGATCAGGAGGAACGTGCGCCCGGCCGCTCGGAGGGCCTTGATCGTCTCGACCAGCGACCGCATCAGCGTCGGATTCACGCCGGCGCCGGGTTCGTCGAGCAGAATGATGCGCGGGCCGCTCATCAGCGCGCGCGCCAGCTCGAGCAGCTTCTTCTGGCCCCCGGAAAGCGTGTCCGCCCGCGCCGCCGCGA
Source organism: Candidatus Limnocylindrales bacterium (assembly GCA_035300625.1). Lineage (GTDB taxonomy): Bacteria > Eisenbacteria > RBG-16-71-46 > SZUA-252 > SZUA-252 > DASQJL01. The sequence goes on from DATGVG010000070.1 coordinate 1,859, forward strand.
GATGCGCGAGCTCCACGGACTCGAGGAGCGCGTACGCACGCTCGCGCGCTCGGTGCTCCTCGGCGCTCACGCGCTTCGGCGTTGTGAACACGCGCGTGAGTCCTTCGCCCGGCTGATCGTGAGCGTAGACGAGCACGTTCTCCAGCACGGTCATCCGTCCGAGTGGACGCGGGATCTGGAACGTGCGCCCGACGCCACGCCGGGCGATCGCGTGTGCTGAAAGGCCGTCGAGCCGATCGGCGCCGAGACGGATCTGGCCGCCGTCGGAGGGCGTCAGGCCGCTGATCACGTTGAAGAGGGTTGTCTTGCCCGCGCCGTTCGGTCCGATGAGACCCGTGATCGAACCTTCGCCCACGGAGAGCGTGCAGCCGGCGAGCGCCTCGACGCCGCCGAAGCGCTTGGTGATGCTGGTGACGGTGAGGAGCTCAGCCGTGACAGGTTCCCCCGTGGCCTCGGCGCTGGTGACGGCGGCGCCTCTGGGTTTTCGGATCGCCGCGTATCATACGTCAGGCCGTGGGACCCCGCAACGCGCCATGGCTTTACTGCTGCGCAGCCCTCTGTGATCGGCTGGACGCTGCGAGTAGCGGTCGACCTCCCGGTGATTGCGGGCCTTAGCAACCACCGAAATCGCGCTCCGATGACCAGGTGGTCACACCTAAGGGGGCGGGGTCGACATCCTCGCGCATTCCTTCCCCGCCGGCGGCGACCGTCAGCCGTG
>DATGVG010000071.1:0-11569 GCA_035300625.1 Candidatus Limnocylindrales bacterium
CGGGTCGGCCACGGGGCCCTCGGTTCCGGGGAGCACCGGGACGCCCGCCTTGATGGCGAGGGCCCGCGCGCGCACCTTGTCGCCCATGGCGCGCGTCGCCTGGGGCGACGGGCCGATCCAGGTGAGCCCCGCGCCCTGGACCGCCTGGGCGAAGTCGGCCGACTCGGAGAGAAAGCCGTAGCCGGGATGGATGGCGTCCGCGCCGGAGCGGCGCGCCGCGTCCAGCAGTACCTCGACCTTGAGGTAGCTCTGGGAGGCGGGCGCCGGGCCGATGGCCAGCGCCTCGTCCGCGGCGAAGAGGTGCGCGGCCTCCCGGTCCGCTTCGGAGAAGACGGCCACCGAGGCGATCCCCATCTCGCGGAGCGTGCGGAAGACGCGGATCGCGATCTCACCGCGGTTCGCGACCAGAACCTTGCGGATGGCGCGCGGGGAGGTCATGCGCCGGAGCCCGTCAGAGGGGGATGTTGCCGTGCTTCTTCGGCGGAAGCGACTGGCGCTTGTGAGCGAGCATCCGGAGCGCCCGGATCAGCCGCGGGCGCGTCTCCTGCGGCTCGATCACGTCGTCCAGGTATCCGAGCCCCGCGGCGACGTAGGGATTCGCGAACTTCTCGTTGTACTCCTCGACCAGTCTCGCGCGCGCCTTGGCCGCGTCCTTCGCCGCGTCCAGCTCCTTCCGGTAGACGATCGCCACCGCGCCGTCCGCGCCCATCACCGCCAGCTCGGCCTGGGGCCAGGCCACGTTGTAGTCGCCCCGGATGTGCTTGGAGGACATGACGTCGTAGGCGCCGCCGTAGGCCTTGCGCACGACCACGGTCAGCTTGGGCACGGTGGCCTCGCAGTAGGCGTAGAGGAGCTTTGCGCCGTGGCGGATGATCCCCCCCCACTCCTGCTCGGTGCCGGGGAGGAATCCCGGCACGTCCTCGAACGTCACCAGCGGGACGTTGAACGCGTCGCAGAACCGCACGAAGCGGGCCGCCTTGGTCGAGGACTTGATGTCGAGCACTCCGGCGAGCATGGCGGGCTGATTGCCGACGACGCCCACGGGACGGCCGTCCAGGCGCGCGAAGCCGACCACGATGTTGGGCGCGTAGTGCTCGTGCACCTCGAAGAAGTCGCCGTCGTCCACGACCAGGCGGACGATCTCCTTCATGTCGTAGGGCTTGTTCGGCTCGGGGGGGACGATCTCGTTCAGACGGGACTCCATGCGGTCGGCGGCGTCCTGGGTCGCGCGGAGCGGCGGGTCGTCCACGTTGTTCTGCGGGAGGAACGAGAGGAGTCGCCGGATTCCGGCGATACAGGCCTCGTCGTCCTCCACGGCGAAGTGGGCCACGCCGCTCTTCGTGTTGTGGGTCATGGCGCCGCCCAGCTCCTCGAAGGAGACGTCTTCGTTGGTGACGGTCTGGATCACGCTGGGGCCCGTCACGAACATGTGGCTGGTCTCTTTCACCATGAAGACGAAGTCGGTGATCGCGGGGGAGTAGACCGCGCCTCCGGCGCACGGGCCCATGACGGCGCTGATCTGCGGGACGACGCCCGAGGCGAGCGTGTTGCGCAGGAAGATCTCGGCGTAGCCCCCCAGCGACTGCACCCCCTCCTGGATCCGCGCGCCGCCCGAGTCGTTCAGCCCGATGATCGGCGCCCCGTTCTCCACGGCCAGGTCCATGACGTTCGTGATCTTCTTCGCGTTCTCCTCGGAGAGGGTTCCGCCGAAGACGGTGAAGTCCTGCGCGAAGACGAAGACCGTGCGGCCGTCCACCGTGCCGTAGCCCGACACGACGCCGTCGCCGGGGATGCGCCGTTCGGCCATGCCGAAGTCGGTGGTGCGGTGCTCGACGAAGACGCCGGTTTCCTGGAAGGAGTGGGGATCCAGCAGAAGCTCGATCCGTTCGCGGGCGGTCAGCCGGCCCTCGGCATGGAGCTTGGCGATGCGCTCCTCGCCGCCTCCTTCGAGGACGGCTTGGCGGCGCCGGCGCAGTTCTTCGATGGGGGCGCGTCGGGTCAGAGCGAGGCTCCTATGGAGGGAGCGCGTACATCGCGAAACGTGCGGGAATCCTATCGGAACGGGGCCCGGTGTACAATGCCGGGTCCGTGCCATACCGTGTCCCTGGAGGTGCTATCGCATGAGCCCGCGCCGGTCCCGCTCCCAGCTTTCCGAACGCCGCATGGCCCGTTTGAACTGGATGGAACTGGGGGAATGGGTCCCCGGCGAGATCGACACGGTCCTGGTCCCCGTGGGCACGCTGGAGGCGCACGGGATCCTGAGCCTCGGCACCGACAACGAGATCCCGTCCCGCCTGAGCGAGGCGATCGCGGCGCGGCTGAACGCGCTGGTTGCGCCGGTCATCCCCTACGGGGTCACCGCCCACCTGGGAGCGCTCCCCGGAGGCACGCACGTCCTCGCCGCCGCCTTCACCGACTACGCGGCGGCCGTCTTGACGGCGCTCACCCACCAGGGCTTCCGGAATCTGGTGGTGATGAACGGCCACGGGGGGAACACCGAGGCGCTGAAAGAGGCCGCGCGCCGCGTGCACGAGCAGACGGGCGGCTATCTCGCCGTGTTCAACTGGTGGACCGAGTGCATGCCCCTGTCCGAGGAGATGCTGGGCTCGCCGGGCGGGCACGCCGGCGCCGACGAGACGGCGGCCATGCTCGCCATCGCGCCGGATCAGGTGTACCCCGACCGGTGGGACCCGTCGCTGGCGTTCGAGCACCGGAACGCGCTGGTCGCGTTCCCCGAGCCGGGCTCCTTGATCTTCTACAACGGGAAGCGGAGCGATCCCGTCCTGAACGCGAAGAAGGCCCGCGACTACTGGACGCGCGTCGTGGAGCACGTGGGGGAAGTGCTGGAAGACCTGGTCGTCCGCTGGGAGCGCGAAGGGTACCCGGCACCGCGCTCGAGAAAGAACGCCCACGGGTCCGCGGCCAGCGCCGCGAACGGTCACGGAGGCCACGCGCCGCGCCGGCGGCGGAAGTAGCGCGAGGAGCTCGTATGCGCGACATGGTTCTGGACGACGATCAGATGTGCTTCTGCTGCGGCGTGAACAACCCGATCGGTCTGAAGCTCACCTTCGCGCCGACTTCCGAGGGACGCATCAGCACCGTCTGGCGCCCGAAGAAGGAACACCAGGGCTTCAAGGACATCATCCACGGGGGCCTGGTCGCGACCGTGCTCGACGAGGTGATGATCCGCATGCTCTACCATCGCGGCGTCTCGGCCGTCACCGGCACGCTGGAGACCAAGTTGATGAAGCCGCTCCGCTGGGGGCGCGAGTACCGCTTCGAGGCGTGGGTGGCCCGGGAGCGCGCGCGCGCCGTGCACACCGAGGCCGAGGCGTTCGACGCGGAGACCGGCGAGCGCGTGGCGCGGGGGAAGGCGACGTGCATCCGCGTGTGACGGGATGGGCGTCCGCCGCCGCCGCGATGGCGCTTGTCGCGGGGGTCGCGGGGATCGTTGGGATCGGGGGGGGCGGCTGCACGGCCAAGGCCAAACATCCCGACCACGCGGTGCTGCCCGCATGGGCCCAGGACGAATTCCACCGCCTGGAGTTGGACGAGCGCCTGGAGCTCCACCAGAAGGTCGAGCCCGGGTTTCAGCTGGGGGACTTCGACGGCGACGGCCAGCTGGATGTCGCCGCCCAGGTTCAGGATCGGAGAAGCGGGAAGGTCGGCGTGCTGCTCCTCCATCGCGCGGGCGGGGGCCACGTTCTGGGAGCGGGGCAGCCCCTGGGGGACGGCGGCGACGATTGGAATTGGCTGGCGGGCTGGAAGGTCGTGGCGGGAGAGCAAGTGCCCGGCGGCGCCGCGAACGGCAAGAACGCCCTGTTCGTCGAGAAGCGCGGGTCACCGGGCGGCGTGATCTACTGGAACGGGTCGGACTACGTGTGGGTCCCGTGGAGCGGTTGATCGACGTCGCGATCCCCGACTACCGCGCCGCGGACTCCTCGCCCGCCGCTACCTAGGGCGCGGCCCCTCGCGTCTGCGTCGCGGCCGACCCCGACCCCGGCGCCGCCGCCCGCGCCGGCGCGTCCTTCACGTACCTCGCGAACCAATCCATCATCTCCCACAGCACGTGCTCGATCGATTCCTTCGCTTCGTAGTTGTGGGATTCCAGCGGCAGCATGACGAGCCGCGCGGTGCCGCCGGTGCCCACCACGGCCCGGTACAGGAGGTCCGATTGGAGCGGCACGGTGCCGGGGTTCGCGTCCTCCTCGCCGTGGATCAACAGTAGGGGCTCGTGGATCTGGTCGGCGTGAAGCATCGGGGAGAGCCGGATGTAGGACTCCGGCGCTTCGAAGTAGGTGCGATGCTCCGACTGGAAGCCAAACGGGCGCATGGTGTGGTTGTAGGCGCCGCTTCGCGCGATTCCCGCGCGGAACAGATCCGAGTGCGCCAGCAGGTTCGCCGTCATGAAGGCGCCGTGGCTGTGGCCCCCGACGCCGACCCGGTCCCGGTCGGTTACCCCCAGCTCCACCGCCTTGTCGATCGCGGCCTTCGCGTTGGCGACGATCTGGTCCAGGTACGTGTTGTAGACGCTGTCGGGATGCCCGATCACCGGCATCCCGACGTTGTCGAGCACAGCGTAGCCGTCGAAGAGAAAGAAGAGCGGGGACGCGCCGTTGATCGTCACGAAGCGCCGCTCCGAGCCCGATACCTGTCCGGCCGTCCCCGCGTCGGAGTACTCCAGCGGGTAGGCCCAGAGCACGGTGGGGAGTCGCGTCCCCGTCTTGTAGCCCGGCGGCAGATAGAGCGTGAACGACAGCGGCGTCCCGTCGGCCCGCTTGTAGGTCACGATGCGCTTCGTGATGCCCCGTAGCTGCGGCGTCGGGTCGAGGAAGCGCGTCACGGCGCGCGGGGCGGACGCCCACTGCGCCTCGCCGGCTCCGGGGGTCGCGGGCGTCGCGGGCGCGGGCGCGGCCTCCCGCTTCCCGATCGTGCGCACGTAGAAGTTCGGAGGATCTTGCGGGCTCTCGCGCCGCGTCAAAAAGCGGCTCCGCCCCGGACCCAGCCCCAGCCACCCCGCGAACGACTCGTAGCCCACCCGGTCGCTCCGGAACAGCCGCTCCGCGCGCAGCGTGCGCAGGCTGAACCGGTCAAGGAATGGCCTGTCCCCCGTGGGAGTGGACCCAGCTCCCGAGAGGTAAATCCACTCGCCGTCCCGATCCACCACGTTGAAGCCGTTGGGGAGCGGCCGGAACAGCGGGGTCCCCGGATCCCGGTAGCGCTCATTCTCGCTTAGATCCCACATCACGCGCGGCTTCGAATCCGGCGCGCTCAGGTCGGCCGCGTAGGTCGTCGTCCATCGCCGGTCCCGATCGTATTCGTCCACGAGCGCGATCGCGGACGAGTCGGTCCAGGCGATCCCATCGAAGCGCTCCTTCAGACGGAGGGCTTCGGTCGGCTTCCCCGAAAAGGGAGCGGCCCACCGAAGCATGCGGTCGCGGAATGGAACTTTGGCCGAGGGATCGCCGCCGTCCAGCGCCTCCTCGTAAACCAGGGTCGCGGGAGCGGTCGGCTGCCAGTGATAGCCGCGCGGACCCGTCGGCACCCCGTCGATCGGCACCTGGTCCGCGAGAGGAAGGCTGGCGATCGGCTTCTCCACGTTTCCGCTCCGGTCCCAGATCTCCACCTCGCGCGGGAAGCGCCAGTAGGGATGGAGGTGCGAGTAGGGATGATGGATCCGCTCCACGATGAAGTGGGCGCCGTCGGGAGAGGGCATCACGGCGGCGTACAGGTCGGGTTTCGCGAACCGCGAGACCGCGCCGGTCGCGACGTCCACGAACGCGAGCGACGAGGTCCCGTAGTAGTCGAAGAGATCCTCGTCATGGGCGTTCTCGAGCACGTCCTTCCGCTCGTAGGTGCTTCCGATCCCGTGCTTGCCGGATGCCTCCTGCATATCGGGCCCCGGCGGAACAGACGGAGCGGGCGGCGGCGCGCCCCGGTCCCGCGGTACCACCTTTACGAGCAAGGTCTTCTGGTCGGGCATCCACGCAAGGCCCGCCCCCAGCGTCGGGTTGAGATGCACCCCGTGGATTCGGCGGGCCGTGCCGCCGGCCACGTCGAGGATCCAGAGCTCGACGCTGTCCTTGGCGGCATTCGTGAAGGCCAGGTACTTGCCGTCGGCGCTCCAATCGGGAGAGCTGACGCGGACGCTCTCGGGGAGGGCCACGCGGCGCTCCTTCCCGTCCGCCAGGCTCTTCAGCGTGAGCCCGATCCAGTACGGCGCGCGCTGGGGTCCATTCGTTAGGGGATTGATCCGCACGCCCGCCAGACGCACCATGGGCGCCGCGAGGTCGGAGAGCGGCGGGTAGCCGTCCTTGGCCGCGATCAGGAGTTGATCCCGCGCGGGGCTCAGCCACACGTTGGGAAGCGGCGGGGCCTCGAGGATGTCCACCACCGCGGGCATGGGCTTGTGGTAGTAGGGCTCCTGCGCGGCGGCCGGCGCGACGGCCTCCGCGGCCGCCATCGCGACTCCCAGCACGGCCCCCGCGATCCCGGCCAGGCGCCGCGCGGTCACGACTTCTTCCGCGCGATCAGGGCGATATTGTTGGCGAAGTCGCACCCCAGTATTTTCCGCTTTGCGTACGCCACGATCAAGGAACGCGCGGCCGCGACCGGGCCCTCGCGCTCGGGCCCCAGGATCACGCGGAATCCCTGTGCCTCCATCCCCTCGCAGACGAAATACGCCCACAAATCGGGAAGGTTGTAGATGTGGACGTGGGTCATGTCCCACGACCGCGGATCAGGAATGTAGGCGGCATTGGGCGTCTGGAGCACGAGGGTGCCTCCGGGGGAGAGTAGCCCCGTCATCCGCTCCAGCATCGCGATGCCGTCGGCGAGCGCCAGGTGCTCCAGAGTGTCGAGGCAGAGAACGGCGTCGTACGGGCGGGCGACTTCCGAGAGGTCGCGGTAGGTGTAGCGCCCCTCGGCGCCGATGTCCTGCGTGTGGTACTCGGCTCGGAGCCCCGCCGCCTGGAATTTCCGCATGACGCGGAGGTCGCCGGCGCCCACGTCCAGCAGGGAGGAGGCGTCGCGCACGGCGTCGAAGTAGACGCGCTCGATGTCGCAGAGCCCGTCCGTCTCCCACCACCGGCGCACCGCAAATTCGGGCCGGGAGCGCTTCAAGAGCTCCTTCCGCTTCCAGTAGGTCCGGTACGCCGGATGGCCGGGCATGGAGTGCGCGCTACTCTTTCAAGACCTTCGCGAACTCCTCGGTGAGCGCGGGCACTACCTTATAAAGATCCCCGACGATCCCGTAGGAGGCCAGCTTGAAGATCGGGGCCTCCTTGTCCTTGTTGATCGCGACGATCGTGCGCGACGAGGACATGCCCGCCAGGTGCTGGATGGCGCCCGAGATCCCCACCGCGAAGTAGAGGGTGGGGTTCACCACCTTGCCGGTTTGCCCCACCTGGTAGCTGTGGTCGATCCAGCCGGCGTCCACCGCGGCGCGGGAGGCGCCCATGGTGGCGCCGAGCACCTTGCACAGCTTGCGCAGCAATTCGAAATTGTCGGGCCCGCCCATGGCGCGACCGCCGCTCACGATGATGGTCGCCTCGGTCAGGTCGGCCACGCCGCCTTCGGTCGCCTCGAACGCGGTGACGCGCGCGCGCACGCGCACCTCACCCAGCGCGATCGTCTCCACCGCGGCGCTCCGCCCCGCGTCCGCCTCGGCGGGCTTGTACGTGTTGGGCCGCACCGACGCGATCTGCGGGCGCGCGGCGCCGAAGGCCACCTGCGCGAACGCCTTGCCCGCGAAGACGGGTCGCCGCGCAACCAGGGCGCCGTCCTTCCACTCGAAGCCGACGCAGTCGGAGGCAAGGCCCGCCCCAAGCCGCGCCGCCGCGCGCGGGGCGAGATCCTTTCCCTGCGCGGTGGCGCCGAAGAAGAGGACGTCGGGAGCCAGCGCCTCCACGGCGCGCTTCACCGCCCCGGCGTACGCCTCGGGCGCGTAGCGCTCGAGAGCCGCGCCGTCGACGTGCACCACGCGGTCCGCGCCGTGCTTCGCCAGGCGCTCGGCCTCGCCGGCCGCGACCGGGCCGATCACCACCGCGCCCACGGAGCCGCCCGCGGCACCCGCCAGGCGGCGCGCCTCGGCCAGCATCTCGAGCGCGATCTTCCGGACCGCGCCCCCCTTCGTCTCCGCCACGACCGCCACTTTCACGGGAGCGGCCACTAGATCACCTTCGCTTCTTCGCGGAGCAGACGGACCAGCTCGTGCGCGGTTTCGGCCGGATCGCCCTCGAGAATCCGCCCCGCCGAGCGCGCCGGGGGCAGAGAGAATTCCAGGAAGTGAACGCCGGCGGCATCGGGGCCCACGGATGCGGGGTCCACGCCCAGGTCCCCGAGCCCCCACTCGGGGATGACCTTCTTCTTCACGGCCATGATCCCCTTGAGCGACGCGTAGCGCGGTTCGTTCAGCCCCTTCTGCGCGGTGATCAGGGCCGGCAGCTCGAACTCGACCGTCTCGGCGCCCCCCTCGACCTCGCGCTTCGCCGTGCCCTTCTTCGCCGCGGGGTCCACGTGGAGCTCCACGACCACCGAGACGTGCGGCACGTCGAGCCGCTCGGCCAGCATGACGCCCGCCTGCGACCAGTCGTAGTCCACGCCCTGCTTGCCGGTGAGTACGAGGTCGAAGCCGATTTTCCGCGCCGCCGCCGCGAGCACGGCCGAGACGCACGATGGATCCCAGAGCGCGACGCCGTCGCCCTTCAGATGCACCCCCTCGTCCGCGCCCAGGGAGAGCCCGTACTTGATCGCGTCCTTGACGCGGTCGGGTCCCAGGCCGGCCACCGTGACCCTACCCGCTCCCAGGCGCTCACGGATCCGGAGCGCCTCCTCGATTGCGAACTCGTCGTAGGGATTGACGACCCACTTCACGCTGGACGTGTCCACCTGCCCGTCCTTGATCTGGATGCGGGTCTCGGTGTCGGGCACCTGCTTCACGAAGACGAGGAGATTCAAACCTTCCTCCGTAATTGGATTCGAACGGTGAGCCGGGCAGTATAGTACGATGCCCCGCATGGTGGAAGAGCCCGGCGCGCGCGCCCGCCACCCGTTTCTGGCGCGTCTCGATCAGGGAGTGCTCTTAGCGGACGGCGCCATGGGGACGCTGCTCTACGACAAGGGAATCCCCTTCGACCGCTCCTTCGACGCGCTCAATCTCACCGATCCCGCCTTGATCCAGTCGGTCCATCGCGAATACATCCGCGCGGGCGCCGAGGTGATCGAGACGAATACCTTCGGCGCGAACCGCTTCCGGCTCGCGGCGCACGGCGTGACCGACTCCGCGCGCCAGGTGAACCGCGCGGGCGCCCAGGTGGCGCGGAACGCGCGCGAGGAGGTGGGGGAGTCCGTCTTCGTCGCGGGAGCGATCGGCCCCCTGGGGAAGCCGGTCGCGCCGCTGGGGACCATTCCCGGGGACGAGGCGCTCGCGGCGTATCGCGAGCAGGCCGAGGGGCTGGTCGAGGGAGGCGTGGATCTGATCCTGGTGGAGACGCAGACCGACTTGGTCGAGGCGCTCCTCGCTGTGGACGCGGTTCGCTCGGTCACGGCGGATCTTCCGCTGGTGGTCGAGATGACCTACACCGAGGACGGGCGCACCCTCCACGGGACCTATCCCGAAGACGTCGTGCGCGCCCTCGCGGGCAAGTCGGTGGACGTGATCGGCGCCAACTGCAGCGTCGGACCCGCCGAATTGCTCGAGATCGTCGGGCGCTACCGCCGGAAGACCGAGCGCCCGATCGCGGTCATGCCCAACGCCGGGATGCCGCGCCTGGTCAACGGGCGCTTCATCTATCTCTCCTCGCCCGAGTACTTCGCCGACTACGCCACGCGTTTCGCAGACGCGGGCGCGCGGCTGATCGGAGGCTGCTGCGGCACGACGCCCGCGCACATCCGGCGGATGCGCGAGGCCCTGGCGCGCCGGCCCGCCGGGGTGAAGGCGCGCGGCGCCGCCGAGGGTGCGCCCGCGGCCGGGTCCGGCTCCGCGCCCCCCGCGCCGCCGCGCCACGCTCCCACCATCTCCACCATCGAGGAGGCGCCGGCGCCCACCGACCTGGCGCAGCGCTCGGGGCTGGCCGCGAAGCTCGCGCGCCGTGAGTTCGTGGTGAGCGTGGAGGTCGATCCGCCGCGCGGCGTCCGCCCGCGGAAGATGATCGAGGGGGCGACGCTCTTGAAGACGGCGGGCGTGGACACGATCAACGTGGCCGACAGCCCCATGGCGCGCGTGCGCATGTCGTCCATCGCGCTCGCGACAATGATCGAGAGCCGCGTGGGGATCGAGACGATCCTCCACTTCACCTGCCGGGACCGGAATCTCATGGGGATCCAGTCCGACCTGATGGGCGCGCACGCCCTGGGCATCCGGAACATCCTGGCGTTGACCGGCGATCCGCCCCGCTCCGGCGACTACCCGGGCACGACCGCCGTCTTCGACGTCGATTCCGTCGGGCTGATCCGGGTGCTCGGGAAGCTGAACGCCGGGATGGATCTGGGCGGGAACTCGATCGGCGAGCCGACCCGGTTCGTGATCGGCTGCGCCGTGAATCCCGCCGCGCCGGAGCTGGATGCCGAGATCGAGCGCTTCCGCGCGAAAGTCGAAGCGGGCGCCGAATTCGCGATGACCCAACCGCTTTACGAGATGGCCACGCTCACGCGCTTCTTGAAGGCCCTGGGCACGCCGCGCATCCCGATTCTCCTGGGCCTCCTTCCGCTCCAGAGCCACCGCCACGCCGAATTCCTGCACAACGAGGTGCCCGGGATCGTCATCCCCGAGCCCGCCCGGAAGGCGATGCGCGAGGCGGGGGATCGGGGAATCGATGTCGGCATCGAAATGTGTCTGGATCTGCTGGTGGAGGCCCGCGCCCTCGTGGAAGGGGCTTATCTCATGCCTTCCTTCGGCCGATACGAGGTGGTCGCCCGCGTTGTGGAGGCGGTGGTTCCGGGGGCCCGGGCGTGACGCCTTCCCGCGGGGGCAATCCTCTTGTAGTGCAATCACTTCGGTGTTACTATCGATATCACGAAGGCACAGTCCGCTTTGCGAGAGTGGCGGAACTGGCAGACGCGCGGGACTTAGGATCCCGTGAGGCAACTCGTGGGGGTTCAACTCCCCCCTCTCGCACCAGTTAACCCGTGAGGGGCACGGAATTGAGGGTCGAGGTCCGAGACAGCGGCGTCTGGGAGAAGACGCTGACCATCGAAGTGCCGGCCGAGGAGCTGAACGCCGACTTCGAGGCTGTGATCGAGGATTACCGCCGCAAGGCCTCCATTCCGGGGTTCCGGAAGGGGAAGGTGCCGCGGAACGTCCTGGAGCAGCAGTTTGGCCACTCCCTCGAGCACGACGTGCTCGAGCGGGCGGTCAAGCGCTCCTACGAGAGCGCGGTTCGGGAGAACCGACTAGAGCCGATCACCTATCCGGCGATCGAGAAGATATCCTTCGACCGCGGGAAGCCCTTGACCTACGAGGCCAAGGTCGAGATCAAGCCGGACGTAACCCCCAAAAACTACGATGGTTTGGAGCTGCCCACCCGGGATACCGACGTGCCCGACGAGGCGGTTGAAAAGGCCCTGGACG
>DATGVG010000072.1:0-33239 GCA_035300625.1 Candidatus Limnocylindrales bacterium
ACGCCGCCGGTCACCGTGATGACCGTGCTGGCGGAGCCGCTGCCACCGCGGCCGTCCAAACCGCTGAACGAAGCCGTGTACGTCCCGGCCTGCCCGGCAACCGGGCTCCACGAGAAGGTGCCCGAGTTGTCCGCGTGATCCAGGAAGGTCGACCCGGGCGGCAGCCCGCTCCCGAACAAGTTGACGTGATCCCCGTCGGCATCCGTCGCCGTCACGTCGAAGGCGAGGTTGGATCCAACGGCGACCGTCGCGCTCGCCGGAGCGGTCAGAGCCGGCGCATGGTTCTCGCCCCCGCTGGAGCCCGTGACGATGATGTCGAAGTTATCGGTGACGGAAACCCCGAGGGAGGTGGCAGTGACGGAGGCGTGGTAGGTGCCCGCGCTTCCTGTCGGAGGCGATACCGTGATCGTGGTGTTCACGCCTCCGGTGCCCGTGCCCGGCGGATTCAGGGTCGCGAACGACGGGAGCGAGGCGGTCAGCGTCACCGTCGCGCCCGGCAAGCCGGTCGCGATGACCGGCACGGATATGGAGGAGCCGCCCGCCACCGTCACATCGCCGATCGGAGTGATCGCCAGTGAGGGCAGGCTCGCGACGCTGATATGCGTCACGGCCGCGCCCGAAAGGGCGTTCGACGCCCGGAACACGACGTCGTACTCGCCGGCGTCGGCTGCGACCGGCGACCAGCTGAACGTTCCCAGGGTGTTCGACGCGTTCGCCGTGAACGCGGCGCCGGCAGGAAGAAACGAAGCGTTCAGCAATTCGATGGCGTCCGCGTCGGCATCGCTGGCGCTGACCGTGAAGGTGAGGTTGGACCCGACTGTGACGTCTCGCAGAGCGGGAGTAATCACGACCGGCGGCTGGTTGGAGCCCGCGCCGTTGACCGTGATCTGGAAGAGTCTGGTGTCGGCCACGCCCCCCGCCGTAGCGGTCACGGCGGCCGTGTAGGTGCCGACGTTCACGCCGAGCGGAGTCAGCGTCAAAGTGGTGACCACGACCCCGGTCCCGAACGTCGGCGTGTTCAGAATCGCGAAGGACGGAAGGGCAGAGGTGAGCGTGATTGGACGGCCGCCGGCGTCGACCGCGACCACGTTCACGGTAGCGGTCCCGCCGGCGTTCAGCGCTACGTCCGGAATGGTGGATAGCGAGGGCGCCTGGGCGTATGCCGTAGCGAAGGGCACAAGCAGAAACAGGCCCAGAGCCAATAGCTTCAGTGAAGCCTTCATGAGACCTCCCCGAGAGACCGCATGTGTGTCGAATCAAATGGAGGGATTCCCGACCACTCCCGTGATATGCAGACGGCGTGCCAGTTCCAATCGCGCTTGGGGAGGACAGGAGCGCGGAGGATGCGGGCAGGTGGCTGCGACCGGCCATGCAGACCGCCGATCCAGCGTGCGAAACGAAGTGGCCTCCGGAGTCGAGAGGTCCTTCAGATCGTCTGGGGGCGCCTGCATGACTCACGACCAAGAAACTGTAAAGCGGCGCGCATGCGCTCCTCGATGGGAGCGCCGCAAAGCGTCTCCGAGTACTCCGCCGCCCGACGGGCCTCGTCGGCTCGGCATCCAAGCCCTCGCATCCCAGCTACGACTTCACTGGCCCGCTCCTTGGCAGCCCGTGCCGTCGCTGCAGCTTGGGCGCGTGCTCTCGCGCGCCTCGCTTCGCCCCGCTTCTGTTTCATGAAGGTTGAACCGAACGCGCGCTCCGCTTCGAACTGATTGTGCGCTCGACAACGCAGGCGCATGCCATCGACGGTCGCCTGGCCCCCGTGTGCCACAGGGATGACATGGTCGAATTCGATGAGCCTACGCGCCGTGCAGCGATGCCCAGCTGCACTTACGAACGTGCACTGACCGCCATCGCGATTCCAAACGACGCGACGAATGTGTGCTGGGACGTAACGGCTTCTGATGCTGGTGCCTTGCGTCGGCTGCTCTGTAGCCGAGCGTTCCCGCGGCGGCCGCTCGGTGTCGGCTCCGATCTTCTGCCTTTCCAGCTTCGCGATCAGGACATCGAGCGCCTGTCGAGCACTTGAGCGACATCGTCCGGGCGAACGGAATGGCTGAGCAGGGCTTGGGCGTACCGCAGCTTGTCGCGCGTGCTCCTGCCGATCGCGAGCTGGAGGAGGAAAGACGATTCAGCTGCCTTGGTTCGCGACTCTTCAACTCGCCCCGGCGCATGTTGGTCATCGGGGGCCGGGCATGTGGAGGCTCGTTCCACTTCTTCCGCGGCAAGTTGGTCTTGGACCGGATCCGCGGTGCATTCAACTCGTCCCGGGACGAGTTGATGTGCCGAAGTGGCACGTACGACCATGGGCACCTCGAAGCGCTGGGCGAGCAGCTCTTCGATCTCGGACTTGCGCCGATGCTCTGCCGCCGCCAGCAGCTCTTCAGCGTTCTCCACGGTGAGATGGGGCGCCAACAAACAGACGCCGGCCAAATGGAGTCGGCCCTCGGCCACCGCGGCAAAGACGGCAGGGAACTCCCGGGCCGCCCGCGCTGCCCGTATGCGCCTGTAGGCCGCGTCCTCGGACAAGCGCAGCTCGTCCACGCAGTAAGCGTGCATCGACGTGTAACCCGCTGGGAGATACAACCGACGTGCGTCCACCTCGGCGATGTGGCCGAGCAACGCCGCGGTGGTGATGCGGTCCCGGGTGATTAGCGCGGCCAAGTCGCGAAGGAGGATCGCATCGCTCAGATGAGTCAATATGTACGCGTGCATGATGAAACCTTTTCACGGGGAAGGGTACAACGGTCCATCGGGCCCGATGGGGGCGGGCTCACTTCTTATACCACGAGTCTTATAGACCTTCGGACAGCACCGCAGCGTGCGCCGTTGGGGCCTGGCGGAAATTCTCTCTCGAGTGCTCGAGATCGGGCTTGTTATGCCCCTATGTGCGTCCTGGCGACGTCCTCGTTCAGGGTTGCCGAGGTAGGGCGAAGTGATCACCCAAACTCGTCAAGGGAAAATTTTTCTCTCTCTGCCGCCGGCTGACCGTCGCACGATACCGGGTTCCGCTGCCCGCTATTAAGGGTTTCTGTGCCCGTAGTTACTTCGCCAGCGCGAACAGCGGGGAAGGAACCCATCCCTCGTTGCCCAGCTCGTCGGAGACCTTCCACCAGATGCCGTCCTTGTCGCCGCTGGGATAGAGCATCGTGCCCGCGTCCAGGTCCCGGACCACCTTCGACTTGTTGTCCGCCTTCTCGTACAGCCTTCCCGGCTTGGCCATCGTGACCGACTGGGAGACGTTGGCCGCCTTGGCGTCGGGCGTGTTCTTCTGGAGTTCTTCGACCAGCTTGGTGAACGCGTCGAGGTAGGCCATAGCCACCACTTGGCCGATCTCGGTGTTGGCGTAGCTGGCCGCGCCCGCCGCGGCGAACGCTCCGAAGTACCCTCCGCCACCGGCGCCCCACCCGATGTTCGTCTTCTTCGCGTGCCCCTGCACAATGGCCACCTGCTCGGTCGAGCGCACGTCGGTCAGCGTCAGCACCACGTCCGCGGTCTTGCTCTTCAGGCTCACTCCACCGAGCACCGCGCCCACGCCGTGGCCCATCAGTCCGCCCAATGCGGCGCCGAAATGCTTGCCGCCGGAGTTCGCGTTCTTGTTCGCGATGTCCGGCACCAGCACGTAGTCGGCCGCCTTCATCTGGCCTTTGCCGACGTTCGATCCCACGCGCATCTCACCGCCGGAAGCCAGCGCGCGCTCCTTCTGCGCGGCGTCCAGGCCCTTCCCGCGATCCAAGAGCGTGAAGCACTTGCACTCGTTGGCGTACACCTTGATCAGGGCCTCGGGCGACTCCAGGCCGTACTGCGTCCACCACTTGGTCTCTGGCTCGACCACGGACATGGTCCCGATCTTCTTCTCGCAGACGGGGATCTGGGGCGCGGCCTCGTCCTTGTCCTTGGCGAAGGCCGGAGAGTGGGGCGCCGAAAGAGCGGCAACCAGAAGCAGCGGAGCACAGAAGCGAACCCGTGGCCTGAGCGCGATCATGTCCTTACCCCCCGTGAAGTTAATCGTGACTCGTCTGTTCCCGGCCGAGAGGGGTATCCTCGCGGGCTCCCCAGCGCTTGTCAATGCCGCACCTCTGCCGCTTGACCTCCCCCAAATCAGGGGTCTACCCTTGCCATTCGCTCCAAGGGGACCACGGCGGCGGCCCAGGGTCGCCGCGGAAAGGCCCCCGCGGAGCGGGTAATCCACGGTTTCGCGAGAAACCAGAACTTCAGGGAGGAACCCCGTCATGCTCGACATCATCCGTGCATGGAAAGATCCCGCCTATCGCGCCAACCTGAGCGCCGACGAACGCAGCCGCATGCCGCAACACCCGGCTGGACTCGTCGAGCTCACCGATGAGGAGCTGATGAATGCCTCGGGGCTCATTGGAGCCGCGAGAACGACGTGCCAGTGCTGTACCGACACGTCCCGGCCGTTCCGTTGTTGTCCGTAAGGAGGTCCGCAATGCTCGACATCATTCGCGCCTGGAAGGACCCCTCCTACCGCGCCAGTCTCACCCACGAGGAAAAGAGCCGCCTGCCGGAGCACCCGGCTGGGCTCGTCGAGCTGACCGACGAGCAGTTGAAGAAGGCCTCGGGACTGATCGGGGCCGCGTTCACGACGTGCCGGTGCTGCACGGACACGAATCGGCCGATGCACTGCTGCCCATAACGGCGGCAACCATCTAGTAGACCTCGCGGGCGGGCCAAGGGGCCCGCCCGTGTTGATCTCCAGAGCCATGTCCCGCATCGACGCGCGCCAGCCGTCCGCTCCGGCTCCCACCGCCGAGGAGATTCCTCTCCACGGCTTCCTCACGCTGTTCAAGCCCCAGCTCGATGAAGCGCGACAGGCGCTCCGCCGCGAGATCGAGGCGAGAGGGGCCGGAGCGCCCTTCGCCGATTCCGCAGCCGCCGAGCGCGCTCTCTTCGCGTCGTTCCCGTTGACGCTCCTGGCCCGCGTCGACCGCACCCTGGTATTGGAGCTGAACGTCGCGCGCCTGCAAGGGCGGCTGTCGGGCGCCACGCCCGAGGAGCGCTTCGCGAGCTTCGTGGATCTGCTGGGGAAGCCCGAGATGGCAAAGCAACTCTTGGACGAGTACCCGGTACTGGCGGAGGGTGTGGCGACGACGATAGCGGCGTGGTTCGCCGCCTCGCTCGAGCTTTACGAGAGGCTGACGGGAGATTGGGAGGAATTGCGCCGCCTGTTCTTTCCGCAGGCCGATCCGGGACCGGTGGTGGAAGTGCGCGTCGGTATGGGCGACCCGCACCGTAGGGGGCGGAGCGTCGCGATTCTTCGCTTCGAATCCGGCGCGAGGCTGGTGTACAAGCCCCGCCCGGTGGCGGTCGATCTTCACTTTCAGGACCTCCTGGCGTGGCTTCGCGGGCGCGGCGCTCCCGCGCACCGCACCCTCCGCGTGCTGGATCGCGTGGAGTACGGGTGGGTGGAATTCGTTGAGGCGGCGCCCTGCGACACGCCGGATCAGGTCGAGCGATATCACCACCGGCTCGGCTCGCTCCTCGCGGTGCTCTACGCTTTCGGCGGCGTGGACGTGCACTTTGAGAATTTGATCGCCTCGGGGGATCAGCCGGTCGCGATCGATCTCGAATCGCTGCTCCATCCGCCGCCTCATCGCTCGCCCTCCGAGCGCTCGGACGAGCGCCTACTGGGCAAGGCTCTGACAGAATCGGTGCTCCGCGTGGGCCTCCTTCCGTTCCAGATCCGGGACGCGGCCGGAGACGAGGCGGACCTGAGCGGCATGGCCGCGGTGGGTGGGGCGCTCTCGCGCGATCCGGTGCTCCAGTGGGAAGGGATCGGCGGCGACGAGATGCGGGTGGTGCAGAAGCGCATGCCGATGCCTGCGGGACACAACCGAGCGACGTTGGACGGCCAGGAGGTGGATGCGGCGCAGCACGTGGCCGCGATCGCGGATGGATTCGCGTCGACGTACCGGCTGATCGTGAGGGAGCGCGACGCGGTCCTGGCGCCCGGCGGCCCGCTGTCCTGGTTCATCGAGGACGCGACGCGGATCGTGCTGCGCGCGACGCGCGCGTACGGACTTTTGCTGGAGGGTGCGTGGCACCCCGACTACCAGCGCGCGTTCGTCGAGCGCGACCGCTTCCTCGACCGGCTTTCAGTCGGGGTGGAGCAGCTGGTCGGGCTGGAGCGCGTCATCACCTACGAGCATCGCGACCTCGCGCGCGGGGACATTCCCTATTTCTCGGCGCTCGCGGGGTCGCGCGACTTGTGGGCGAGCGAGGGGGACTTGGTCGAAGGGCACTTCGACACTGCACCGTTGGACGTCGTCCGCCGGCGGATCGAGGCGATGGACGAGGACGATCTGCGGCGGCAGGGCTGGCTGGTGCGCACGTCGCTCGGCACGCTGCTCTTGAATCAAAAGGAAGGCGAGTGGCCCGAGTACTCGCTGGCCGACCCCGGGGAGCCGCGCGATCCGGCCGACCTGCGTAAGGCGTTGATCGGGGAGGCGCGCCTGCTGGGGGACTGGTTCGAGCGCATGGCGATCCGCGACGGCGAGGACCTCACGTGGGTCACCCTGGATCTCCGCGAAGGGACGTGGGCCCTCTACCCGTGCTCGGAGGATTTGTACGCGGGGGTGCCGGGGATCTCGTTTTTCCTGGGGTATCTCGCGTCGGTCACGGGCGAGGAACGCTACGCCGCGGTGGCGCGCGCCGGTCTGTGGACGCTGCTTCGTCGAATCCCGCACACGGCGGAGGCGATCCGGACCATCGGGTTGTACCAGGGATGGGGCGGGATCATCTACACGCTGACCCACCTGGGGCGGGTGCTGGGGGATCGCGCCCTTTTGGAAGAGGCCGAGCGGCTCGTGGAGCAGATCGAGTCGCGGCTGGAGGGCGACGCGGAATTGGACGTCGTCGGAGGCGCGGCCGGCGCGGTGACCGGGCTTCTCGCGCTCTATTCGGCTACCGGGTCGAGCCGTGCATTGGCGGCGGCGCGGCGTTGCGGCGAGCAGCTGCTCGCGGCGGCCCGGCCCGCGGGCGCTGGGATCGGCTGGCCGATCCGCATCGCCGGGGACGAGCCGCAGGCCGGGTTCGCCCACGGCGCCGCTGGAATTGCCACCTCCCTGGTCGCCCTGGCGGACGCGACGCGCGACGAGCGATTCCGCGACGCGGCGCGCGCGGCGTTTCACTTCGAGCGCGAGCGCCTCTGGCCGCAGCTCGACCGGTGGATCGCTGAGGACGAGGCGGGCGCGGCGGGCGGCTCGGGCGCGGCGACCGCGACCCGGCAAGCAGAGCGCGACCTCCCGATGAGCTGGTGCTACGGCGCGCCGGGGATCGCGCTGTCGCGGCTGCGGCTGTTGCGCGGCGGCGGCGGTGGCGACGACGGTGCCCGGGACCGCGACGCGTCGGCCCACGACGACCTGGTCCGCGCCGCGATGCTCACGCTGGACCGCGGCTTCGGGACCAACCACTGCCTGTGCCATGGAGACCTGGGGAACCTGGACGTGCTGGCGCAAGCGGCTCCGCTCATCCGCGACGAGCGCCTCGATGCGGGGATCGCCCCGCTGACCCGCGCGATCCTGGCCGCGATTCGCGACGAGGGGTGGCGGCCGGGCACCGTCGCGGGCGTGGAGTCGCCGGGGCTGATGAACGGCCTCGCCGGGATCGGGCTCGGGCTCCTGCGCATGGCCGCGCCGGAAACCGTCCCGTCGGTGCTCGGGATGGACCCCCCGCCCGCCGCGACGCCCGCGCCGCCCGCTGCGCCGGCGCCCCTTCCGCGAAAGGACGCCTGACGATGCGCGTCCCCTGGCTCCCGACCGCGCTCTACTACGACTGCGGCCCCGCGTGCCTCGCGATGATCCTGGCGCACCACGGCCGTGAGTCGTCGGTGGACGACGTACGCGACCGGCTGGGGACCAGCCGCGACGGCACGACCGGCTTCGAGCTGGTGCGCGTGGCGCGCGACCTGGGGATGAACGCGCGCGGCGTCAAGGCCACGGACCAAGCGGCCCTCGCCAACGTGCCGCTCCCTGCGATCGCGCACTACACCAGCGGACACTTCGTAATCCTAGAGCGCGTTCGCCCGGGGCGCTCGGTGCGCGTGGTGGACCCGATGCGGGGCCGCCTGGACCGGCCCCTTCCCGAATTCGCGGCCGATTTCTCGGGCGTGCTGGTACTTTTCGAGCCGGGGTCCGATTTTCACCGCGCCCGCTCTCGCCCCTGGCTCGCCTTCCTGCGCGAAGCCGTGAAGGGGCGCGGCCGCCTGGTCGCGCAGCTCGCCGCGCTCTCGCTGGCGCTCCAGGCCTTCGCCTTCGCGCTTCCCGCGGCGGTCACGTTCGTGGTCGACCGCGTGATCCCGCAGCGCTCGTTCTCGTCACTGGGGCTGGTCGCGCTGGGCATCCCGATCCTGGTCGGCGCGTACGCGCTGGTCGCCTGGGTGCGCGGGCGCTCTATGGCGGTAATGGTGCGCGCCGTGAGCGGGGAGCTTCTGGACCGCATCTTCCGCCACCTGCTCCGGCTCCCGCTCCCGTACTTCCACGGCCGCCCCGTGGAGGAATTGGTGATGCGCCTCCAGGGCGCGGACGTGGTCATGGACGAGCTGTTGGACCAGGTCGCGGCCGCGTTCCTGGACGCGTTTCTCGCGATCGCGGCGCTGGTCGCGCTGCTTGCCCTGTATCCCACGATGAGCCTGATCGTGATCGCGGCCGCGGCCCTGCAGGGCGTGCTCACGTGGGTCGCGCACCGGGCCAGCATGGACGAATTCATCCGCGACATCCTCTCGAACGGCCGGCTGGTCAACTTCACGGCCGAGGCACTGGGGGGAATCGCCGACATCAAGATGATCGGCCCGGCCCGCGTGGAGCCCGCATGGGAGCGCATGCTGGACGAGCGGCTGGACGCGCGCATGCGCCGGAAGCGGCGGAGCGCCTTCTGGGAGGGGCTCCTTGCGGCCGCGCAGGCGGGAGCGCAGCTCGTGGTCTTGGTCGGAGGCGCCGCGATCGCGATCCAGGGGCGCGGGACGGTGGGCGCGGTCGTCGGCTTCTACGCGTTGGCCGGCGTCTGCCTGTCGCCCGTCTCCGCGCTGGCGACCAGCGCCTATCGCCTCCGGAGCACCGGCGAATACTTGAGGCGGGCGCGCGAGGTGCTGACCGCGCGGCCGGAGAACATGGGCACCGCGGCCGGGGCGGGCGCGGGCGCGGTGGCGGGTGCGGGCGCGGGTGCGCCCACCACCGCAACGCCCCTGCGCGGCGAGATCGCGCTTCGGAAGGTCTCCTTCCGCTACGCGCCCACCAGCGAGCCCGTGCTTCGGGACGTCACGCTGGACGTGAAGCCGGGCGAGATGGTGATGATCGTGGGACGGACCGGTTCGGGGAAGTCGACGCTCGCCCGGATCCTCGCGACCCTCTACGACCCCACCACGGGCGCGATGACGGTGGACGGCGTTCCCGTGGACGAATACGAGCGCAGCGCGCTGCGCATGCGGATCGGCTGCGTCTTCCAGGAGAACATCCTGATCGGCGGCTCGGTCTACGACAACATCGCGCTCGGCCGCGACATCCCGATCGAGCACGTCTACGAGGCGCTTGAGGCCGCGTGCCTGAAGGAGGATGTCGAGAAAATGCCCCAGATGCTCGCGACGCCGGTCGGCGCGAACGGACTGCACCTGAGCGGCGGCCAGCGCCAGCGGCTCTGCCTGGCGCGCTCGATCGCCTCGCGGCCCTCGGTGCTGGTGCTGGACGAGGCCACGTCATCGGTCGACCGGCTGACCGAGCGGAGCATCTACGAGAACCTGGACCGGCTGCACGCGACCCGAATCCTGGTCACGCACCGGCTGTACGTGGGCGCGTTCTGCGATCGCGTGTTCGTGCTGGACGAGGGGCGCATCGTGGAGACTGGGACGCACGACGATCTCTTAAGGCAGGGCGGGCTGTATGCGAAGCTCTGGGCGAGCAAGGCGAATGTCGAGATTGGGTGACTCGGGCGCGGTGAGGCGGGCGCTTCGGGGCGCGGCGGTGGCGGCGCTTCTGGTCGCGGCGGTGGCGGCGCTTCTGGTCGCGGCGTCGCTTGGCGCCGCCGCTGTCGCGGGCGCAGTGGGCGCCCCCGCCGCGGCCGCCTCCACAGTACCCCAGACCACCCGCCGCCTGAACTGGCCCTTCTCGGCCCACGCCCCCGCCATGCCCACCACGCCGCATGCTTCCGCGCGCGAGGTGCCGCCCTATCCACTGACCGACTCCACGCTGGCCGATCCCCACGCGTGGCCCAACAAGGCGCTGACCTCGCTGGGACCCTGTGTCCTGCGCGTGCTCTCGGGGGATGGCGACTCGATCGCCGAAGGCGAATCCATGGAGGCGGCCAAGCCGGCCCACACCCTGGGATTGAGCTACAACTGCCCGCCGCACGTGGGCCCGGTGATCGGGCCCGACTACACGTGGGACCCCGACGGCAACCTCGCGATCCGATCGTGGGGACGCTACGAAGGGGACGGCTACGTGTGGCGCGAGTGGAGCTACTACAAGACCGGCGAGCTGGTCGGCTACCTGCACCAGGTCTGGCCCAAGGACATGAATGGGGATCCGAAGGCGCTGGAGGAATATTTCGATCGCGAGGGAAAGCTCCTCGGGTATTCGGTGACGCCGGCCATCGGAGACAGCGCCACTGCCCGCTGGAACGGAAAGCCGGTCTCGCAAGCGGAGTTCAACAAGGCCCGCTCGGGGGCCAAGACCCACTGAGGCGAGCCCAGCGCGGCGCGGGCGGGAGTCTGAAGCCCGGCTACTTCGCCTGGTAAAGCGCCTCCAGCTCCAGCTCCACGTCCCGATCCACCACCACCACCGGCTTTCCGTAGTACTTCGGCGCCGGAAATTCCTTCCCCCAACGCACGCCGGGCGGGTAGATCGCGGCGAAGTCCCACGCGATGGTCTTGTCCGTGATGGTCTCGTCCTTGGGCTGGAGCGAAGGATTGGCCAGCATGTCGTGGACGATCCGCTTCGACAGCTTGAGCCCGGGATCCCAGTACTGCACCACCCGCAGGTCGGGAATGCGACCATAGGTGCCGCTGGGTGGGCCCTTCCGGTCCTGTTTCCGCACGGCTTCCCAGACCACGAACACGCGCAGCTTCCAGTCGGGGTGCCGCTCCAGCACCTGTTCGACTGCGGAGGCCCCCCGCAGGCACATCGTTCAGGTGGGGGAGAAGGTGACGAGAAGGCGGGTCTGGTCCGATGCAGCGTTGAAGGCGCTCTGGAACTGATCCACGTTCAGCTTGGAGATGGCGTGCTGGCCGGCAGGAGCGGGGCCGAGGGCGCCGTGATTGGAGAGCATGCCCGCCCCAATGATGACGAGGGCCGCTGCCACTGCTGAGAAAATCCACCTCGCTCGATTCATCGCCCGACGATCTTACATCGACAGGCCCCGGGTGGGTATACTCCTCGAATGGAGCCGGAACTGGCTGAGATGAGCGAGATTCTAATTCTTCTGCAACGGATTGAGCCCGACACGTTGCGGCGGCTGGTCGAGGACGGATTCGAGGACATGGTGAAATTCGTCGCGGACCTCGGGCGTGGACGGATCGCCATCGGAGGCGAGCTTCATGCCGACGCCGAAGCGCTTCTTCTGGAATCAGGCAGCCGAGGCTCGGAGTTATGGGGAGCGAACTATTATCCGGGCAAGGGTTCGGAAGGCTGCATCGAGTACATTTCGCTGATCAACATCCGTCCAGCCCAGGAAAATCCAGGAATGGCCATTGCGAACCCGGCTGTCCGCGAACAGGTGCGTGAATTGGCGCATCGGCTGATCGGAAGGGGAGAGGATCTCTGACGTGGCCCACCACTCCACACTGACCGCGGAGCGCTGGGATTCTTTCACGCTCGAGCAACAGATCCTCATGATCGCGAACGAGCTTCAGCGGGCCGCCAAGCAGATGGGGCCTGGGGATGGCGATCGCCGCCGCGGCGCCTACGCGCGCGCACTGACGTTAACGGATCTGACTGCCTCGGGGGCGGTGCGCCCGAATTTTCGCCGCGAGCTGCTCCGATGGAGGGATTTGCTCGCTTCCCTGTATCTGGGGGATGACGGCGGAATGGAAGAGAACGCGGCCGTGCTACGCCACTTGCTGCGCTTCAAATTCTCGACTTCGAGGCAGATCCAGTACCTGTAACCGAAGCGCCTACTTCCCCGCGGCCACCAGGGTTTCCACGTCGGCGATCTTGTCCACCACGGATCTCCCGTAGTAGTCCGGCATCGGCAGATTGCCTTGCCAGCGGACGCGGGGCGCGTAGACGGAGACGGCGTCCCAGATGACCATGTTCTTGCGCACGTTCTCGACGCCCTTGAGCAATTCGGGGCGATCCTGCGCCTCGGTGACGATCCGATTCGACAACTCGAGTCTGGGATCCCAGAACTGCACCAGGCGCGGATCCGTCCCTTTCAAGAAGGCGGCTTCGCGTTCCCCCTTGCGGTCCTTCTCGCCGACCGGCTCCCACACCAGAAAGACGCGGACGTCCGCGTCCGGATGGCGCTTCAACATCGCCTGAACCGCCGCAGCTCCTCGCTGGCACTTGACCGAGGTTGGGGACAAGAGCACGAAGACGCGGGTTTCCTTGCGGGCGACGTTGAATGCCGCCTGGAGCTTCCCGATCTTCATCTCCGGGACGCGCTCATCACCCTCGCCCACGGAACTGGTCCCGAAGGAGGCCAGCACCGAGGCCGCGATCACTGCGATCCAGAATCTCGACCGATTCCCTTGGAGGGCCATTTGGGCGGAGCCTAGCAGGTTCTGTTATCCTTTTTACATGAAGTCGCGTAACCCCACGTGGGGATCGGCGATATTTGTTCTAACCGTCCTCGTCGCCGCACCCGCGCTCCTCCTTGCCGCGGCCCAGAAGCCCTGGAATCGCTCATCCCTCCCACCCTCGATCCGTGGACGGGTCCATTTCTCGGCGGCCCAGGTTCCGGCATTCCCCTTGCAAGACCATCGTCTGGATCGGCCGGAGAGCTGGCCCGAGACCATGACCATCGGCGGCGTCCCGTGCGTCCGGCGAATCCACGCCTGGGACGACGACGACGCGGTCGCGCTGGCGTCCCTCAAAGATGCCGAGCCCGATCTTCGGCTGATGCTCTTCTATGATCACTCCGGCTCGGACTGGAATTCGTCGAACGCGGGATGGGGCCCGCGCTTTACGTGGAACGAGAAGAAGAATTTGATCGAGCGTCTGTGGTACGAGCCGGACAGCGCCCGGCTCCTGACGCACGACTACACGTACTACCGATCCGGGAGGCTGCTCGGCTACTCGTGGCGGATGGAGCCGCGCAGGCAATCCCGCTCCTCCGCCAGGCCGTACGAGTTCCTCTCCGAGTTCTTCGATGAGCATGGAAGGATGATCGCCTTGGGTTATGAAAAGATGGACTCCCGTTCCCGCGACTCGGTCTACGCCTGGATGGGAACGGTGGTGCCCTACGATCAGTTTCGCATGAAGACCCATGTCCTTTACTCGAACGCGCACCCGGGGGATCGTTAGCCCACATCCCGATCCCGTGCGCCAGGAGCTATAGATGCCCGCAATCCGCAACACCGTCCTGGCAGCGGCGCTCTTCTGCGCCGCGGCCGGATGCAGCTCCGGCACCGCGCCCGCCGATGTGGAGAAGCAAGTTCAGACCCGCGTCGCCGCGCTCGAAACCAGCGACGTGCCGGTCCAGAGCGACCCTCTCCTCCATCGCGTCGCCGTCGTCCGCTTCTACAAAGCCCGCCAGGGAAAACCCGCGTGGGACGACAAGGACGACAACGTGATCCTGGCCTCGATCCGGAGCATCGTGGTGGACGGCCTGGATCCCGCCGACTACCACCTGAAGGCCATCGAGAGCCTGGTGGAAAGGCGCAAGGCTGGCCCGAGCGCCGAGCTGGAGGGCGACCTGGACGTGCTCCTCACCGACGCGGTCGCGGGAATGGTGGATCACATGCGCTACGGCCGCGTGCGCCCCGCCTCGGTGAATCCCGCGTGGAACATGGATCCGCGCGACGGCGCGCCGCCCCTCGAGGAAATCCTGGGGCAGATCAAAGCCTCGCGCGATCTCCGGGAAGCGATCGAGAGCGCGCGGCCCAATCACTTCATCTATCAGGGGCTGGCAAAGGAGCTGGCCAAGATGCGGGAGATCGCGGCCAAGGACGGATGGCCCACGGTGCCCGCGGGGAACCCCATCAAGCCGGGCGCGGTGGACCCTCGCGTTCCGGTCGTACGCGCGCGGCTCTCGGTGACAGGGGAGTTTGCCGGCGAGCCGGTGAGCGCCCCCAATCGCTACGAGGATCGCCTGGTGGCGGCGGTGAAGGCGTTCCAGGAGCAGCACCGGCTCAAAGATTCCGGCGTCATCGACAAGGTGACGGTGGCCGCGCTGAACGTGCCCGCGACGACTCGCGCGGCGCAGATACGCGTGAACATGGAGCGCGCGCGCTGGGTGCTCGGCGGCCTGGAGAACACGTTCATGCTGGTGAATATCCCGGCATTCAAGGCGTATTTCATCCAGGACGGAAAGAATATCTGGGAAGCCCGCACGCAGGTCGGCGACGAGGGAAAGGAGACGCCCACCTTCCGGGCGCAGATGCGCACGGTGGTCCTGAACCCGGATTGGACCGTGCCGCAATCGATCCTCACGAACGAGCTCATGCCGGACGGCATGGCGGCGATCCAGAAAAAGGGGCTTCGGTTCTACGACGGAAACGGGAACGAAGTGGACCCGAGCCGGGTGAAGCCAGATGAAATCGACCACTACACGCTGAAGCAGCCCGCGGGCCCGAAGAACGCGCTTGGCCGCGTGAAGTTCTTGTTCCCGAACAAGTACTCGATTTACCTCCATGACACGCCGAGCCAGCACCTCTTCGATTCCAATGTTCGAACGTTCAGCCACGGCTGTATTCGCCTGGAGAATGCGCTCGAGCTGGCAGCGATCTTGCTAAAGCCGATGGGCTGGGATGAGGGGCGGATCCAGGAAGCGATCGCGGGCGGGGAAACACAAAACGTGAACTTGAAAGACCCGTTCCCGGTGGTGATCGTGTACTGGACGGTGAGCGTGGGCGCTTCCGGTGGGATGCACTACGCCGCGGACATCTACGGCCAGGATCCGAAGCTCTTGGCGGCGCTGGACGCGCCGCCGCAAAGAGGGTAGCGCGTTTAGCGCGATCGGACCTCGTCGGCAAAGGAATTCACTCTTGCCGCCGGCGATACACCACAATGCATGCGAGGCGCGGTACCGGCTCGAGCGGCCGGCCCGCCCAGGAGGATTTATGAAGTCGATCCGTTTCCTGTCGTCGACCCTCTGCGCGGCACTTCTGCTCTTCTGTATAACGTCGGGCACCGGCTTCGCCGCGGAGCCCACGAACCACGTCGTCAACGACACCGAGATCCAGGCCCAGGTGGACACCCAGCTCCACTCCGAGGCCGCTGACCGGCAGGCGATCCGGGACCTCATGGCGCGCCCGGAATTCCAGCGCATCGCCGGTACCGCGGGGCTTGATCTTCAGCGCGCGGACGCCGCGGTCGGGGTCCTCTCCGGCGCCGAGCTCCAGCAGCTGGCGTCGCAGGCTCGCCAGGCCAACGCCGACATCATCGGCGGCAAGACGATGGTGATGAGCTGGACGATGATCATTGTCATCGTGGCCGCGCTGGTGATCCTGATTGCCGTTCTCTGATCCTGATCAAGAATGAGGAGACGGCTGGCGGCCGGCGTCACCATCGCGTCGGCCGCCTTCCTATTGTGCGCCGCGACGTGTCGGGCCGCGGGCGTGGCGGCAGCGGCGCCGGTGGCGGAGGCGCCGCGCGAGGCGGCCCAAGAGCCCGTGCGGCTCCTGGACGTTCCCTACGTACCGCAGAGCGAGGCGATGTGCGGCGGGGCCGCGCTCGCGATGGTGCTCCGCTACTGGGGCCAACCGCGAGTCCGCGCCGAGGATTTCGCGCGACTGGTCATTCCCGGAGAGCAGGGGATCCGCGGCGACTCCCTGGTCGCCGAAGTGCGCCGCCGCGGCTGGTCCGCGTTCCCGATCCAGGCGACCCGCTCGGACGTGCAAAACCACCTGGCGCGCGGCAGGCCGGTGATCGCGCTGGTGGATGCGGGCTCGAGCGTGGCCCATTACGTGGTGCTTCTCGCCTGGGCGAACGGCGGGGTGATCCTCCACGATCCCGCCGTCGCTCCCTTCCGCGCCGAGCGCGAAGAGGAATTTACGCGCGCGTGGTCCGCCGCCGGGCGATGGGCGCTGCTCGCCCTCCCGCCCCAGAGCGTCGCTGGTATCGGGGGCGAGTCGGGCGCGCCGGCACGCGAGGACGAAGCGGCGACCGCGCCGCCTCCTCCGACCGCGCCGCCTCCTCCCGATACGACGGGCTTCGATGCGCCCGCCATCCCCGACATCACCGGTCGCGCGCCGCTCGCGGGCTGCGACGCGCTGGTGGACGCGGGAATCACGAAAGCGCGCGCGGGAGCCAACGCCGAGGCGGCCGGGCTCCTCTCCGCCGCGGCGTCGCTCTGCCCCGAATCGCCGGCGCCGGTGCGCGAGCTGGCCGGCCTCAAGTTTCGCTCGAAGGAATACCGCGCGGCCTCGTTCTTGGCGCAACGCGCGCTGGTGCTGGATCCGCACGATTCCTACACGTGGCGGCTCTTGGCCGGGAGCCGCTACCTGGACGGGGACGTGCGCGGCGCGCTCCATGCGTGGAACCACCTCTCCGAGCCACGGGCCGATCTCACCCGCGTGGACGGCCTTCGCCGCACGCGCTACGAGGCGGTCGCCGATCAGGTCGATTTGCCGTCGGGGCATCTCTTGACGTGGGCCGAGTACCGGCGCGCCGAGCGTCGCCTGGCCGAGCTGCCGGCGGCCACCTCGGCGCGCCTGGAGCTTTCGCCGCTGCCCGCGGGCGGGGCGCAGGTGAACGTGGCGGTGGTGGAGCGGCCGCTCTTGTTCGACGGCGTGTGGGGAGCGGGCATGACCGCCGCACATGCCGCGGCGTCGCAGGAAGCGGTGGTGCGCCTGTCTAGCCTCATGCGGCTGGGGGAAGTGTGGACCGCGCGCTGGCGGTTCCAGCGGCATCGGCCGCGGGCGCTCCTGGCGCTGGACGCGCCGGCCGTGACGGGCAGGCCCGGCGTCTGGCACCTGGAAGCCTTCTCGGAGCGGCAGAGCTACGCTCTGGGAGACACGCTCCGCACAACCTACGTCGAATCCAGGCGAAGGGCCTCACTTTCCGCCGGGGACTGGATCACCCCGGACCTGCGCCTGGAAATCGGAGGCGGCGTGGATCAATTTCCACTGCAAGTGAGCCGCACCTATCTCACGGTGGAGGGATCGGCGCAGGCGAGCTCGATGGGGGATCACGTGTCGGTGACCGCCACGGCGGCCGGATGGAGCGGATCGCGGCGGCTCCCGATCCATTCCTACGATGCGCTCGCGCTTTGGGGCTCCGACTCCTTCGCCAGCGGCGATTGGCTCGCGCGCGCCGGATACTCCGCCGCATCCAGCACGGCGCCCTTGGCGCTCTGGCCCGGCGCGGGCACCGGTACCGGGCGCGGCGCGCTTCTTCGCGCGCACCCGCTGCTCGAGAATGGAATCGTGAAGGGACCCGTGCTCGGCCGCCGCCTCCTCCACGCCGGCGTCGAGCGCCGCGGGTGGCCATGGGAGATCAAGCCGATGCGAATCGGCTGGGCGCTCTTCGTCGACTCCGCGAAGGCGTGGCACCCGCTTGTCGGCACCGAGGTGCCCTGGCAGGTTGACGTCGGCGCGGGGCTTCGGCTAGCCGGACTGGGCGGCCGCGGCGAGCTGCGCGCCGACTTCGGCTATGGGCTACAGGACAAGGAGACCGCGTTCTCGGTTGGAGTGGAGGCGCGGTAGGCCTAGACCACCGACCCGTTCCACACCCAGTTCTCCCGGAAGTAGGCGAGATCAAAGCCCATCCGCCGCGCGTTCCGGAACGACTGGGCGCGACCCTGCCCCTTCTCCGCCGACGTCTCCATCGAGAGGATCTTGCAGCCCGCCGCCGCGGCGTCCTTGATGCGCCGCGCGATCAGCGCGCTGTGGATGCCGCGGTTCTGGGCCTCGGGCAGGACGACGCCAATCTCGAAGGAGGCCCACTCGCCGTTCACGAACATCGCCGCCGCGCCCACCGCGCGCTCTCCCTCGTAGGCGAGATAGGCGCGCCAGCGCGCCAGGTCCACCAGGCCCGCGAACCACTCGGCGGTCGGGGCGGGGTATTCGAACGCGGTCTGCACGATCTGTCCCCACGTGGTCGCGGCGGTGCGGTCCGAGGGAGCGATCTGCTTGATGGTGGGCTCGAAATCGATGTCGGGGACCGGGGCGACGCCGCGCTTGAGCTTGGCCCACGGCTCGGCCATCTGGAACCCTCGCTCCCGGAGCCACACGGTCAGCGATTTCGGCTCGGCCACCGGGCTCACCTGCATGAAGAACCGCTGCACGCCGCTCTTCAGATACGTCTGGACGATGCGGTCCACGATGGCGGGGCTGACCGGCTCCTCGTTCCCCAGCCCGAGCACGCGGTTGAAGAGCAGGAAATCGAGCTTGGGTGAGATGGCGACCTGCGCGCCGTAGAGGTTCTCGAAGCGGAGTCCCAGAGTGTCGATCAGGGAGGGTCCCGGCGCCATGTACCACGTGCGCCAGCAGGTCATCTCGTACCGCTCGAGGAGGCGGATCTGGTCGGCCGAAATCGCGGGATCGGTCATGGTCTTGAGATAGTACGTCGACGGGACCCCTTCGAGAAGCTTTCGCCCCTAGGCTTCCGTGCGGCGGCTGAGCATGGCCCAATAGAACCAGAGGAAGAGACACAACCCCAGGCCCAGGGCCGCCTTCCAGAACGCGAGAGCGGTCGCGACTATGTAGATCGCGAACCCGAAGCGGTAGGACTTCCCGATGCGGGCAATATGCTCCGGCGACACGGTGCTCTTCAACAGGTCGCGCCGGTTCACGGTCCACCACCAGAATTGGAACGTGATCGAGACCAGGACGAAGGTGCCGCAGTAGAGCGCTGCGGCGGCGCGCTCCCCGGGATGGCCCAGGTATTCGGCGAGGACCGCGGTGGGGAAGGGCACGAACGTGATCATGAGGAGCATGAGTCCATTCCCGTAGAGAAAGGGCGTGTCCACGCGGCGGACCATGCGGAACAGGCCGTGGTGGCTGATCCACATGATGAGGATGGCGGCGAAC
The DNA here is from genome assembly GCA_035300625.1 of Candidatus Limnocylindrales bacterium. GTDB lineage: Bacteria > Eisenbacteria > RBG-16-71-46 > SZUA-252 > SZUA-252 > DASQJL01. The sequence goes on from DATGVG010000072.1 coordinate 19,142, forward strand.
GAGCCGATGAAGGCGATGAACGAGGGCCAGAGGTGGCGGAGCGAGGCCCAGAGCGCGGCGTCGTTCGGAGCGATGCTCCGATGCGGAACCTTGAATTCCAGGACCAAGAGCGTGATCGCGATGGCGAAGACGCCGTCGCTGAACGCCTCGACCCGGCCGGTTTCCCTTTCCTGTGTTTCCGCCATCGAGGAGAGCGCGCCGCCCCGCGCGCTACGTCTCCGAACGTCCCAGCGCCGCGGCGCCCAGCGCCAGGCCGGTCGCGCCCGCCGCGACGAGAACGGCGAGCGGCACCGCCATCTCGCCCCAGGTGAAGCCGCGCCACACGGCGCCCTCGACGCCCAGGATGGCCCACTTGACCAGGCTGAAGTTGCTGACGGCCTGCATCCAGGCGGGCATGGCGATGAGCGGGATCATGCCGCCCCCCGTCATGGACATGACGAGCATGACCGCCCACCCCGCGCCGGAAACGCTCTGCGGGGAGCGGCCCAGCGAGGCGATGAACATCATGAGCCCCGTGAAGCAGAATGCGGCCGCGAAGATGGCGGCCAGGAGTGCGAGCGGGTTGGTGACCCGGATGTGGAAGAGGTAGGCCCCCATCGTCAGGAGCACGGTCGTCGAGCCGATGCACGCGATGAAGCAGGCGAGCGCCTTCCCGGCAAGCACCTGCGCGCGGCTGACGGGCGCGAGCCTGAGGCGCAGGAACGTCCCCGTCAGCCGCTCGTAGACGATGGATATCACGAACGACATGCACGTGCCGATCAGGGCCCAGGCGATAGCAGAGGGAAAGGTCACCTCGTAGGCAGTGCGGGGGCCGTTGTCCTGTTCGGCCACCTCGACCATGTGGATGCGGGGGCCCCCGCCGGTGTCGTCTCCCACCGAGGCGGCCGGCGTGGCGGCGGAGGAGTCGCCGGCTACCGGCACGTCCACCGAATCGAGGATGGTCATGAAGGATTGGAGCGAGCGAAGGACGGTTTCGCTGCGCGCGCGCTGTTCGGGCGTCGCGGTCGTGTCGGCGCGGATGCGCTCGAGCTGGCGGGCCACCATCTCGCGGCCGCTGCCGCTCTTCCCGAACGATTCGCGCATGCCCAGGAACACGGCCTGGCTCACGAGTCCTCGGAGCATGTCGGCCGCGACGCGCTGGCGGGGGTCGATGCCGATTTCGATGCCGGAGGCGCTGTCCGCGCCGAAGCCGAAGTTGTCGCTCATCCCCGGGCGCAGCGCCACGTAGGCGGCCAGGTCGCCGTGGCGAACCGCCGCGGTCGCGGAGTCGAGCGGGGTCTCGCGCACCCGGAGCGCTTCGGATTCGCGGAGGCGCAGGATCAGGCTCTTCGAGTACGCGGTGTGGTCCTGGTCGACGACGGCGATGGGCAGGCTGCCGCGTCCGCCGGCGCCGCTCGAGACGAAGCCGAAGAAGCACGCCATCGCGATGGGGAAGCCCAGCACCCAGAAAAAGGCGGCCTTGTTCCGGGCCAACAGCTTCAGATCTTTACGGGCGATCGTGAGGAGAGCATTCACCGGCGGCTCACCCCTATGACCCGATCACTTCCACCACCCCACACCACCACCCGGCAACACTCAATCCCTCAGCGATCGCCCTGTTAAACCGAGAAATACGGCCTCCAAGTTGGCGCGGCGGATGGAGACGTTCGCGAATTGGCCGGCCGCGCCCGCGCGCTCGAGCACCTGCACCGGCTTGTCGGACTGCACCCGCCACCGGCCCTTGTCCCAGGCGCCGCCAAGCGCTTCCAGGCCGGAAGGACGGTCTTCGAATTCGATCTCCACGGTAGGGAGCCCGCCGTGCTGGCGGACCAGATTGCTCACCGAGTCCAGCGCGAGGAGCTTCCCGCGATCCAGGATCGCGACCCGGTCGCAAAGCCGCTCCGCCTCTTCCATGTAGTGCGTGGTGTAGAGGATGGTCCGGCCCTGGGCCTTCAGCTCTTCGATGTTTTCGAACAACAGATTTCGCGACTGCGGATCGACGCCCACCGTCGGCTCGTCGAGGACCACGATCGGCGGGTTGTGCAGGAGGCCGCACACCAGATTCAGCCGCCGCTGCATGCCGCCGCTGTATCCGTGGACGCGGTCCTTCCGCCGGTCGAGCAGTCCGGAGAACTTGAGTGCCCACTCCATGCGCTCTTTCAGGTGTTCGCCCTTCAACCCGTAGAGCCGGCCGAAGAATTCCAGGTTCTCCTCGCCCGTGAGCTCGGTGTAGAGCGCAAGCGCCTGGGGCGCCACGCCCACCCGGAGCCGCACCGCCGGGCGCGTGGGGTCTTCGTGGCCCGCGAGCCGCACCTTGCCCGCGTCGGGGGGCAGCGCGCCCACGATCATGCTGATCGTGGTGGTCTTGCCCGCACCGTTCGGGCCCAGGAGTCCGAACGTCTCGCCCGGCCGCACCTCGAACGTCACACCGTCCACGGCAACGATGTCGCCGAAGCTCTTCCGAAGACCGTCGACCTGGATGGCGATCATTTCGATCGCAGTATCGCGCACGCGCGCGACCAGAACCAAAGCAAAATTCGCGCGTCGCGCGCGCATTCCATGTTTCTGCGTAGATCCACGCAACTTGATGATCACGCCCGGCGGCCGCGTGAAGATCGTGGACTTTAAACGCCGTGGATCGCGAGCTAGGGGATGAGCGTCAGCCGCGATGAAATCTCCCGGCCGCCGATGCGGGTCCTGACGAAGTAGAGTCCGCCGGAAACGGGGTCCGCGCTGGACGTACGGCAGTCCCAGGGGACGCTGTGGGGTCCCGCGGCCATGCGCCCGTGAGCCAACTCGCGCACCAGACGGCCGCGCACGTCGTGGAGAGTGATGCGGACGTCAGCGCCTCCGGCGGGGACGTCGAAGGCCACCACAGCGCCGCCCGCGCGCCGGGCCGGGTTGGGCGAGATCAGCGTGTGCGGTATGGGGAAGGCGAAGCAGCTCACACCCTCGATCCGCGTGCCGTCGGTTAGCCGTCCCGCGAGTCGCACGTTCGCGCCGGTGCGCGTGCGTCCGCCCGCCAAGGTGGGAGCGAGGTCGGCGTAGGCGAGCCGGAAGCGTTTGTCCGGATATCCGTCGACGCCGGTATCCTGGCATTCGCAGGGATCGGAGACTCCGCCGGCGTGTCCGGCCTCATCGCCAACTCCGGCCCCGGCGGCGCTTGCGGGGATGCCGTTCAGGCGCACGGACTGCACGTCGATCTGCGTCACGTCCAGATCCGATCTTCCCAGGACGAGCACATCCACGTCGGGGCCGGGATTCGTCGGCAGCAGATTGGGGCAGACTCCGGGGAGCGGATCGAAGAACACGAATCGAGGCCGAGTGGCGTAGCCGAAGATGTCAATGCGCCCCACCTGCACATGCATGCCCCCCTCGATGGCCGTGTAGCCGTACGCCGCGGCCGAAACGATGACGTCGCCGTTGCCATCGCCGTCCACGTCGCCGCCACCCGCGATCCAGTCCCCCTCACCTACGACCGCGGGGTCGGGGCCCACCTGGAAGAGGGGCAGCGCGGTCGAGCCTGAGTAGACGACGGCGGCCCCGATGGGTTGCGATACCCCCGCCACGTGAACATAGGGGGAGCCGATCGCGAAGTCGGGGATGCTGTCCCCGTTCACGTAGCCGGCGCGTGCCACGACCGCGCCCCAGTGATCGGACGTCGCTCCGCCCTCGATGGAGTAAAGCTCCAGCCCGGTAGCGCCCGAATAGAGGTAGGCCGCTCCGTTATCCGTCAGACCGCCGGTGTCCCGGTCGGGCGCGCCGGCCATCCAGTCCGGAATGCCGTCTCGGTCCACGTCGCCCACTCCCGCAACCGACCAGCCCAGATGGTCCCCGTCCTGGCCCGAGATCAGTCCGCCGAGCACCGCGCCCGTCTTGGGAGAGTAGATCTGCGCCGAGGCTCTCTGGCTGGACGACAGAGCCGGCGCGCCGACGAGCACGTCCGCCAGGCCGTCGCCGTTCATGTCCCCGACGCCGGCCACGGCGAAGCCGAAACGCTGCCCCGCGAATTGGCCGCCGAGTCTCCGGATCACCGAGCCGTCCAGGCCGCTCAGGACGTAGACCACGCCTTGGCCGCCGGTCGGCGTCGCATCGATGAGGGACGAGCCCACGGCGAAATCGGGGATGCTGTCCCCGTCCGCGTCCCCGATCCCGGCCATCACCAGGCCGAACAACGCCTCGTCCACTGGTCCCACGATCTCGTAGAGCACCTGATTCGTGGCGCCCGATACGACACGAATCGATCCCTTATGTGTGTAGTCGCCCGACGTCTCGAGGTGGAGGGGAGAGGCAAGCGCAAAGTCGGGGATGCCGTCCCGATTCACGTCGCCGAGGGCGGCCACCCAGCCGCGTTGCTCGCCGGGGAAGGAGCCGTCGAACGAGTGGAGCAGCGCTCCCGTGCGCCCCGAGTAGAGTCGCGCCGACCCGCCGAACGGGATGCCGTTGGGTCGCGCTCCGGGAACGCCGATCAGGTACTCGGCATACCCGTCCCGATCCACGTCCCCGACGATCGCGGTGGTGGTGCCGACCTCCTCGCCGTCGTGGGTCCCGATCTGGGTGGCGATGGGCGGCGGGGTCTGAGCCGCGCCCGGCGCGGCCGACGTCAGCGCCAGCGCCATCAAGCATTGGGAGATCAGGGAACAGGGCGGGGGGACCGTGGGGCGGATTCTGATTGTCATGCGCGCCTCCCGGTGAATCTAGAGGGTACACCGTCGGCGCGCTCGGGGGCTACCTCTGGCGCAGAGGCCCGGCGCTACTCGTCTTCCTTGACGGGGGCGTAGAACGAGATGCCGCGCACGTTCTCGTCCACCTGGAGCCGGCGGTGCACGGAGGGGAAGGCGCGGGCGCGGCAATCCAGCCGCTCGCAGAGGCGGCAGGTGATCCCGACCGGAGTGGAGGCGGCGATGCTCTCCAGGTCGAAGCCGTCCGCGTAGACCAGCCTGCGCGCGGAGCCCACGTCGCAATTGAGCTGCAGGGAGTAGAGGACGTCCGGCGCGCGGTAGCCGCCGCGGTGCTTCCGCACGGTGCGGGCCACGGAGAAGAAGGCGGTGCCGTCGGTGAGCCGCGAGAGCTGGGTGTGGATGACGCCGGGCTGCAAAAAAGCCGTGTGCACGTTCCAGAGCGGGCAGAGGCCCCCGAATCGCGGGAGCCGGATCCCGGTCGCGCTGAACTTCTTCGAGATGTTCCCCGCCAGGTCGATCCGCACCATGTCGAAGGGGATCCCCTTCGCGCCCTTCCGGTTCAGCGTGGTGAGACGGTGGCAGACCTGCTCGTACGAGATGCGGAAGCGGTGCCCCAACAGATCCAGGTCGTGGCGCAGCTTGTCGGCCGCGCTCCGGAACTCCTCGTACGGCGCGAGCACGGCGGCGGCGAAGTAGTTGGCCAGGGCCACGCGGCAGAGGGCGCGCGACTCCCCCGAGGTGAGGGAGGGATCGCGCGACATGAGGTCGAGCGTGTCGGAGCAGGTGAGGAGCCCCACCTGGTGGGCCAGCTGGAAATTGCGCGAGCCGCGCCGGAGCACCTCGGAGATCAAGAGCTCCCGCCGCTCGGGGTCGAAGCGCCGCACGGCCGCCGGCATCTCGTTCACCGTGACCACGCGCACCTTGACCCGGAGCTTCTTTGCCAGGTAATCGGCCAGCCCGCCGAACAGATCTTCCGTGTCCAGCTTCGCGTCTTTCCGGAGCCGCTCGGCCTCCGCCTCCAGCTCGGGAAAGTGGTTCTGGTGGCGCTGGATCAGGTCGGATACCAGCTCCGACGAGGGGCCGCTCCGGTCGATTCCGGCCAGGTCCTGCCGGTCCACCACTTCCTCGGCCAGCATGTCCGCCGAGCCGCGCGCGGAGGCGTAGGCGTGGTGCAGGCGCAGCACCGCGCGCGCCACCTCGGGCGTGGTGCCCACGAACTCGCGCACGTCCCGCTCGGAGACGGGGGCGGCCTCGAAGAGGGAATCGCCGAAGGCTTCCATGAGATCGGCCGTGAGCTGCGAATCCTCGCCCCCCGCGAAGGAGCGCAGATCCACGTCGAAATGCTTCGCGAGCGCGAGGAGCAGGTTGGCGCTCAGGGGCCTCCGGTCGTGCTCGACCAGGTTCAGATACGAGGCGGAAATCCCCAGCCGCGCGGCCATGGCCGCCTGCGACAGCCCTTCCTTCGCGCGCAGCGCGCTGATCCGCTTACCCAAGCCTTGGGCCATTCCGTCAGTTTACAAGATTTACAGATTTACCGCAACTGCGACACAAACGTTATCACGTTAACTTTATGTGCTACAAATAGTTGTTGACTTGAAAAGCACGCCAGTCTATTCTAGTGAATGTCGTCAACGAGGGGTGGGGCGTGTGGCCGACGCGTCCCGCCCTTTGCTGTATCAGGGAATCAGGAGGTGAGCAGTGGAAGCTTCGACGGTGGCCCGAAAGCGCGCGGAAGGGATCGAGGTGCGCGGCCCGATGCGCCCGAACTACGACGAAATCCTCGCCCCTGAAGCGCTGGCCTTCGTGGCGATGCTCACCCGCGAGTTCCGTCCCCGCATCCAGGAAGCGCTGGAGAAGCGCGCGCAGCGGCAGGTGCATTTTGCCGCCGGCGTATCGCCCGCCTTCTACGACCTGCACCCGGGTAACTGGACGGTCGCGCCCATCCCCGCGGATCTGATCAAGCGCACGGTCGAGATCACCGGCCCCGTCGAGCGGAAAATGGTGATCAACGCGCTGAACTCGGGCGCCGACTGCTTCATGGCCGACTTCGAGGATTCCAACGCGCCCACCTGGGACAACAACGTCCAGGGGCAGATCAACCTTCGCGACGCGGTGCGCCGCCGGATCTCCTTCGACGATCCCGCGAGCGGGAAGGCCTACAAGCTGAACGAGCGCATCGCCACGCTGATCGTGCGGCCCCGCGGGCTGCACCTGCCCGAGCGCCATCTCGTCGTGGACGGCGAGCCCGTGCCCGGGTCGCTCTTCGACTTCGGCCTCTACTTCTTCCACAACGCAAAGGAGCTTCTGGCGCGCGGAACGGGCCCCTACTTCTACCTCCCGAAGCTCGAGGCGCACCCCGAGGCGCGCATCTGGAACGACGTCTTCGTCAAGGCCCAGGAAACGCTGGGCGTGCCGCGCGGATCGGTGCGGGCCACGGTGCTGATCGAGACCCTCCCCGCGGCGTTCGAGATGGACGAGATCCTGTGGGAGCTGCGCGAGCACGCGGGCGGCCTGAACTGCGGCCGCTGGGACTACATCTTCTCGTTCATCAAGACGTTCTCCCACGACGCCGAGGCGATCCTGCCCGACCGCTCCCAGGTCACGATGGACCAGCCGTTTCTTCGCGCGTACGCGCAGCTCGCGGTGAAGACCTGCCACCGCCGCGGCATCCACGCGATGGGCGGGATGGCCGCGCAGATCCCGATCAAGGGCGACCCCGTAGCCAGCGAGCGCGCCCTGGAGAAGGTGCGCGCCGACAAGCTGCGCGAGGTGCGGGACGGCCACGACGGCACCTGGGTCGCGCACCCGGGGCTGGTGCCGGTCGCGCGCGAGGTGTTCGAGGCCCACATGAAGGGTCCGAACCAGATCGATCGGAAGCGCGAGGACGTCGAGGTGACCGCCCCCGACCTGCTCCGGGTGCCCGAAGGCACCCGCACGGAAGAGGGGCTTCGCCTGAACGCGCGCGTCGGCATCCAGTACCTGGAAGCCTGGCTGCGCGGGAACGGCTGCGTGCCGCTCTACAACCTGATGGAAGACGCGGCGACCGCCGAGATCTCGCGGGCGCAGGTCTGGCAGTGGATCCGGCACGGCGCCACGCTTCAGGACGGGCGGCGCGTGACCCCGGAGCTGTTCCAGGAAATCGTGAACGACGAGATGAAGCGGATCGCCGGCGCCGTCGGGCCGGACCGGATCCGCGATGGACGTTTCGACGAGGCGCGGGCGCTCTTCACGCGGCTTTCCACCGCGGAGACGCTCGAGCCGTTTTTGACCCTTCCCGCCTACGCACTGTTGGATCGGGATTGACCGCGCGACAGCGCCAAGGAGAACCGACATGACCCCATCGCGCATCAAGCAGACCCAAAAGAAAGACCGCTGGGCAGGGATTGTCCGGCCCTATACCGATAAGGATGTCACCGCGCTGCGCGGCACCGTGCGGATCGAGCACTCCATCGCCCGGATGGGCGCCGAGCGGCTGTGGGAGCTTCTGACCACGCAGGACCGCGTCACCGCCCTGGGCGCGCTGACGGGGAACCAGGCCGTGCAGCAGGTCAAGGCGGGACTCCAGGCGATCTACTTGAGCGGGTGGCAGGTGGCGGCCGACGCGAACTTAGCGGGACAGACCTACCCCGACCAGAGCCTCTACCCGGCGAACAGCGTGCCGAGCGTGGTGCGGCGCATCAACCAGGCGCTCTTCCGCGCCGACCAGATCGAGAACGCGGAGAGGATTCGCTCCGCGGCCGGAAACGGCAACGGCAACGCGAACGGCAAGGCCAACGGCCACGCGAATGGCCACGCGAACGGCGAAGCCCCCCGGCAGTGGCTGGCGCCGATCGTGGCGGACGCCGAGGCCGGCTTCGGTGGGCCCTTGAACGCGTTCGAGCTGATGAAGGGGATGATCGAGGCCGGTGCGGCCGGCGTCCACTTCGAGGACCAGCTCTCGAGCGAGAAGAAGTGCGGCCACCTGGGCGGGAAGGTGCTGGTCCCCACCAGCCACTTCATCCGGACGCTCGTCGCGGCGCGGCTCGCCGCCGACGTGATGGACGTGCCGACCCTGGTGATCGCGCGCACCGACGCGGACAGCGCGCGGCTCCTGACCAGCGACATCGATCCCCGCGACCGCGAGTTCGTGACCGGCGATCGGACGCCCGAGGGGTTCTTCCGGATCAAGGGCGGCCTCGACTGCGCGATCGCGCGGGCAAAGGCCTACGCTCCCTACGCCGACCTCCTCTGGTGCGAGACCTCAACGCCCGATCTGAAGGAAGCCCGGGAGTTCGCGGAAGGGGTCCACGCCGAGTTCCCCGGCAAACTGCTCGCCTACAACTGCTCCCCCTCGTTCAACTGGAAGAAGAACCTGGACGACGCGACCATCGCCACGTTCCAGCGGGAGCTGGCGGCGATGGGGTACAAGTTCCAGTTCGTCACCCTGGCCGGCTTCCACGCGCTGAACCACTCGATGTTCGAGCTGGCGCGCGCCTACCGGGAGCGCGGGATGGAGGGGTACGTGGAGCTCCAGGAGGCGGAGTTCGCCGCCGAGGCGCACGGCTACTCGGCCACCCGGCACCAGCGCGAGGTCGGGACGGGCTACTTCGACGAGGTGATGCAGGTGATCGCGGCGGGATCCGACGTGGCCACGCTGGCGCTCCGGGAATCCACCGAGGCCGCGCAGTTCCGCCCGGTCCCAACCCCTGCCCCGGCGCAGCCGAACGGGGCGTAGGGCGAGCGCCCCAGCGTCAAGTTGGGAGCGGCCCATGCCGATAATTCCGGCATGCGCTACCCATCCGTTCGCGGCCTTGGAATCCGCTACCTGATCGCGGTGCTCCTGCCCATTTCCGGAGTGGCGCTGGTGATCTTCACCGTCGTGCAGGTGGCCGCCGCCATGGTGTCGGGGACGGTCCCGCCTCCACCGCGCCTACGCTGAGACCTCGGCGGCATCCAGCACCTCGCGCACCGTCTTGATCAGCGCATCCGGGGTGAACGGCTTCTGGATGTAGGTGACCCCCGCGTCCAGCACCCCATGGTGGACGATCGCGTTGTCCGTGTAGCCGGACATGTAGAGCACCCGGATCCCGGGTCGCTTCCCAACCACCTCGTCGGCCAGAGCGCGTCCGCTCATTCCCGGCATCACCACGTCGGTCAGGAGCAGATGGATCGGCTCGCGATGGTCCGCCATCAGCCGGAGGGCCTCCTTGGGGCCGTGCGCCGCGATCACGCTGTACCCAGCGTCGCGCAGGATCTCCGCGACCAGGCTCAAGAGCGACTCCTCGTCCTCGACCGCCAGGATGGTCTCCCATCCGCGCGGCACCACGCGCGGCGCGGGGGGCGCGGGCTGGACCTCCTCGGGATCCAGGTGGTGGGGCAGGTAGACCTTGAACGTCGCGCCCTGCCCGGGCTCGGAGTAGACCCACATGTGCCCCTGGCTCTGCTTCACGATCCCGTACACCGTCGACAACCCCAGGCCGGTCCCCTTGCCCATCTCCTTCGTCGTGAAGAAGGGCTCGAAGATGCGGGCCCGGGTCTCCGAGTCCATGCCGGTGCCGGTGTCGCTGACCGCGATCATGACGTACTCCCCGGGCTTCACGTCGGGGTGGCTCTGCGTGTAGTGCCGGTCCAGGGTGACGTTCGCGGTCTCGATGGTGACCTTCCCGCCGCGCGGCATCGCGTCGCGGGCGTTCACCGCCAGGTTCATGAGGACCTGCTCCAGCTGAAAGGGGTCGGCCTTCACGGGTCCGATCCGCTCGCCCAGGGACGCGATCAGCTCGATGTCCTCACCGATCAGCCGCGTGAGCATGGCGCTCAAGTTCCCGACCACGTCGTTCACGTTGATGATCTTGGGCTGCAGCACCTGCTGCCGGCTGAACGCCAGGAGCTGCCGGGTCAAGGAGGCCGCCCGGTCGGACGCCTTCCGGATCTCCGACAGCTCCCGCTTCCCGATGTCGCCGGGGAGGCGCAGGTAAAGAAGGTCGGTGTATCCGGTGATCGCGGTGAGGAGGTTGTTGAAGTCGTGCGCGATCCCCCCCGCCAGCTTTCCGACCGCCTCCATCTTCTGCGACTGGCGGAGACGGTCGTGCAGCCTCTTCTGCTCGGTGAGGTCGGCGATCACCGCGAGCACGCCCAGCTTCTGGCCGTTTGTGCCGCGCATCGGCGCGCTGTAGATGGCGATTTCCAACAGGGTCCCGTCCTTCCGTCGCCCGCGCGTCTCGTACCCGACGACGGGGGCCCCCGCGCTGACTCGGGTCAGCGCCTCGCCGTAGCGCTTCTGATCCTCGGCATCCGCGGGCTGGTAGGGCTTGCCGATCATCTCGTCCCGCGCGTAGCCGAAGGTTCGTTCGGCCGCCCGATTCCACATCACGATGTTGCCCCGGGGATCGATGGCCGAGATGGCCAGGGGGCTCGTCTCGATCACCGCTTCCAGCTCGGCCGTCCGCTCGCGCACGCGCTCCTCCATGCGGTCGCGCGCCTCGCGCAGCTCTTCCTCCGTCTCCACGCGGCGGCGCAGGTCGCGCCGGACCACGCCGCTCGCGATTCCGACAATGAGGATCGCCGCGATCGACCCGAAGAGGATGAGGGCGGTGGCGAACATCGCGCTGACGCGGGCGGCCTGGTCGCGGCGGTGGAGGAGCACCTCCTCGTCGGCGCCGATCTCACCCAGCACGGCGCGAATCTGGTCCATGACCTGCCGCCCCTGGTCGTTGGTCAGCCATTCGCGCCCCGATGCGACCCCGCCCCGACGGCGCGCGTCGAGTCCCGCGCTCAGCATCGCCAGGCGTTGGGCGGCCAGGGTTCGCAGACGGACCGTCCGCTCCACCTGGCGCGGGTTGTCCCGGGTGAGCAGGCTCAGCGAATCGACTTCGGTTCGGAGCTTCGCGGCGCCCGCCGTGTAGGGCTCCAGGTAGATCGGGTCCCCGGTGACCAGGAAGCCGCGCTGGCCTGTCTCGGCGTCCGCCAACAGGGAACCCACGCGCGAGGCGTGGATCAGGACCTCCTGCGTGTGCTCCACCCCATCGGAATTCTTGACGAGGGATCGGATCGAGAGGAACGAAACGATGCCGATCGCGACGAGAGTCAGGAGGGCAAAGCCGAAGCCGATGTTGGCGTGTCGAAGGAGTACTTTGGGCATCTATCGAAACTCCCGAATCGGGAGGGCGTCGGCGAATCAGGGAAACCGCTGCAACCTGCTTCTAAATCACGTTAAACCCTAATCTGACGAGGCGTTTGAGTCAACGCCCCAGCCCGATCTCCCGAAGATAACTCTCGTCTCCAGGTTGATTCAGCCGCCAGTAGGGGAGCCGCGCCGAGCGGATCAGCTCCCCCTCGTCCAACCCGTCGCCGGCCATCCTCCCTGTGCCCTTTCCGGGGACGTCCGTCCAGGCCCACCTGAGAATCCGATGGGGGTAGAGGACTTCGATCCAGAAGCGCCCAGTCCGGCCGTCCCCGACGCGCACCGTATAGAGGACGGCGTCGAAGGTGCCGGCGGGCACCACGACCCGCTGGGGTTGGGGCGCCCGCCCGATGTCGGCGGCCACCCAGCCCGCGGGGCGGTGCGCCAGGCGCCGGATGAAAGGGCTGGGGAAGAGGGCGACGGAGCGCGTCCCTCCCGGCGGCAGGTAGTCCCCGCGAAGCCCGCGCAGCAGGATGAAGAGGTCGTCCTCTTCGACGCCGCCGCCGCGCGCGGGGAGCCGGATGTTCGCGGACTCGTTCTCGAAGTAGGAGCGGAAGAAGCCCGATATGCCCTGCGAGCCGAAAATATCCTCTTCGTAGACCTGCCCGCACCACTCCGCGCAGGAGAAGGCCACCTTCACCGGAGCGAAGTCGCGGCTGCGCGTGAAGAGCGAGACGATCGTGTTGTAGTCGTAAATCCCGGTCTGAAAGTGTCGGACCAGGTTCAGCTTCAGGGCCTCGAACGTGTCGGGCGGGTTGGCCGCGGGGTCGTCCACCTTGACGTGCTTCGAGGCGCTGAAGGGCTCGGTGACCGTGATCATCGCGCAGCGCCCCTCGCGGCGCTGGCCGTAGCGCGTGACGTGGTAGCGGTAGCCCGCCAGCTCGGCGCGTCCGTCCTGCCAATGGGACTCGAAGGTGGGAGGCGGGGCGGAGGGCGCCCGGGGCACCGCGGCGGGGGCGGCTCCGCACGCCGCCAGCCCCGCCAGGGCACAGCACGCGGCCGTGAACGCGACTCCTCCCACCTCTCGAAAACGTCCGGAATCGAGCATCATGACACGGACCATCATAGCGGAACCCCGTGGCCCGGCCTCGCGATTCGGTCTAGACTTGAGCCTTCCAAACTTCAAACGAGAGAGGGGCGCCGCGCCCCCGAGAGGAGGACGTTGCCATGAATGCGGAATCCGCGATCCTGACCAGGGAAATCGAGAAGCTGGAAGGGGAACTGGTGGAGCAATACACCCGACTGGCCGAGCTGAAGCGGCGCATGCCGCGCGAGCCGGTGAAGGACTACGAGCTGGCCGGGTGGAACGGCCCGGTCAAACTGAGCGATCTGTTCGGGGGCAAGTCCGATCTGATCGTGATCCACAACATGGGGCGGGGCTGCCGCTACTGCACGCTCTGGGCCGACGGGTTCAACGGCATCGCCGAACACCTGGCGAACCGCGCCGCCTTCATCGTCTGCTCGCCCGATTCGATCGACGTCCAGAAGGAATTCGCGGCCGGGCGGAAGTGGCGCTTTCCGATGGTCTCGGGGAAGGATTCCTCGTTCATCCAGGACATGGGATTCCGAGGCGAGAAGTCGTGGATGCCCGGAGTCTCGACGTTCCGGCGCGGCGCGGACGGGAAGATCGAGCGGGTCGCCAAGGCGTCGTTCGGCCCCTTCGATCCCTTCTGCGGCGCCTGGCACCTGGTCGCGCTTCTCGCCGACGGGGTGAACGATTGGGAGCCGCAGTACCGCTACGCCTAGCGACGGCGAGGCGCCTGGTCGCGGCGCCCTAGCGGCGCATGGCCCGAGCCGCGAGGGTGCCTGCCTCGGCGCGGAAGGCCTTCAAATCCTTGTGTCCGTCGGGGTGGATCGCGTTGGTGAGCAGGACCAGATACCCGTCCATCTCGGGGTCGATCCACAGCGACACGCCGGTCCACCCAGAGTGGCCGAAGGACGCGCGCGAGAAGAGTGCCCCGCGCGGCGCGGAATAGGGGCTGTCGATGTCGAACCCAAATCCACGTCGGACCCCAAGATTTCCCTCGCACTGGTCGGTCGTCATGGCGCGGATCGTCTCCTCGGAGAGGATCCGCTTTCGCCCCAGCATTCCGCGACGCAAGATCATCTCGCAGAAGCGGGCCACCTCGAGCGCCGTGCCGAACACCCCGGCGTGGCCCGCCACCCCCTCCAGCGACCGCGTCCGCGCGCGCGGGTCGTGCACCACGCCGCGCAGGAAGCGGCCTCGCACCCGCTCGGTGGGGGCCGTCCGACCGCGGTCCCGGACGCGAACCCCGAA
>DATGVG010000073.1:0-2453 GCA_035300625.1 Candidatus Limnocylindrales bacterium
CCGAAGCCGCAGGGCAGCGCGATCGCCGGCAGGCCGCACGCGTTTCCGACAGCGCCCACCGGATCGGAGTAGGGCAGCGCCTTCACCAGATCCTCCGAAACGAGCGGCGAGACCGAGAGGAAGTTGGGCGTCACGATCACGTCGTACCTGGAATAGAACTCGTTCATCTTCTCCTGCAGCACCGCCCGCATGCGGCATGCCTTGACGTAGTCCTCGCCCAGGAGCGCCGCCGTGACCTCCCGCTGATAGGGGGCATATGCGTCTTTCAGCTTCCGGACCTCTCCGCTCTTGAAGAAATCCTCGAACGTGGACATCGCCTCCGCGTAGAGCACCGTCGTGGCCACCTCGGCGGCGGGGAATTCGGGGAGCGAGGCATCCTCCAGATTTAGTCCCGCGTCGTGAAGCTCCGCGACCGCCCGCTCGAACGCCGCCCCGACCTCGGGCTCGGCGCCGGCGGTCTTCGCGAAGTCGAGCCGCACGAGCGCCCCGCGCAGCCGGCGAATGTCGAGGCGCCGTCGCTCCAGGCGAACGGGCTCGTCGGCCGCGCTCGGATCGTCGGGGTCCGGGCCCGCGATGGCGCCTAGCACCAGCCGACAGTCGCCGGCGCTCCTCGTGATCGGCCCGATCTTGTCGAGCGTGAACGATCCCACCATGCCGCCCGCGCGGCTCACGCGTCCGTAGGTGGGTCTAAGCCCCGTCACGCCGCAGAATGCCGACGGGCAGAGGATCGATCCCCACGTCTCCGTGCCGATGGCGAATCCAACGAGCCCGGCCGCGACGGCCGCTCCGGCGCCCGACGACGAGCCGCCGGTCCACCGCTCGGGGTCCCAGGGGTTCCGCCCGGGCCCGGTCAGGGAGGCATCGGCGTAGCGGTAGCCCAGGCACCCGGCGAATTCCACCATCGCCAGCTTGCCGAGGAGCACCGCTCCCGACTCGCGGAGCTTCCGGATCACCGTGGCGTCCTTGTCGAACATCTGGTTCCGCGTGGGCGCCGCGCCCCAGGTGGTGGGGATCCCCGCGGTGGCGAGCAGGTCCTTCGCTCCGTAGGGGATTCCGTGCAGGGGACCGCGGTAGCGGCCCTGCGTGATTTCCTTCTCCGCCGCGCGGGCTTCGGCGAGCGCCAGGTCGTCGGTGACGGTCGCGAACGCGTTGAGCGCGCCGGTGTAGCGGTGGATCCGGTCGAGGTAGGCCTGCGTCAGCTCGACGGGCGAGAGCTTCCGCCTGCGGATGCGTTCCCCCAGCTCTCCGATCGGGAGATAGCAAAGATCGCCGCCGGAATCAGCCACGGGCCGTCCTCCTCCGCTCGGCGCGGAAGACGAACGCGGGCCGGCTGCCGGGGGGAAGCTCGTACGCGCGGATGGCCCGCAGCGTGTCCGCAACCGACTTCTTCTGGTTGGCGATCTCCTTCCGGAGAGCGGGGGGAAGGGCATGCGCCGCGGTGGCGCCAGCGGCGGCGCGCTTCGCGGGAGCGGCGAGACTCTCCTGGATGGGTTGGGCGAGGATCGCGGCCGCGCTCGCGGCCATCAGCTTCACGAATCGACGGCGTCTCATGTTCCGAACCGCCCCAGGGGGGCGCCTCCGACCAGGTGGAAGTGCAGGTGGAAGACCGATTGACCGGCGTCGGGCCCCACGTTGGTCACCACGCGCCACCCCGAAGCCAGCCCCTCCTCGGCGGCGACACGCGCCGCGAGCGCGAAGATCTCGCCGAGGAGAGCCGCATG
The DNA here is from genome assembly GCA_035300625.1 of Candidatus Limnocylindrales bacterium. Taxonomy (GTDB): domain Bacteria; phylum Eisenbacteria; class RBG-16-71-46; order SZUA-252; family SZUA-252; genus DASQJL01. The sequence continues at coordinate 1,722 of DATGVG010000073.1, forward strand.
GGCGGAAGACAGCTCCGCGGCGGAGGCCGCGATGTGGCGCTTGGGAACGAGAAGGACATGGACGGGGGCCTGGGGGCTCAGGTCCCGGAAGGCGAGCACCTCCTTCGACTCGGCGACCTTGCGGGAGGGGATCTCACCGCTTGCGATGCGACAGAAGATGCAGTCCGCCACCGCGGAACCGTACCCGGAGCCCGGCACGGCTGCCAAGAGGTTTTGCGGCTGTGCTAGATTCGGCGCGGGCGCGGCGCGGACCGATCGGAGGGCGGGCTGGGTCAGAAAAACGTGGTCATCGTGGGGGGCGGCGTCTCCGGTCTGGCCACCGCCTACTACGCGCTGGAAAAAGGGCACGCGGTCACCCTCCTCGAAGCCGGCCCTCCCGACCATGACTGCTGCTCGTTGGGAAACGCCGGGTTCATCTCCCCCAGCCATTTCATTCCCCTCGCGGCGCCGGGCGTGATCGCACAGGCGATCCGCTGGCTCGGCGATCCCGAGAGCCCCTTTTACGTGCGGCCGCGCCTGGACCCGGAGTTCATCGCCTGGGCGCTCCGATTCTGGATCGCATCGCGGCCCGCGCGCGCGCACCGGGCGGGGCCCTTGCTGCGCGATCTGAGCCTGGCCAGCCGGGCGCTCTTCGAGGAGCTGGCCGGCGACACCTCGAATGAATTCGGGCTGACGCGCGAGGGCCTGCTCCTGCTCTTTCGATCGCGCGAGGCGCTCGAGGTGGAGGCCAGG
>DATGVG010000074.1:0-8697 GCA_035300625.1 Candidatus Limnocylindrales bacterium
AACCGCCGGGCTCACGCCAACCCCCCTCCCAATTCTTGGGTTAGAGACGTTCAGCGCAGATGGCTGGGCGAGAACCAATCGCCATGGTTCTTGGACGCGAGGGGAGCGTTGCCTCCCCTCGCGCCCCAAAAACGCGTAGCGCCACGCCGCTATCGCTTTGATACCCTGAATGCAGCCTTACCACCAGGAGGAGCGCCTCTCCGTGTCCCGCATCTATCTCGACCACAACGCCAGCACGCCGGTCCGGCCCGAGGTATTGGAGGCGATCCTCCCGTATTTCGCCGACCTCTACGGAAACGCGTCCAGCGTGCACGCCTTCGGTCAGGAGGCGAAGGGAGCGATGGAGGAGGCGCGAGCGAAGGTGGCCGCCCTCCTGAACGCCGCGCCCGGCGAGATCGTCTTCACCAGCGGCGGGACCGAGTCCGACAACATGGGCATCCTGGGGGCGGCCCGCTCGCTCGCGTCCAAGGGGCGCCACGTGGTGGTCAGCGCCATCGAGCACGACGCGGTGCGGCACGCCTCCGACGCGCTGGAGGCCGAGGGATTCACGGTCACGCGGGTGGCAGCCGCGGCGAACGGCCAGGTGGAGCCCGGCGCCGTGGCGGAGGCCCTGCGCGACGACACGGTGCTGGTGTCCGTGATGGCCGCCAACAACGAGACCGGGGTCGTGCAGCCCAGCGCCGAGATCGGCGCGGTCTGCGCGTCCCGGGGCGTCGCCTACCACATCGACGCGGTGCAGGCCGCGGGGAAGCTCCCGATCGACGTGCAGGCGTGGCAGGCGTCGTTCGCCACGATCACGGCGCACAAGTTCTACGGGCCGAAGGGCGCCGGCGCCCTGTACGTGAAGCGCGGGTTAAAGCCGTTGCAGCTTCAATTCGGCGGCGAACACGAGCGCGGCCGCCGCGCGGGAACGGAGAACGTGCCCGCGATCGTGGGGCTGGGCGTGGCCGCGGAGCTGGCGCAGAAGGAGCTGGCGAGCGTGCCGGCGCGAATCGCGGCGCTTCGCGACCGCCTCGAGAGCGCGCTCCTCGCCCGCGTGCCACAGATCGTGATTCACGGCGCCGGCGCTCCCCGCGTCTGTAACACCAGCCACGTCTCGTTCGTCGGCGCCGAGGGGGAGCACCTGATCCTCACGCTCGACATGAAGGGGATCGCCTGTTCCAGCGGCTCCGCCTGCAAGGCCGGCTCGTCTCACCCCTCCCACGTGCTGCTCTCCATGGGCGTGCCCGCCGCGATCGCGCAGACCGCGGTGCGCCTGAGCCTGGGGCGATGTACCACGGAGGCCGAGATCGACCGCGTCATCGAGCTGATCCCTCCCGTCGTCCAGAAGCTCCGCTCCGCTTCGCCCACGTTCGCCTCCTGAGGACCCCATGAACCCGTTTGCGCCGCGTGAGAAGGCGACCATCCTCGTCGCCATGAGCGGGGGCGTGGACTCGTGCGTCGCGGCGGCGCTCCTCCACCGGGCAGGCCACACGGTGATCGGCGTCACGATGAAGCTCTGGTGCTACTCGGAGGGGCCCTCTCCGGCCAGAGGCTGCTGCACGCTGGAAGCCATCGACGACTGCCGCGCGGTCGCGCACCGGATCGGTTTCCGGCACTACGTGCTCGACATGGAGGACGACTTCCGCGAGCACGTGATCGAGAATTTCGTGGGCGAATACATGGCGGGCCGCACTCCAAACCCCTGCGTGCAGTGCAACAACTGGCTCAAGTTCGGCGAGTTGTTGCGCCGCGCCGAGTCGTTCGGGTGCGACTACGTGGCGACCGGCCACTACGCCCGGCGCGGCGTGGACGGAGACGGGCGGGCGACGCTCCACCGCGCGGCCGATCCCGGCAAGGACCAGTCGTACGTGCTGTGGGGGCTTTCGCAGGCAGCGCTAGCGAAGGCGTTCTTTCCCCTGGGGGCGATGACGAAGGAAGAGGTCCGCGCGGCCGCTCGCGAGCTGGGGCTGGCCGTCGCCGACAAGAAGGAGAGCCAGGACATCTGCTTCGTCGAGGGGAAGCGCTACCTGGACTTTCTGCGCCTGCGCTACCCGGAACGGGTGGCGGCCGCGCCGTCGGGCGAGGTGCGGGACGCCGCGGGCCGGCCGCTCGCGCGGCACGAGGGGATCCACGCATTCACCATCGGCCAGCGCCGCGGCGTGAACGTGGCCGCGGGGCGGCGGCTCTACGTCAGCGAGATCGATCCCGCCACGGCCGCCGTCGTCGTGGACGACGAGGCCGCGCTCTACCGCCGGACGGCGCGCATCCACCGCGTGAACTACCTCTCGGGCGCGCCGCCCGACGGGCAGATCGCGGGCGCCGCGAAGATCCGGTACCTCCACGCGGCCGCGCCGGCCGTGCTCCGGCCGGGCGGGCCCGCGGCCCTGGACGGCACGACCTCCGCGGAGGTCACGTTCGAAGAGCCGCAGCGCGCGATGACGCCGGGCCAGTCCCTCGTCCTCTACGAGGGAGACCGCGTCGTCGCGGGAGGGCTCATCGAACATGCCGTCTGAGCCCGCGGCGCCCCACGCCCGGGAGAATCGCCTCGCCAGAGAGAAGAGCCCCTACCTCCTCCAGCACGCCAAAAACCCCGTCGATTGGTACCCCTGGGGGAACGAGGCGTTCGAGAAGGCGCGCGCCGAGGACCGCCCGATCTTCCTCTCCATCGGCTACGCCACCTGCCACTGGTGCCACGTCATGGAGCGGGAATCCTTCGAGAGCGCGGAGATCGCCCAGATCCTGAATTCCCGATACGTGCCGATCAAGGTGGACCGCGAGGAGCGGCCCGACCTGGACCACGTCTACATGACCGTCTGCCAGGCGCTCACCGGATCCGGCGGCTGGCCCTTGACCGTGATCCTGACGCCCGACGCGCGTCCGTTCCTCGCGGGCACCTACTTCCCGCCGGAGACGCGGTTCGGCCGCCCGGGTCTGAAGGAGGTCCTGTACCAGGTGCTCTCGGCCTGGGAAGGGCAGCGCGAGCGCGTGGAAAGCGTGGCGGGGCAGATCGTGGAGGCCGTGCGCGGCGAGTTCGCCGGAACGCCGGGAGAGCGGCCCGACGTCTCCCTGTTGACCCGGGGGTTCGAGCACCTCCAGCAGCGCTTCGACGAGGAGTACGGAGGGTTCGGCACCGCGCCCAAATTCCCGACGCCGCACCAGCTCACGTTCCTTCTCCGCTACTGGAAGCGGACCGGCGACGGACGCGCGCTCGACCTGGTGGAGCGCACGCTCCGCTGGATCCGGAGGGGCGGCATCTACGACCAGATCGGGTTCGGCGCGCACCGCTATTCCACCGACCGCGAGTGGCTGGTTCCCCACTTCGAGAAGATGCTCTACGACCGACCCCTGCTGATGATGGCGTACGCCGAGGCGCACCAGGCGACCGGCGACGCCCTCTATGCCTCGGTGGCGCGGGAGATCGCGACCTGCGTCGCGCGCGATCTGACGTCCCCCGAGGGGGCCTTCTATTCCGCGGAGGATGCGGACAGCGAAGGGGAGGAGGGGAAGTTCTACGTCTGGAGCCTCGCCGAGATTCGCGAGGCGCTCGGGGCCGAGGAGGCGGCGCTCTTCGCGCACGCCTACGGCGCCGAGGAGAAGGGGAACTGGATCGACCCCGCCGCGGGCGGGCACCTGACCGGCACCAACATCCTCCACCTGACCGAGGATCCGCTGGCCCTGGCCCGCGAGACGGGGCTTTTACCGGCGGAGCTGGCGCGGCGGCTGGAGGCCGATCGCGTGAAGCTCCTCGAGATTCGCTCGCGCCGCGTCCGCCCGCTCCGGGACGACAAGGTGCTCACCGCGTGGAACGGGCTCATGATCGCGGCCCTGGCGAAGGCGTCGGTCGCGCTCGAGGATCCTGGCCTGGCGGAAGCTGCGGTGCGCGCGGCCGCGTTCCTCGAGACGCATCTCCTCCGCGCCGATGGGCGCCTGCTCGCGCGGTGGCGCGAGGGAGAGGCCGCGCACCCGGCGTACCTGGACGACTACGCGTTCCTCGCGTGGGGCTCGATCGAGCTGTACGAGGCCACGTTCGATCCCCGCCACCTGGAGCGCGCGCTCGCCCTGGTGGTGGACATGGAGCGGCTCTTCTGGGACGAAACGGACGGCGGGTTCTTCTTCACGGGCTCCGACGCCGAGCCGCTCCTCGCCCGCACCAAGGAGATCTACGACGGCGCGATTCCCTCGGGGAACTCGGTGGCGGTGCTCGTCCTCCTGCGGCTGGCGCGCATGACGGGGCGCTCGGAGCTGGAGCGCCGCGCCGAGGAGACGGTGCTCGCGTTCGGGGGATCGGTGGCGCGCCTGCCCGGAGCCCACACGCAGCTTCTGAGCGCGCTCGATTTCGCCTTCGGGCCGACGCATGAGGTGGTCGTGGCCGGGGCGGCGGGCGCGCCGGAGACCCGCGCGCTACTGCGAGCGGCTCGGGGCCGTTTCGCGCCGCGCGCGGTGTTCCTGCTCACGGAGCCGGGAGCCGCGGGGGAGGAGCTTGCGAAGCTCGCGCCCTTCACGGCGGCGCAGGGACCGGTGGGCGGGAGGCCCGCGGCCTACGTCTGCGAGAACTTCGCCTGCAGCGCCCCCATCACCGACCCGAGCGCGCTCGCCTCGACGTTGGAGAAGACGTAGCGCCGCCGGTTCCGGAAGCGCGCCGGCGTCCGTGCCCGGTCGCGCGGGTCGCGAGGCGCTCCGCGCGCTCCCGCTCGGCGTCGATCAGCGTCCGCTTCATCCCCAACCCGTACGCGTAGCCGCCCAGAGTGCCGTCCCCGCGCACCACACGGTGGCAGGGAATGACGATCGCGACCGGATTCGTCGCGCACGCGTGGCCCACCGCGCGGGCCCCCTTCGGCGCTCCCACGATCCGCGCGACCTCCTGATAGCTGCGCGTCTCGCCGTAGGGGATCGCGCGGAGCGCCTCGTACACGCGCCACTGGAAGGCGGTCGCGCGCACGTCCACGGGGACGTCCAGGCGCGTATCCTCTCCCGAGAGATGCCGCACGATGGCGCGCACCCACCGGCCCAGCGCGGCCTCGTCGCGCCGCACCTGCGCTCTGGGGAACTCGCTCCGGAGCGACGAGAGCGTCGCGTCGCTCCCGCCGATCTTCACGCTGCAGACGCCGCGCTCCGTCGCCGCGACGAGGAGCGCCCCGATCGGAGACTTCGCCACGGTGTAGGCGATCCGCGCCCCCGGGCCCCCCGCGCGGTAAGTCCCCGGCGTCATTCCCAGAGCCCCGGGCGAGCGCTCGTAGAGGCGGCTGCTCGAACCGTACCCCGCTTCCGTCATTGCCATGGTGACCGGCTCCTTTCGTCGGAGGCGCTCCTTGAGCGCGTTCAGGCGGACCGCGTCCGCGTACTGGCGCGGCGAGATGCCCGTCGCGCGAAGGAAGGTGCGTTGCAGATGATGCGGCGACATTCCGGCGACCCGCGCCAGCGCGGCCAGTGTGACGCGCTCGTCGGGGGAGCGCTCCTCGATGGCGGCGCATACGCGGCGCACCAGGAGCGCGTACGGGTGGGCCGCCACGTCGCGCGGCCGGCACCGGAGGCACGCGCGGAGCCCCGCGTGCTCGGCGGCGGGTGGATCCGGGAAGAAGACCACCTGGCGCCGCCCCGGCTTCCGGGCGGGGCAGGAGGGCTTGCAGTAGATCCCGGTGGAGCGGACGCCGAAGACGAAGCGCCCGTCCTGGCCGGCGTCGCGCCGGAGAATCGCCCGCCAGCGCGGGTCCTTGGCCGTGGGGACGCCGGCCGGGGCGGCGGCTTCAGTCGTGGGGCGTTCGCTCATGGTGAGAAGGGTACGGAAGGGAGGCGGCCCCCGCTATCCGAAGCTTGCGGCCGATGTCCCTCAGACCCGCATGCGGTACCGGGCGGCGTAGACCCCCAGGCAGTGATCCATGACCACGGCGATGCCGGCCGCGGCGAGCTTGGCCGCGGCGGCATCGTTCCGGATCCCGGTCTGCATCCAGAAAACCCGGGGTCGGCGGTCGGGAGGGAGCGCCAGAACCTCGTCGGCATGCGGCGGCACGTCCTCCGGGCGCCGGAACACGTCCACCAGGTCGAACCGCTCCGGCACCGAGGCGAGGTCGGGATAGGCGGTGAGGCCCAGGGACGTCTGGATCCTGGGATTCACGGGGATCACCTTCATCCCGCGCTGGATGAGCATCCGGGGAATCTCGAGAGCCGGCCGGTGCGCCTTGGTCTCGTCCACCATCCCGATCACCGCCACGACCCGGGCCTCGCGCACGATCGCTGCCAGCGTCTCTTCGTCGGTGACCTCCGGAGGCGTGCTCACGCCGTTCATTTTACGCCGTCCGGACCAGCCGGAGCCGATGGTTTTTCTGGTCGAACGTCAGGACGAAATCCCGGAGCACGCGCGCCCCGAGGTTCGCCTGGGGGAAGACCGGTTGGAGCGGTTTCGGGCCGGTTCGGAACGCGGAAGCGGCGCGACGCAAGCCCGTAGCCCTGCCGAAGAAGCACGCGGTCTCCCTTCGCAAGGAGCACCGCGCCGGAAAACGCCTCCGCGCGCGTCAGGGAGTCGAGGGCGGTGCCCAGCGCCGCCGCGACCTGCTCCTCGCTCATACGGGGGCCGGCGGAATATTCGGCGTCGTCCGCGCCTTCCGGCGTCCCCTCGTCGGGGGGCATATCCTCGACGCGGATCGCCACGAACGCGTGCGGCGGGTCCGCCTCGCAGAGGATCGTGATCAAAAGGCGTCCGCCCCGCTCGGCCCGCGTCACGACGGTGACGGAGGACTCGGTGAACTCGCTGACCCGGACCGGGGTGAGACGGCCGCGCTCCTCGCGCATGTCGCGGTAGGTCTCCAGGCGGTCCTCGATCGAGCGGCGCTTCAGGGCCGCCTGCGAGGCGTGTTGCGCCAGGAACTGCTTCATCGCGGCCTCTCCCTTGCCATAGGCGCGGAAGTAGGCAGCCGCATGTTGTCCCGCCTCGTTGGGCGGAAATTCCGGTGCGGCGGGCGCGGTGGGCGCGGCGGGCGCGGCGCGCGGCGCGGCGGCGGGCGGCGCTGCGCCGACGGCCGCGGTGCAGAAGAGCGCGGCGACCCATGGGAAAACGGCTGACCTTCGCATCGTGGAGCTCCTTTCCGGCGATTCGGCCGCGGTGCGCGGTCCGACCCCAGGACGTTAGCGAAGACGCGGCGGCCAGAGCGCTCTGTCCGTCGGAGGCGGCATGGACCTCGTACCCCGCGTGCTCCAGGTACAGGCGGAGCGAGGCGGTCACCTTGGGGTCGTCGTCCACCACCAGAATTCGACTCTTTCGCACGGCGCGCCTCGGGTCCCGGAGGGGAAGGGGACCCACAGCATGACACGCATTCGTGAAGATTTCATGAAGGCGGAAAGTCAGCCGCCCCGGGCACCTCGGCGCTTTTTCGCGGGCGCGTGGGGCGCGGCGTGCCGGGACGCATTCGCCTTGAGGCGGGCCGCGAGGGCTTTCTGGATCTCCGGGAGAAACGGGACCGCTTCGGAGAAGTGCGGGTCCTGCTCGACGACGATGAGGAGGCGCGCGCTTCGCGGCCAGACGACGGTGGGCTTGTCGTCGCCGGTCCGCTGGCCGTTGGTCCGGGCGACCGTGAGCAGGGAGGTGTAGTGGTACCCGGAGGAGTCGGCGGCCCATCCCTCGGCGATCTGGTTCAGGTCGCGGGTGGTGATCACGTACGAGGCGTGGACCTGCCCGCGGTCGATCCACGCCCGCCTCTTTCCGACGCGCCCGCCTCCGGGAGAGCGGAGGAACGAGCCGGCGAAGTAGGCGTCGCTCCGCCGCAGCGAGTCAAGCTGCTCGAAGTCTTCCCACTGGCCGCCGCGGCCCGTCTCCGTGGTAGCCACGTTGTGGACGGTGACCTCCACGCGGGCCAGGCCCGTCCGGCGGTCGATCGTGACCTGGGTCTCGCTGGTCTCGTAGGTGAGGCATCCGGGGGCGAAGGCGGCCAGGAGCAGGAGCCCGAAGGTAAGCCGCGAGGAACGGCTCACCAGGGCTCGCAGCGGACGATCAGGTCCCGATCGACGGCCTTGAGGTCGGGGCACCCGGCGAGCGACATGGAAAGGGCGACCTCCTCGCGGAGCATCTCGAGGACGTAGCGGACGCCGCGCTCTCCGCCGGCGGCCAGTCCCCACAGCACGGGGCGGCCGATCATGACGGCGCGGGCGCCCAGGGCAAGCGCCTTGAGCACGTCCGTGCCGCGGCGAATGCCGCCGTCCACGAACACCTCGGCGCCGCCGCGGACCGCCGCGACCACGGCGGGGAGCGCGAGCACGCTTGCCTCGCAGCCGTCGAGCTGGCGGCCGCCGTGGTTCGAGACCCACACGCCCGCGGCGCCGTGGTCCACCGCGCGCGCCGCGTCGTCGGCCCTGGCGATCCCCTTGAGCACGATGGGGAGCCGCGTGCGCCCGCGGATCCAGGCGATCGTCTCCCACGTGAGCGACGGATCGAGCAGGGCCGAGGCGTAGGCGGCCATGCTCCCGTAGCGCTCCCAACGCGCCAGCTCGGCGCCCTCGCCCACGAGATTCGCGACCGTGAGCCCGCGCCGGAGCGTGAACCGGTTTCTCACGTCCCGCTCCCGCCTTCCCAGCCGCGGCGTGTCCACGGTGACCACGAGAGCGCGGTAGCCCGCGGCCTCGGCGCGCGCGATCAGACGCTCGGTGACGCCCCGGTCCCGGTACACGTAGAGCTGAAACCAGAGCGGGCCGGTCGCGGCCTCGGCGATCTCCTCCAGAGTGCGCGTC
>DATGVG010000075.1:0-11554 GCA_035300625.1 Candidatus Limnocylindrales bacterium
CGTGATGAGCCGGGAGCGTGACGGTGACGGTGGTGCCGCGACCCATCCCGGCGCTTTCGGCCCGGACAGTGCCCCCGTGCATCTCGACCACGTGGCGCACGATGGAAAGGCCCAGGCCCAGCCCGGAGTGTTTCCGGGACTGCGTGCCGTCGGCTTGCAGGAATCGATCGAACACTCTGGGGAGGAACTCGGAAGCGATTCCGATTCCGGTGTCGGAGATCGAGACAAGGACCGTACCGTTCCGGCGCTCGAGGGCGACATCGACCTGCCCTCCGGCCGGAGTGAACTTGACCGCGTTCGCCAGGAGGTTCCAGACCGCCTGCTGGAGGCGCGCGGGATCGCCCAGGACCGTGCAGGAGTCGCTCGCGATCCGCGACCGGAGCGCGATGCGCTTGGCTCTCGCCCCCGGCCGGATCGTGTCCATCGCGGCGCGGGCCACGGCCGACAGCTCCACGGGCCGCACGTCCAGCTCCAGCTTCCCGGCGGAAATGCGGGACACGTCGAGAAGGTCCTCGACCAGGCGGACCAGGGCGTCGGCGTTCCGCTCCACCGTCTCCAGCGCTCGCGACGTGCCGGAGGCCTCGACGGCCCCCAGCTTCATGAGCCGCAGCCATCCCAGCATGGCCGTGAGCGGCGTCCGGAGCTCGTGGGAGACCACGGCGAGGAATTCGTCCTTGGAACGGTTCGCCGCTTCCGCTTCGGCGCGGGCTCCCCGCTCGCGCCGCAGCGCCTCGTCCTTCTCGGCCTCGGCTTGCTTGCGCTCGGTGATCTCCTCGACGATCGAGAACCCGGAGAGCGGCGTTCCGTCCGCCTCGCGCACGGCCGAGACCTGCTTCCGGACCCAGACCAGGGACCCGTCCGGCCGCACGTAGCGCTCCTCCACGACGAAATTCCCGCCATCGCCCATCAGCCCCTCGAACAGGGCGGCGTTCCGCGGAAGGTCTTCGGGGTGCGTGATGTCGCCCATGCGCAGGGTCAGCAGATCCGACGCGGCGCGTCCGACGATCTCGCAATAGCGCTCGTTCACCATGAGGAAGCGGCCCTCGCGGTCGGTCTGCGCAATCCCGGCGATCGCTTGGTCGAAGATCGCGCGCAGACGGCGCTCGCTCTGGCGCAGGGCGTCTTCGGCCTGACGGCGCACGGTCACGTCGCGCACGATGATCGTGACGCCCTCGGGCGCCGGGTAGAGATTCGTCTCGAACCAGCGCTCGAAATGGGAATCGAAAGTCTCGTACCGGCCGGGGATCCCCTCGTCGATGGCGAGGCGAACGCCCCGGAGGATCGATGGGCCCGCCGCGTGCGGAAACACGTCGGAGATTCCGCTTCCCACCAGCTGTTCCGGCGATCGTCCCGTCTGCGAGGCGGCGACGCCGTTCACGTACACGCATTTCCAGTCGGGACCGAAGAAGGCGCAGCCGTCCGAGACCCCACCCAGGATGCGCCGGATGCGCGACCTGCCGGAATGCCGCTCCATGCTGAGCACGCTCACCGCGATCCCGATTCCCACGAACGCGATCAGCGGGGCCACGGACTCCGGGCCGCTGGCGGGCTGCACGGGATGCAGGAGGAGCCGCGTGGCCGCCGTTCCCAGCGCCGTTGCGAACAGTCCGGGGCCCGGTCCCGCCAGGATCGCGGCGATGACGACTCCGGCGGCGAGCGGAAGGAACGGCGTGACCCGAAACAGGGGCCACGTGGCGAGCTCGAACCAGGCTAGAATCGCGACCGAAAGCAACGCGAATCCGTAGCGTGCGGCGGGTGTATTTCGGCGGCGCGTGTTCATCGTCTCTGTCCGTAACATTTCCCATGCCACGGAGTGGCCACACGCGGCGATGGGACGTAAGGTGGGGCTGTACCGCACGTGCGGAGTCACGCAACGCCGGTGGCGCCGCCCGAGCAAATGAAGAAAGGGGCGGGATGTTGTAAGAGGAGCCTCCGCGGCTGGCTTCCGCGCGACCTCCCGGGCGATCCCCGGCCTCGCGGATCGGCAGCGCAGTCGCGGCTCCAGCAAGGGCTTCACGGCCTTACGCGTGCGGCCCTGCGGGCGGAGGCGCGCCGCACGGCACGCTGGCGCGCCCTCTGCTTCAGGCGCGTCCTCTTGCTTCCCACGTAGCGGCATCTACGCTGAACAGTCCCGGAGAGTGAACCGATGGCTCGCGCATTCTGGAAGGGAAGTCTGTCCTTCGGCTTGGTGGAGATTCCGGTGACCTTGCGGCCCGCCCTCGAGACGAAGGAATTGAGTTTCACGCTGCTCAACCGGAAGGATTTCGCTCCGGTGGGCTACAAGCGCTACGACAAGAGCACCGGCCGCGAGGTCCCCTACAGTGAGATCGTGCGGGGCTACGAGTACCGGCCCGACGAGTACGTCGTGCTGACGGACGACGAGCTCCGGCGGGCGAACGCGAAGGCGACCCAGACGGTCGAGATCGTGGAATTCGTCGACGCGAACGAGATTGATCCCCTGTTCTTCGACACCCCGTACTACGTGGAGCCGCAGAAGAAAGGCAGCAAGGCCTACTCCCTGCTGCGCGACGCGCTCGAGAAGAGCGGCAGGGTGGGAATCGCGCGCGTGGTCCTTCGCACGCGACAGCACGTGGCCGCGCTCCTGGTGCGCAGCAAGGCGCTCGTCCTGAACGTCCTCCGCTACTCCCACGAGCTCCGCCCCATCGCGGACCTGGACGTCCCCGCAAAGAGCGGGGCGAAGTCGGGAGCGTCGCCGCGTGAGGTGCAGATGGCGCAGCAGCTGATCGAGGGGATGACGGCGAAGTGGGATCCCGCCGAATTCAAGGACGAGTACCGCGACGACGTGATGGCGCTGGTCCGGAAGAAAGTCCGCTTGAACCAGACCCACACGATCCTCGAGCCGGAGCCGGGGGAGGAGTCGCCGGCGCCGCGTCGCGACGTGGTGGACCTGATGCCGCTGTTGAAGGAAAGTCTCGAAAGGCGCCACAAATTCCATGGCGCGCGCCGCGCGTCGCGCTCCCCGGCCCGCCCCGCGGCAAGCCCGGCCCGCGGAGAGCGCCGGCTCAAGCCCCAGCGCTCCCCACGTTCCGCCCGTTCCCCCCGTTCCAAGAAGAGCGCGTAGCCCATGCCGCTTCTTGCCTACCGGAAGAAGCGCGATTTCCGGCGCACCCCGGAGCCCCGGGGCGTGGCGCGGGCCAGCCGGGGCGCCCTCCGCTACGTCATCCAGAAGCACGCCGCGACCCGCCTCCACTACGATTTCCGGTTGGAGCTGGACGGCGCGCTGAAGAGTTGGGCCGTCCCGAAGGGACCCAGCCTGGACCCGGCCCAGAAGCGGCTTGCGGTGGAGGTCGAAGACCACCCCCTCGAATACGGCGGGTTCGAGGGAGTCATCCCGGCCGGCCAGTACGGCGGGGGTACGGTTCTCCTCTGGGATCGCGGGACGTGGACCCCGACCGGCGATCCCCACGAGGGGCTGCGGAAAGGACGGCTGGATTTCGAGCTCCACGGCGAAAAGCTCCGGGGCGGCTTCTCGCTGATCCGGATGCGAGGAGACGGAGGAGCCAAGAAGAACTGGCTCCTCGTGAAGCGGCGCGACGCCCAGGCCCGGCCGGAGCGCGGCGGTGGGATCCTCGAGGAGAGACCCGAGAGCGTCGCGACGGGGAAGGGGATCGAGGAGATCGCGGCGAGCCGGAAGAAGGTGTGGAACTCGGACCGGGCGCAGGCGGCGCCCGCCGCGCCCGCGCGTCGCGTGCCGCCGCGCTCGAGCCGGGCCACGGCCCGCACGAAAGGCGCACTGGACCCCGCTTCGCTGCCGGGCGCGCGCCGGGCCGCGATGCCGGCGCGGGTCACCCCCCAGCTGGCCACGCTGGTCAAGCAGGCGCCGGCGGGAGAGGAGTGGCTCCATGAGATCAAGTTCGACGGATACCGCGTTCTCGGCCGCGTGGATCGGGGCCGCGCCACGATGATCACGCGCGGCGGAAAGAATTGGACGGAGCGATTCGAGGGGATCGCCGAAGCCGTGGCTGCCCTCGGAGCCGGGAGCGCGATCCTGGACGGGGAAGCCGCCGTCGTGCTCTCCGACGGCTCGACCAGCTTCCAGGCGCTCCAGAATCAGCTTCGTCTCGGGAAGGGCTCCACGCTCGCCTATTTCGTCTTCGATCTTCTGTATCTCGAGGGATACGACCTGAAGCGGGTGCCGCTTCGACTGAGGAAAGAAACCCTGGAGCGGCTGGTGTCCGGCGCCCCGGCCGGGGGGATCATCCGGTACAGCGACCACGTCGAGGGGAAAGGCGAGCGCTTTCACGCCGAGGCGTGCCGGCGCGGACTGGAGGGGATCGTGTCCAAGCGAAGTGACTCCATGTATGTGCCCGGGCGCTCCGGTCTATGGCTCAAGGCCAAATGCGCTTCGCGGCAGGAATTCGTGATCGGGGGATACACCGAGCCCCAGGGCTCCCGCGCCGGGCTCGGGGCTCTTCTCCTCGGCACGCATGAGAACGGGCGCGGGCTCCGCTACCGGGGTCGCGTGGGCACCGGGTTCACCCACGAGACGCTGCGCGATTTGCAGAAGAAGCTGGCGCGCCTGGAAACGAAGGCGTCTCCGTTCTCGCCGTCGCCGCGGGCGCCGGGCGCCCACTGGGTACGGCCCAAGCTGGTGGCCGAGGTCTCGTTCACCTCCTGGACCGACGACGGCAAGCTGCGCCACCCCTCGTTCGCCGGGCTGCGCGACGACAAATCGCCGCGCGATGTCGTCCGCGAGACGCCGGTGCCGGCGCGCGCCGCCGGCGGTGGTGCCGGTGCCCGGAAGCGGGTGCCGCCCGCGCGCCGCCGTCCGCCCGACACGCCGCCCCGCCGCCGGCCCGCGGTGCGGGATCCGAACCCCAAGCCCGCGGTCGAGGAGCCGCCGAGCAAGCCGCGCAAGCGTCCGATTCGGGAGCCGGTGGACCAGGCGGCGCTGGCTGCGACCGTCGCGGCCGGGGGACAGGCGCTGACGAACCCCGGGCGGGTCCTCTATCCCGAGCTGGGGCTGACGAAGGCGGACCTGGCCCGCTACTTCCTCGGAGTCGCCCCGTTTCTCCTCGCCCATGCGGCCGGGCGGCCGCTCATGCTGGCGCGCTGTCCGGCCGGGCGGACCCGCTGTTTTTTCCAGAAGCATCCCTCGGGAGAGGTGCCCTCCTCGCTCGGGTCGGTGCGGATCCGCGAGAAGGATGGGACGGGAACGTATCTGGTGCTGCGGGACCAGGCGAGCCTCGTCACGCTGGCGCAGATGGGCGTGCTGGAAATCCACATCTGGGGGTCGCGCGCCGACGACCTGGAGTACCCGGACCGCGTCGTCTTCGACTTCGATGCGCCCGACGCGACGACCTGGAAGGACGTCGTCCGGGGGGCGGTCTGGGTCCGCGAGCGACTGGACGGGCTGGGCCTGAAGAGCTTCGTCAAGACGACCGGAGGACACGGCATCCACGTGGTCGTGCCCACGAGGCGCGGCCCGGGGTGGGATGACGTGAAGGACTTCTCCGCCGCCGTTGCGGCGGCCCTGGTGCGGGAGAGCCCCGACCGCTTCACGACGCACCTCTCCAAGGCCCGGCGGGGAAGACGCATCTTCATCGACACCCTTCGCAATCGCCGCGGCTCCACGTGGGTCGCGCCGTATTCGCCGCGCGCCCGGACCGGCGCGCCCGTCTCGATGCCGATCTCCTGGGAGGAGCTGACTCCACGAATGCGCCCCGACGCGTTCAGCATGGCGAGCCTCCTCCGTGAGCGCGGGGGGATCCGCGCCGACGCGTGGAAAGGGATCGGCTCGGTCCGCCAGACTCTTACTCCATCGATGGTTCGCCGCGCCCTCCAGCCCTGAGTAGGTTGTATGGGGTACAAGGCGCGGGGGCAACGCTTACATGGAATCGGTCCGTTTTTCCTCGAAAACTCCCCTGTTATCAGCAGAGTGACCGGGAGTTAGGGCGATTCGAATCCTGGCACGGAAGCTGCGGTGAGTGGCCGGCCGGGCCGCATCTGCTCCATCACTCGCGTCCGGTCGGGCGCGGTCCAGGTGGGCCTTCGTGGCCAGGACGCTAAGGAGGTTCCGAACATGCTGTGGACGATCACGATTCTTCTGTTCGTGCTGTGGCTCATCGGGATGGTGTCGAACTACACGATGGGTGGACTGATCCACCTGTTGCTGTTGATCGCGGTCGTCACCATGCTCATCCGGATCATTCAGGGACGACGCCCCGTCTGAGCGCGATACATCCCGCGGGGCCGCGCTGATCACGCGTGGCCCCGCGTTCCGCTTAAACAGGCGGCCCGCGATGCTTCGCAGGCCGCCCGTCGTGTGACCGATTCGATTTCGGCGCCCGCCCCGGCGCTATTACGGGCGCGAGCCGCTCCGTCCTCCGCTTCGGCCGGACGCGCTGGGCGCCGCGGACTCCGATGGCTCCATTTCCTCGCCGCAAACGCAGATGAATGCCTGCTCGTCCGCGTTCTCCGCCTGGGAAGCCTGGCTCACCGTGATCTCGCAGCCACACTCTTCGTTGGTGCACTGAAACTTCGTTCCTTGACGCATGGCGTTGCTCCTTTCTCGGTCCGTGTGATTCCCGCCCTAGCTCCTACCCGCTCCACGCTCGGCCGCTTGCAGATTGATCGATGATTCGGCAACCTGGGTCAGCGTCTTGTCCGCTTCGTACTCCTCGTCCAGCGTCTCCTGCAGCGCCTGGGCCGCCGACCGGTCGCCCCGGAATTCGGCGAACGTTCGCAAGGTTCCATAGGCCGCTATTTCGTAGTGCTCGACCTTCTGCGCCGCCGCGACCAGCCCCGCGTCGCGCACGCTGGACTCGGAATCGCTCTTCACCATCTCGTCGCCCTCCTCGATGAGGGCGACCATGGCCTTGCACGACTTCCCCTTGGAAGGATGCCCCAGGCCGCGGAAGATTTCGTCCAGTCGGCGTACGTGCCCGCGCGTTTGTTCCAGGTGGTCCTCGAAGGCCTTCCGAAGCTTCGATGAAGAGGCGGCCTTGACCATTTGAGGGAGGGCGCGAACAAGCTGATTCTCGGCGTCGTAGATGTCTCGGAGCTGGTCCACATAAAGCTTCTCCAGCGAGTCCACTTGCATGATGCGTCTCCTTGCTGCGGCGGGCGGGCGCTATCCCGCGGGGATCCGCCGGTTGATGGTTTGCCGGGCTACCCCGATCGCGTCCTTTGCTCCGGTGCCCACGTTTCCTCGAGCCGTCTCATTGTCGAACCCCCAGGCGGTATAGGAGCCGGGAGCGAGGACGGGGAACTGCGGCCTAGGGATTTGGGGTCGCCATTGTTACAATTACAGGGACCGGGTTGGTGCGTCCTTCGGCCTTCCCGCCTTTGCACCCGTATGGAGGTGGAATCGAGCAAGGACGAGGCCACCCCGAACGGCGCTAAACGGGTCTTGAACCGGATCCGTGGAGGCCACAAACTCATAGGCCGTCTTCCGGCGATCGCGGCCGGACCACGCGTTCAGGGGGCAGTTTGACGTTGCGTGTCACAGGGGGGCAGAGCACCGAGATCCACGTGGATGAAACGGGCCTCGATGCCACTTCGGCGCGTCTCGCGCAGCATCGGCGCGACCTCGGGCGCCTGTGCTCGGTGCTCTCCCACGACCTCCGCGCCCACCTGAATTCGATGGTCCTGAACCTCGAGCTCCTCCAGCGGACGGCAGCGGCCGGGACCGGGGAGGATGACGGCAAGGCACCCGGGTACGCCTCCCGGATCGCGTCGGAGCTCCAGGGGCTGGAACGGAGACTCAGGGCCGTCATGGGGCAGATGAGTCTGACCGTGCCCTCCTCGGGGCACTTCGACTTGCGGTACCTGGTCGAAGACCTGGCGATCGTCTTCGAGTCCCTGGCTCGGGAACGCCATATCCGCATCCGGGCGACCCTTCCGGAGGTGCCCGTGACCGTGCTGGGAGATCGCGACGCCGTGAACCATCTCCTCACATCGCTTCTGACGGGGTCCGTCGACGCGCTCCCGAATGGAGCGCTTCTTTCCCTGGCCCTGCGGGCCGACCGGGGGACCGCGACGCTCAGTCTTTCCGGCGCGCCGGCCGCCCCGGCGGATTCGCCCGTCGAGCCCGACCCGATCGTCTTCTGGACGCGCGAGCCCGCCGCCGGCGCCCTCGCGGCGGCCCGCGAAACCCTGAAATCCAACCCTGCCGCACGTCTTGTGATCTCGTCCGGGTCGCGCGAATCCGCGCGTCTCGATATCGAGCTTCCGCTCGCCCCGCTCGCACGCTCGAAGGAGAGTTAGACATATATGCCGGTCGCCCTGGTAGTCGACGACGAACTGAACAGTCTTTCCGCTCTCGCGGAGCTGGTCGAAAATGAAGGATTCGCCACGGTCACGGCCGGCACGCTCGCCGACGCGAGAGCGCGCCTGGCGCAGACACCGCCCGACGTGGTGCTGGTGGACCTGATGCTCCCCGACGGGAGCGGCCTCGACATCCTTCCCGAGCTGGATCCCACGCACCGGGCCGAAGTCATCCTGATCACGGGCAACGCGACGGTGGATTCCGCCGTCGCCGCACTCCGCATCGACGTCCTCGATTACCTGACCAAACCGGTCGATCTCCGCCGCCTGAAGACGGTACTGGGGAACGTCTCGCGCACCCTCGCCTTGAAAGAGGAGATCGGCACCCTGCGCGAGGAGCTGCGTCAACTGGGGCGGTTCGGCCGTCTGATCGGGAACTCGACGGCGATGCAGCGCGTGTACGACCTGGTGGTGAAGGTCTCCCCCACCGACGCCACCGTCCTCCTCGTGGGACTGAGCGGGACCGGCAAGGAGGTGGTCGCCGCGACGGTCCACGAGCTGGGGCGGCGCCGCAAGCAGCCGTTCCATCCGCTGAACTGCGGCGCGGTGCCTCCGAATCTCATGGAAAGCGAGCTTTTCGGGCACGAGCGGGGAAGCTTCACCGGCGCGGCTCAGCTCCACCGCGGCTATTTCGAGCGCGCCTCGGGGGGAACCTTGTTCCTCGATGAGATCACGGAGATGCCGCTGGACCTCCAGGTCAAGCTGCTCCGCGTTCTCGAAACCGGCACCATCATGCGCGTGGGTGGCGACTCGCAGATCGAGGTGGATGTGCGCGTGATCGCCGCGAGCAATCGCTCTCCGGAAACAGCCGTGAAGGAAGGGAAGTTCCGCGAGGACCTTCTCTACCGCCTGAACGTGTTTCCCATCGTGCTCCCGCCCCTGCGCGAGCGGAATGGCGACATCGATCTCCTCGCCGACCACTTCCTGGGTCTGATGAACCGGGACGAGGGAACCGGCAAACGCTTCAGCGCCGCGGCCCGCCGCCGGATGGCCGCGTACGCATGGCCGGGAAACGTCCGGGAACTGAAGAACCTGATCCAGCGCGCGTACATTCTCGCGGACGACACGATCGAGATGGACGCGCTGCCGACCAGCGTCGCGGTCACGCCGGCCGCCGGCGCGGAGCCGGGCGCGCCCGACGGGATCCGGGTCGGAATGTCCCTCTCGGACATCGAGCGCTTTTTCATCCTTGCGACGCTGGAGCAGTACGGCGGAGACAAGCGCAAGGCCGCCGAGGTACTCGGGATCAGCTTGAAGACGATGTACAATCGTCTGAACAACTATGCAGCCACGGTACAGTAGCTGATCGAGGCGGGAGGGCTGGCGTCATCGCGCGCCGATCCTCCCGCTTCATTTTCGAACCGCAGCACCGTCTTCCTTCGCCTCAATCCCATCAAGCCCACGCCACCCGTTTCACTGTGAATCGACGCGGCCCTGGTCGCTCGAAATGGCACGAATGCTGCGACCGCCGCGCCGCGCGGGGCAAGGAATCATCGCGCAACAATTCCGAAAGGAGGTTGTCCGTGTCCAAGCTTGTGACCGCCATTTTCAATTCTCGCTCCCAGGCCGAAATGGCCGTGGATGAGCTGACCAAGGCAGGCTTTTCCCGCGACGACATCAGCCTGTTGATGTCCGAGTCGACGCGAGGGCGCGAGTTCGCGGTGAAGAAGACCACCAAGGTCCCGGAGGCTGCCGCAGCGGGAATGACCGTCGGCGGCGTTCTGGGTGCCGTGGCCGCCGGGCTCGCGGCTGTCGGTACGCTGGTGGTGCCTGGCCTTTCCCTGGTCGCGGCGGGACCGCTGGTCGCGGCCGTCGCCGGCCTGGGAGCCGGCGCGGCGGCGGGCGGGTTGACCGGCGCCCTCATCGGGTTGGGCATCCCGGAACACGAAGCGAAGTTCTATGACCAGGAGATCACGAAGGGCGGAATCCTCATCGGAGTCTACGCGCACGACGATCGCGCGAAGATCGCCCGCGAGGTCCTGGAGTCGGCCGGCGCGGAGAAGGTTGGTCGCGCCTGATACCCCTGATACGAGGAGAGGGGGCGGAGTCGGACCTCGGGGGCCGTTGTATCCGGACTTTGTAGTCGGTACATCGCAGGAAAGACTTACAAAGGAAATTGGCGGCCCGCCCCCGCCTCGACTCATGTTTTTCAAGCACTTACGGGGATCACGGATCGGCACGCAAGCTGCTTTGCCCCTACGGAGACGTACGCGGGAATGCTCAAGCGGCTCCGTTCACGGATGGTTCGGAGAGCTGATCTCATGAACTGGGACACTATCGAAGGGGATTGGAAGCAATTCAGGGGGCGCGTCCGCGAGCAGTGGGGCCGGCTCACCAACGATGATGTCGATGTCATCGCCGGCCGTCGCGACAAGCTCGTCGGCAAGCTTCAGGAGCATTACGGAGTGGCTCGGGATGAAGCCGAGCGTCAAGTTCGGGAGTGGACCGATATGCTGGAGGTGTCACGCCCATAGGACCGCATCACAAATAACCTCGTGTAAAGCCCAAGCAGGGGGCCCTCCTCCTCCACTGGCCTTCCCACGGGAATCGGGCGGTTCCCCACCCAACCCATTCCCATAGATGGAAGGGCCCCCGCTTCATAACCCCGCATGCTGCCAAGTTCGCTCTCCCCGTTAGTAATCGCTCACACCAATGGCCGAAGCACGGACTCTGAGTAACCCGAACTCAGAACTTATCCACTTGTCCACAGCGGGAATGTAGGGGACGGCGTGCGCGGGGACGGCGTGCGCGGGGCCGGCAGGCTGGACACAGGAGCGAGCGGTTCTGCGGGGAAAGAGAAACGGGCGGGCAGTGCGCTCGTTTGCGATTCACTCACTTGTGATCGTCGAAGGGTTCACTTTCGTGATCTTCGAAGGTCACGTACTCGTGATCGCACGAGCGCTCTGCTCCGCCCAAAAACGCTTCTCTCTATGTAAACGGGCCCGGTCGGGACCGCCAATCCCTTGGCGGTCGTTATCCATGTCCTTGCGAGATCGGTGCCAATTCGTCCCATGGAATACCGCGGATTCCGATCTGGTGCGCCGGCGAGCGTTACGGACGCCGAGCAGCGCTTCATTGCCTCGCGGCGCGCGGCGCCTCCCGTCCGCTCCTGCGCGTTTCTACAAATGACCTCGGAATCCAGCAGCCTCGCCTCGTCGGTGCGCGATACCACGCGCGACTACGCCGTGGCACGGCTGATGCCTTGGGCAAATCGTCTTCTACGAGGGCGATCACAACAATGACGATCATCGAGCGATTGCGGCAA
>DATGVG010000076.1:0-5974 GCA_035300625.1 Candidatus Limnocylindrales bacterium
TCTCGACGTCCAGGTCGAGCAACTCACCTGGCAGAGCGGCCGCGAGAAGATCGTCGCGGCCATCGCCGCCGGCCGGCCGCCCGACCTCTGCGAGCTGGGCTCCACGTTCCTCCCAGGGCTGGTCGCGGACAGCACGCTGGCCGACTTGACCGACAGCACCACAGATATCCGCTCCGCGCTCGTCGGATGGGACGGAGTCTCCTACCGCGGCCGCGCCTACGCGGTTCCCTGGATGGTCGGCACCCGGGCGCTCTACGTGAATCAGGATCTCTTCCGCCGCGCCGGACTCGACCCCCAAAAGCCGCCCGCCACATGGGACGAGCTGTATCGCGCCGCGCACCAGATCGCCGAGCGCGTGCCGGACGCCAAGGGCTTCGGCATGAACGCGGGAGAGCGCGAGGTCCTCTTCAAGAAGTTCATGCCGTTCGCGTGGGGTAACGGCGGGGACATCCTGGATTCGACGCTGACGAAGAGCGTCATCAATTCACGCCAAAACCGCGAGGCGCTCCGCTTCTACCTGGCGCTCAAGCCCTACTCGCTGCTCGAGCGGCAGGAGATGCACGAGCAGGCGTTCGCCAAGGGGCGCCTGGGCATCATCGTCTCGGGTCCGTGGCTCCTCCGCACGCTGCCGAAGACCGCGCCCGACCTGCGCTACACGGTTGCGCTGATGCCTCGCCCCGCGACGGGACACGGGACGCCCGCCAGCTTCGCGGGCGCCGAAGTGCTCGGCATCTTTCGCGGATCGAAGCATCGCGCCGAGGCCCTCCGGCTCGCGCGCTTCCTGGTGCGGCCCGAGAACACGATGCCGCTCTTCCTGGCGACGGGGAACGCGTTCCCGGCCGCCGCGAGCGCCGCCGCCGACTCCTATTTCACGACGCACCCGCTTGACCGCGTCTTTCTGGAGCAGCTCCGCTACGCGGTGTCGCCGCCCCTCCATCCGAAATGGGTAGAGATCGAGGAGATCGTGAACGGCGAGCTGGAGGAGGCGATCTACGGCACCAAGAGGCCGGAGCAGGCCCTGGCCGATGCCGACGCGCGGATCACGCAGGTGCTTTCGCCCAAGCCATGAGGGCGGGGCGCCCGTCCGTCGGCCTCCTTCCCTGGGGAATCTGTTTCGCGGTCTTCGGCCTTTTCCCGCTTCTCTACGCACTCCTCCTCTCGTTCCAGGACATGAATCCGCTTCGCCCGGACGCGTCCCACTTCGTCGGGCTCGCCAACTACGCGCACGCTCTTGGATCGCCGTCGTTCTGGCACGCGCTCCGGACCACGGTCGTCTTCGTCGTGGGGACGCTGCCGGTCACGTTGGTGCTCGCGTACGGCGTGGCGGCCCTCCTCGGCCGGATTCGTCGCGCGCAATCGTTCTTCCGGGCCGCCATTTTCTTCCCGGCCACGCTCTCCATGGTCGTCGTCTCGCTCGTCTTCAAATCGCTCTACGCGGAGGACGGGCTGATGAACGGGTGGCTGGCCGCGTCGGACCTGGCGCGCGTGCACTGGCTCCAAGACCCGCGCCTCGCGCTCCCATCCATCATGGCGATGGACATCTGGGCGAGCGTCGGCTATTACGCGATCCTCCTCCTCGCGGGGCGGAAGACGCTCCCCGTGGAGCAGCTCGAGGCGGCGCGGCTGGAGGGGCTGACCGCGTGGCAGGTGGAGCGGCGCATCGTGCTCCCGCACCTCCAGCCCGTGATCCTCTTCGTGGTGCTGCTCAACACCATCCGTTCGTTCCAGGTGTTCATCGAGGTCTTCGTGCTCACGCGGGGCGGACCCCTCGAGAGCACGCTGACCCTGGTCTATCACCTGTACGAGCGCGCGTTCTATCACTTCGAGATGGGGTACGCGTGCGCCATCGCCTACCTGTTGCTTGCGCTGGTCGGGGTCGTTCTCCTGATCCAGCGGCGGGTGCTGCGCTCCGCGGAGGTTGCCGCGTGAGGGCGGCGGCGGCGGCGTGAGGGCGGCCCGGCTGTGGCCCTACGCGGCACTCTCGGCGGTCGCGCTCCTGTCGCTGGCGCCGCTCCTCTACATGGCGCGCGTCTCGCTGGGGCAGGGGAGCGACCTCCCGATATCGCCCGCCGATTGGCTGGGGCGCCCGTTCACGCTGGAGCATTATCGGTCGCTCTGGTCGGGCGGACCGATGGGGCGGTTCGCGCTCAACTCCGCGATCGTCTCGTGCGCTGCGCTGCCGCTGCAACTTCTCCTGGCCTCGGCCGCGGGACACGCGCTGGCCCGCTCGCGTTTCATCGGCAAGCGGGCGACCCTCGCGCTCGCGACCGCGTTTCTGATCCTTCCGCGGCAGGTCACGCTGGTGCCGCTGTACCTGATCATGGCGAAGCTGGGATTGCTCGACACCTATCCCGCGCTGATCCTGCCGCATCTTGCCGATCCGTTCGGCGTGCTCTTCATGTCGCATTACTACCAGACGATGTCCGCCGAGCTGGAGGACGCGGCTCGCACCGACGGCCTCCCGGCGCGGACCATTTTCTGGCGCATCGTTCTTCCGCTCTCCGGGCCAGGGCTGGCCGTTGTGGGCGTGAACGGCTTCCTGACGACCTGGAATTCGTTCCTGCACCCGCTGGTGCTCACGACGTCGGAGTCCATGCGCACGCTTCCCGTCGGGCTCGCGCTCTTCGCGCAGTCGGAATACGCAGTGGATTGGGGCGCCCTGCTCGCGGGTTCCACGGTGGCGACGCTCCCGGTGCTGGTGGCGTTCGCGATCTTCCAGCGCCAGATCGTGGAAGGGGTGCTGCAGGGGAGCGGGCGATGACCCCGCGCGGCGCGGCGGCGGCAAGCGCGGGGTCCATGCGCGCGATCGGGCTGATGAGCGGGACCTCGGCGGACGGGATGGACGCGGCGGCGGTGCTGGTCGAGGGCGGCGACGCCCCGCGGAGGACGACCAAGCTGGTCGCGCTCCGCTCCGTGGCCTTCAACGACGCGATGCGTACCCAGATCCTACGCGCCCAGGAGGGAGAGCTTCCCATGCGCGAGGTTTTCGCCCTGGGCGTTTTAGTGGCGGAAGTCGCGGCCGACGCGGCACGCCAGGCGCAAACGGCCGCGGCATGGACCGATCCGCCCGACGTCGTGGGCTTCCACGGCCAGACCGTGTTTCACGACCCCCGCGGCGAGCGATCAGGGAGGCCGCTGACGGTGCAGATCGGAGAAGCGGCCGTGGTCGCACACGCGCTGGGCGCGCCCGTCGTATCGAACTTTAGGATGGCGGACATCCTGGCAGGCGGAGAGGGCGCGCCCTTGGTGCCGCGCTTCGACTACCACCAATTCGGCTCCGACACCAAGGACCGCGTGCTCCTGAACCTGGGCGGCATCGCGAATCTCACGCGAATTCCCGCGAAGGCGAAGCTCGGCCAGGTCGTGGCGTTCGATTGCGGGCCGGGAAACATGCTCCTGGACGGCGTGGTCGCCGCACTCCGGTCCGACGGGCCGCGGCATGACGAAGGGGGCGCACTCGCGGCACGCGGCCGCGCCGACGAGGGCGTGGTGCGGGAATTTCTCGCCGACCCCTACTTCTCGCGGAGGCCCCCGAAGAGCGCGGGGCGCGAGGAATTCGGCGCCGCGTTCCGGGACCGCTTCCTGAAGCGCACCGAGGGGCGGTCGATGGAGGACCGCCTGCGCACCGCGGTCGCGATCACCGCCGCGGGCATCCTGCGCGCGGTCGGAATGTCCGGCGCCGGGAAGCCCGACGAGATCATCGTATCGGGCGGCGGTGCGAAGAACGCGGCCCTCCTCGACGCGATCCGCGCCACGCTCCCGGGAAGCGCTCTTCGCTCGAGCGACGATCTGGGAGTACCCTCCGACGCGAAGGAAGCGATGGCCTTCGCCTTTCTCGCCGTGGAAACCCTGGCCGGGCGCCCCGGGAACGTCCCCGCGGCGACCGGCGCCCGAAGGGAGGTCGTGCTTGGCAGCATCACGCCGCCGCCCCATGCGCGAGGTTAGGCGCTTCGTAGTGGCGCTGGTCCTGGCCGCGGTAGCGGCGGGATGCGCCGCGAGCCGGCCGCGCGAGGGGCCCGCCGACGGAACGCAGGCCGCCCCGAGCGGGGCCCAGCCAGCCCCCGCCGGCATCAAACACGGCCGAACCCCGCCGCGCACCACGGCGGGCGTTCCGGGCGGGGGTCCGCCGGCGCCGCCTCCGGTGAGCGACGCCTGGCGCACGGCCACGTCGGTGCGCATTGGACTTCGCACGGGAGCGCCGGAGCTTCTCCTCTCGGGCTCGACGGAGTGGCGCCTCGTCCGGCCCGACAGCAGCGAGGTCGCCTCCGAGAAGGGAGGCGTCGCGCTCCGCGTGGCGCGCGGCACGGGAGGCGCGCTGGAGATCACCCGGCGCGGAAGCCCCGAGCCGATCGCGCGGGCGAACGGACGCGACACGCTCCTCCTTCTGGCCCAGGACCGCGGATTCTCCGGCTGGAGCGGGCGGTGGTACCGAGGCTCGTTCCGCATCTTCGCCAGCGCCGACTCGGGACTCACGCTGGTGAACGAGGTGGGGCTGGAGAGCTATCTGCGCGGCGTCCTCCCCGAGGAGATCGGCACCCCGCCCGAGACCGACTTCGAGGCGGTCAAGGCGCAGGCGGTCGCGGCGCGCTCGTACACCCTCTCCTTCCTGGGCCGGCGCGCCGCTCTCGGCTTCGATCTCTGGGCAACCGTCGAGGACCAGGTCTACGGCGGGACCGCGCGCGAGAACGCCCAGTCCAATCGCGCGGTCCTGGCCACGCGCGGTGAATTGCTCCTCTCCGACGGCGCGCCCATCCGCGCGCTCTACTCCTCGGCCTGCGGCGGGCGCACCGCCAACGTCGAGGACGTGTGGCCGTGGCCCTGGACGCCGTATCTGCGGAGCGTGCGGGACGCCGATGAGAACGAGCCCACGGGCTACTGCTCGCTCTCCGCGAATTACCGCTGGCGCGAAGAGTGGGGCGTGGACGCGTTCATGGAGATGCTGCGGAAATACGCGCCGCCCGAGGGCGCGGACGCCTCCGCGCTCGATGGAAACCTGCTCGACGCGGCGGTCACGAGCCGATCGCGAAGCGGCCGGGTGAGCGAAGTGGTGGTCAAGACCACGGAAGGGAAGTGCGTCCTGCGCGGCGACCGCGTGCGATGGTCCATTCGGCGCCCCGGCACCCAGGCGATCCTCCGCAGCTCGTTCATCAAAATCGGTGTCTTGCGGGCGGCGGACGGAGCGCCGCTCAAGGTTGTCGTGACCGGCGGCGGGAACGGGCACGGAATCGGCATGTGCCAGTGGGGAGCAATGGGGATGGCGCGCGCCGGGATCAGCTACCGCGAGATTCTACGGCACTACTACAAGGCGACGAGGTTCGCGCACTTGTAGGCGGTTTCGGCTACGGACGCGGATGCGAGCGCTGCCGCTCCAGAATGGTGATCACGCCGGCCGCGGTGGCGGCGGCGGGGTTCTGGGTCGGCGTCGTGGTCCCTCGACGCTCGCGCAGAACGGCGATTCGCACCACATCGATGAACACGCTCTCGGCGGCCGTGCCCACTCCAAGGGGCATCGCACCCGGCTTGGTCGGGTAGTCCGCGCCGACGAACGCCTGGTACTGTTTGGACGTGCCCAGCGTATCCACCGCGAGGTGACCCGTCGCGGGATAATAGGAAGTGTCCGCCGGCTGCGTGGGCCTCATGCCTGTCGGTCCGAACGCGAACTTCAGCACCTCGCCCTTCGCTCCCCGAAGCGTGCCCCCCGCCGCGCCGCCATCCAGGTAGGAAACCGCGGTGAGAAGCGTGCACGGGAGGGAGACGCCCAGGAGCGCCTGGGCCCGAGCCGCTAGAATCGGATCGATGCGCTCGGCCTGGGCGGCCGGCTGGGGAGGCTTGGACTGCGAGCACCCCGCGAGGGCGGAGGCGAGTGAGACGGCGACCAGCAATCGTTTCATCGGCCCATGGTACGGCACCCGGGCGCCATCAGTCGAACTCGTACTTCGGGTCGGCCGGCCTCTGATCCTTACCGACCCGCCCC
>DATGVG010000077.1:0-32267 GCA_035300625.1 Candidatus Limnocylindrales bacterium
CGGCGCGGCGACCCGTGACAGAGGAGCCATCGCCGGCCCCCGCGCGTGAGGCGCAATCCACCCGGCAGCGCCTGGAGCCACGCGCGCTCCCCGTCGGTGGTTCGGCGGTTCGTGTAGTCGTAGGAGCGCCGCGCGAACTCGTTGTCCGCGGGGTGGGTGTAGCCGCAGCCGCAGTCGGCCATGCGCTCGGCCAGGGACCGATCGTAATTCCCCGCGATCGTCTCCACGCCGAACTCCTCGAGGATGGGATAGACGAGGCCGGGATTGGGCCCGAACCCCCCCAGGTCGCCGAGGCAGAAGAACCGTTCGGCCCCGCGGAGCCGCGCGTCGTGAAGCGCCGCCAAGAGCGCCACGTGGTTGGAGTAGACGCCTCCCAGCACCGCGATCGCGCCGTCGAAGGCGCCGCCGTTCCGCACCGTCATCGCACCCGTCCGCACCGTCAGTTCCGGCACGTGGCCCCCGTCTCCCAGCAGGTGTGGCAGGCCCCGTGCCCGAGCGGGTGCGCCCGGAGCGACTCGCGCAGGGTCCGCCCCATCCTGGCGTCGGGCGCGTCGATCAGGATCGGGCAGACCATGACGCCGCGGCTCGTGACCATGCGGCTGGTCGAGCACTGGAGGAGCCAGGGATCGTGCCCTCTCATGTGCTCCTGGGTAAGCATCGCCTCCGCCGGGTAGCCGTGCGTCCGCTCCACCTCGCGCCCCACGAGAAAGAGCGGCAGCACCTTGACGCGCGGCCTGGAGAGGCCGTGCGCGCGGAGGAAGCGATGGAACTCCTCCCGCGCCGCCTGGTCCTGGGCGTCGCTCCAGGTGCGCGCCACGGTCACGATCGGATGGAGCCCCGCGGCGGCCAGCGCCGCGATTCCGCCCATCGTGGCGTCGAAGGACCCTTCCCCCCGAATCGGGTCGTTCGATTCGGCGCTCGGCCCGTCCAGGCTGACGCGCACCTCCAGCGAGTAGCGGCTCGCGCGCTCCAGGGCGGCCAGCGCCCCGGCGCGCCCGGGCGTGAGGAGCGTCGCGTTGGTCAGCACGGTCGCCGGCCCCGCCGCAAGCGCGTCCTCCAGGATTTCGAGGATCTCTCGATTCAAGAACGGTTCGCCGCCCGTGAAGTAATAGTCGTTCACGCCCAGCGACCGGGCCTCGTCCAGGTAGCGGCGGACCTCGGCGCGGCTCATCAGCTCGTGATTGTGGTTGGTCGGGCTGCAGGAGATGAAACAGTGGCGGCAGGTCAGGTTGCAGAGCGTCCCGGCGACCTGGAACCACACCGTGTCCAGCCCGAGGCAGGGAACGTGCGGCGTCGCGGACCCGGCGCGATGAAGCGGAAGAGGCGCGGAGGGGACGTGAAGCGGGATATCAGCGCTCGCGAGCGCCGGGGAGGGTTTCGGTGAACCAGTGGACTCCGCCCTGGAGGGCGTCCCGCTGGTCCCGGAACCACTCGTAGTGCTGCTGCTCGTCGTTCGCCAGCTCCAGGTAGACGCGGCGGGATTCTTCGTTGGATGCATCGGCCGCCAGCACGCGATAGTTGTCGACCGCCTCCAGCTCGTGCTCCATGGCCAGCTCCAGCGCCTCGATGGCGGTGGCGTTGCTGGTGGGTATGGGAAGCGACTCCGAGTCGACCTTGGAGGGCTCGTAGCGGAAGCGTTTCCCGGTAAGCGCCCGGTAGCGGTCCTCCAGCACCTCGCGGTGGCGGATCTCCTCGTGGGCCAGGTGCCGGTACTGCTCCTTGCCCGAGGGGTCGTCGATGGCGGCCGCCACCTTCAGGTAATAGTCGTGCGAGGACTGCTCGTGGTAGATCGCTTCCTCGATGATCTCGAGGGCGCGTGGGGGGACAGGTACCATGGCGACGGAGCCTACCACGGTCGCGCCCGCCCGGCCACGTCGCCCGCCTTTCTCGTTGTGATATCATCACATCGGTATCCCTCCTCGATCCCTCAAGGAGTCGCGATCGCGTGATCTGGGACGTGCTCATCGTGGGCGCCGGCCCCGCCGGGCTCTCCGCGGCGCTCTTCACCCGCTTCCGCAGAATGTCCACGCTGCTCCTCGACACGGCCGTCGCCGGCGGGCAGCTCGCCTCCCTCTACCCCAAGAAGCCCGTCCACGACTACCCCTCCTACACGTACATCATGGGCGACGCGCTCGGACGGAACTTCGTCGACCAGGCCGAGCACATGGGGGCGGAGATCCGCGAGGGGGAGCATGTGACGATGATCGCCCGGGACGAGGAGGCGAACCTGATCCGCGTCACCTCGACCAAGGGGGCGTATGAGGCGCGAGCCGTCATCGTGGCCACCGGGGGCGGCGCCTTCGAGCCGCGGAAGATCAACAAGCCGGGCGAGCTGGAGCTGCGCGGGAAGGGGCTCTTCTACGGCATGCCCGACGTGGAGGAGTCGCGCGGGAAGCGGGTGGTGGTGATCGGGGGCGGCGACAGCGCGCTGGAATCGGCGCTGTCGCTCAAGGATGCCTCCGTCGTCACGATGATCCACATGCTGGACAAGTTCCAGGGGATGGACGCCTATGTCGAGGAGATCGCCGAATCGAAGATCCGGACGATGCTCGAGACGGAGACCGTGGAGATCAAGGGCGACGGGCGCGTGGAGTCGGTGGTGGTGAAGAACAAGAAGACGGACGCGACCGAGGAGATTCCGACCGACCTCGTCTCCATCAACATCGGCTACCTCATGGACACGAAGATCGTCCGCCAGTGGGGGTTAACGCTGGAGGGAAACCAAATTCTGGTGGACAACGTGATGAACACGAACGTGAAGGGTGTTTTCTGCTGCGGGGACATCGCGACGTACCCGGGGAAGTACAAGCTGTTGATCACCGCCTGCAGCGAGGGCGCCGCCGCGGCCAACACCGCCTACATCTATGTGAAGCGGCCGAAGAAGTTCACCGTGGGCGAGCTGTACGCCGCCCCGAAGGAAGAGGGCGACGCTCAGCCCAAGGCGGGGTGAGCTGGCACGGCGGCTCTACCCGCCGCCCACCGTCAGCTCCTTGAAGCGGATGCTGGGCGAGGAGACGTTGCTCCGGAACTCGAGGTCCCCCGCCACGCCGTCGATCCCCATCAGCATGTCTTGCAGCTTCCCGCCGATGGTCACCCCTTCGACCGGCTTCGTCAGCTTCCCGCCCTCGATCAGGGTCCCCTCGACCTGCTGGCTGAATTCGCCGGAGACGACGTCGATGCCGAAGCCCGCGAGGCCGGTGACCAGGAAGCCGCGCGGCGTGCTCTCGACCAGGTCTTCCAGGCGGTGATCGCCGCGCTCGATGTAGAAATTGCTGGGGCCGACCGCGGGGAGGGTGTCGTACGAGCGGGCCGCATTGCCGGTCGCCCCCACGCCCATGCGCCGCGCGGACACCGTCGTCTGCATGAAGTGCTGGAGCACCCCGCCATCCACCAGCACGCTCCGGCGCGACTGCACCCCTTCCCCGTCGAACGGGCGCGACCCCAGGCCGCGCCGCATGGTGGCGTCGTCCACGATCGTCACGAGCGGCGAGGCGATCGTCGCCCCGTGCTTGCCGGCGAGGAACGAGCGCTGCTCCAGCACCTGCGTTCCGCTGAAGGCGCCGAATAGCCCCTGCAGAAAGCTCCCCGCGGCTTCCGTCTCGAAGATGACGGGCATCTTGGCGGACGGGATCGCGGCCGCGCCCAGCCGGGCGACGGCACGGGTGGCGGCTTTCCGGCCGACCCGCTCGGGCGTCTCCAGGTCGGCGAAGATTCGCTTTCGATCCGAGAAGGTGCCGGTCCGCTTCTGGTCCCCCACGGACGCCACCGCGGTCACCGAGAGCCAGCACGCGCTGGATCGATAGGTCAGGTACGGGATGTACGTGTTCGAGAAGTGGACCTCGTTGGTCTGCACGCCGCACCGGGCGTCCAGGGTCTGGTGCACCCGGTTGTCCTGGGCGAAGGCGTTCTCCTCGGCCGAACGGGCCAGGGCCGTCAGATCCGCCGGGCCCTTTGTCAGCACGGTGTCGTCGTTGATGTCCAGATCCAGGGCCGCGGGCGACGTGTCCTCGGAGATCTTGTTCTCATCGCGGGGCGAAGCCTGGCCCGCGAGCACGATCGTCCGGTTCACGATCTCGTCGAGCACGTTCGAGCGAAGATCGGTGGTGTACATGAAGCCCATGCGGCGATCGGCGAAGACGCGCAGGCCCATCCCCTGGATGGCCGATTGGCGCACCAGCTCCACCTCGCGCTGCCGCACCCGCACCTCCGTGAAGTGGACCACCTCGAGGTAGGTCTCGGCCTGCGCGGCCCCCGAGCGCTCGGCCAGGGTCCGCACCCGCGTCATTACGTCTTTGGGAGAGAGGATCGGCATGTTAGAGCGCGGTCCCCCCGACCGTGACCGAGGAGAAGCGGATGGTGGGCTGTCCCACGCCGACCGGGACCAGCTGGCCGTCCTTGCCGCACGTGCCGCGCGTCTGCTCCACGGCGAGATCGGTCCCCACGCCCTCGATCCGCTGCATCGTTTCGATGGAATTGCCGATCAGCACGGCGCTCCGCACGGGCCGCGTGATCTTTCCGTTCTCGATCCAGTAGCCCTCCCGCACGGCGAAGTTGAAGTTCCCGCTGGTCGTGTCCACCGACCCGCCGCCCATCTCCGCGGCGTAGAAACCCTTCACGATGCCGGACAAAAGCGAAGCGGGGTCGTCCTGGCCCCGGTCGATGTAGGTGTTGGTCATGCGCGGGATGGGCCGCTCCCGATAGGACATGCGCCGTCCGTTGCCGGTCGAGCGGAACCCCAGGGCCAGCGCGTTCTGCTTGTCCAGGAGATACGAGGTGAGCCCGCCGCCCTCGACCAGGATCGTCCGCGAGCTGGGCGTCCCCTCGTCGTCGAACGCGGCCGAGCCGCGGCCGTTCGCCCAGCGGCCGTCGTCCACCACGCGAACCAGGGGCGAGGCGACCGACGCGCCCAGCTTGCCGGTCAAGAGCGACGTGCCGCGCCGGATGCCGTCCCCCTCCGAAGCGTGCCCCAGGGATTCGTGGATCAGGACCCCGCCCCAGCCGGGGCCGATGACCACCGGCATGGCGCCGGCGGGCGCGGGGCCCGCGGTCAGGAGGGTGATCGCGCTGCGCGCGGCCTTGCGCGCGACCTCCTCCGGGCTCACGCGCGCGAGATAATCCTCGCCGACCCGTCCCCCGATCGTGCCCAGCCCCAGGCGCCGCTCCGCCCCCTGGACCGCCGTGGGGGTGCAGGAAACCGAGAGCAGATACTGCCGGTCGATCAGGAATCCGCCGTCCGATGTGGCGACGAGCACGTCCCGCACCTCGTCCACGTACTCGACGCGCACCGATACGATGCGCGGATCCACGGCGCGCGCCGCCTGGTCCATGCGCCGGACGATGTCGAACTTGCCGGGTTCGGCCATGAGGGGCACGGGGAGGGTCAGCGCGAACGGCGGCGCCACGCGCCGCGGCGTCACGTCGATGGGCGTGACCCGGCTTTGATTCTCGACGACGCTCGAGGCCACGTGAGCCGCGTCGAGGAGGGCGCCGTAGGAGATCTCGTCGGAGAAGGCGTAGCCCGTCTGGCTCCGGCGCACCACCCGCACGCCGGCGCCGCGCGGGTAGCCGTAGGTGACCGAGTCGATCTTTCCGTCGTCCAGGACGATGCTGGTCCGGAAGCGCTGCTCGGCGAAAACGTCGGCGAAGTCCCCCCCGCGCAGGAGCGACTCGACGAGGATCCGGTTCACGGTCTCCTCGTTCAGCACGTCGCGGAGCTCCTGGCCGATCCCCATGATCGCGCCCTCGGCGTCGCGCTGGAGAAGGAGGTTCGGAAGGAGGGAGCCGCCCAGGGCCGCCGCGGAGAGCAACGCTCCCCGGCCCAGGAACGCGCGGCGGGAGATCGGCTGGTCGAGGGGCATTAGGGATAGCGTCGCAAAAACCGCCCTCGGTTGCAAGGCTCGGAGGCCGATGCTACAGTCCCCGCAATGGAACGGATCCGCAGCCGGATCTTCAGCGTCGACGAGGCCAACCAGCTTCTTCCCTATCTCGACCGGGCCCTGGAGCGCCTTTCCGGGCTGGGCCGCGAGGTAACCGCGCTGAAGCGCGAGATCGACGTCCTGCGCGCCATCGCCGGCTCCGGGGCGAGCGAGTCGAACGTGGATCTCCGCTCCCTGAGGGACAAGGAGGGGGCCTACGACGCCGCGGTCGAGCATTTCCGCTCCTCGCTCGCCGACGTGTCCCGCCAGGGCTGCATCATCCGCGACCTCGAGCTGGGGCTGGTCGATTTCTACACGATGAACAAGGACCAGGTCGTCTGCCTCTGCTGGAGGCGCGGCGAGCCCAAGATCGAGCACTGGCACCCCCTCGACGAAGGATTCTCGGGGCGCCGTCCGCTCGAAGAGCTGCGCTGACCGGCCCGCGGCGCCGGCTTCCCCCCGTCCCGGACCCAGGAGGCCGCGCATGGCCCGTTCGTTCTCCATCACGCACCCCGCGATAAACGAATACCTCCGCTCCGTCCAGACGCGGCGCCATCCGATCCTCCGCCCCATGGAGGCCTACGCCGAAAAGCACGGCTTTCCGATCATCGGTCCCCTGGTCGGCCCCATCCTCTACCAGCTCGCGACGATGATCCGCGCGCGCCGGGTCTTCGAGCTGGGATCGGGCTACGGCTATTCGGCCGTCTGGTTCTCGCAGGCGGTCGGGCCGCGCGGCAAGGTGATCATGACTGAAGGCGACGCGGGGAACTCCGCGCGCGCGATGCGCTACCTGAAGCGGGCGCGTCTCGCCTCGCGCGTGAAGCCCCTGGTGGGCGACGCCCTCTCGCTGCTCCGGGCGGAACGCGGCACGTTCGACGTGATCCTGAACGACATCGACAAGTGGCAGTACCCGGAGGCATTCCCCATCGTGCGGAAGAAGCTCCGGCGGGGCGGCCTGTTCATCACGGACAACATGCTCTGGAGCGGGCGCGTGCTGGAGAAACGCCCCGACCGGAACACGCGAGGGATCCTGGCCCTCACGCGCCTGCTCTACGCGGCGTCCGACTTCTTCACCGTCCTCCTGCCCGTCCGCGACGGCGTCACGGTCAGCCTGAAGCTGTAGGCGCGTGGACAAGCGCGACGTCGCCCGAGTCCTGGAGCAGATCGCGGCAATCCTCGAGCTCAAGGGCGAGAACCCCTTCAAGGTGCGCGCCTACGAGAACGCGGCCCGGGCCCTCGACTCCCTCTCCGAGGACCTGGGCGTCCTGATCGCCGAAACCCGGTTGACCGAAGTGCGCGGCATCGGGACCTCCATCGCCGCGAACATCGTGGAGCTGTGGACCCAGGGGCGGATGAAGTACTACGAGGAGCTGTGCGACTCGGTCCCCCCCGGGTGGTTCGACCTGATGCGGATTCCGGGATTGGGCGCCAAGCGGATCCGGAATCTCTGCGACCTCCTCACGGTGTCCTCGGTGGAAGACTTGAAGCTGGCCGCGGAGCAGGGACGGGTGCGCCGGCTGAAGGGATTCGGAGAGCAGTCCGAGAAGAAGATCCTCGAGGGGATCGCCTTCCTGGAAAAGGGCGGGAGCCGCGAGCTGGGCGCCCTGGTTCGCCCCCTGGCCGAGGGACTCGTGGCCGCGCTCCAGGAGAGAAAGGACGTGGAGGCCGTCGAGGTGGGCGGGAGCCTCCGGCGCTGGCTCGAGACCGTGAAGGACGTGGATCTCCTGGTCGCCACCAAGAAGCCCGCGGCCGTCGCCAAGGCGTTTCTCGAGATGCTGCCCGGGGCTTCGATCATCGCCCAGGGCGACACGAAGACCTCGGTCCGGCTCCCCAGCGGCCTCGCGGTCGACCTCCGGCTGGTCACCGCGGAGCAGTTCCCCTTCGCCCTCCACTACTTCACGGGCAACGTGGCCCACAACGTGCGGATCCGCCAGCGCGCCATCGACCGCGGCTACAGCCTGAACGAATACGAGCTGTCGGGCGCGGAGCACCCTCCCGTCCGGAGCGAGGAGGAGCTGTTTCGCGCCCTCGACCTTCCCTACATCGAGCCCGAGCTGCGCGAGGACCGCGGCGAGATCGAGGCGGCCGAGGCGGGAACGCTGCCCCGCCTGGTAACGCTGGCCGACCTGAAAGGGATCCTGCACTGCCACACCACCTACAGCGACGGGAAGTCGACCGTCCAGGAAATGGCCCAGGCGGCGGTGGAAGCCGGCGCGAGCTACCTGGGGTTGTCGGACCACAGCCAGAGCGCGCGGTACGCGGGGGGCGTCTCCGAGTCGGGCCTGACCCTGCAGCATGCCGAGATCGACAAGTGGAACTCGAGGTCCAGGAAGCTCCGTATTCTGAAGGGCGCGGAGGTGGACATCCTCCCGGACGGCACGCTCGACTACCCCGACACGGTGCTGGAGCGGCTCGACTTCGTCGTGGCCTCGATCCATACGAACTTCAGCATGAGCGAGGAGGAGATGACGGCGCGCGTGGTGAAGGCGATCCGGAACAAGCACGTGGGGATCCTTGCCCACCCGACCGGGCGGCTGATCCTCCAGCGCGACGGCTACCGGCTGAATCTGGCGACCGTCTTCCGGGTCGCGGCCGAGGAGGGCGTCGTGATCGAGATCAACGCCAATCCCCGACGGCTGGAGCTGGACTGGCGGGAGGTTCGCGCGGCAAAGGCGCAGGGACTCCTGTTCGCGGTGAACCCCGACGCCCACCACGTGAACGGCTACATGGATCTCCGCTACGGGATCGGCGTGGCCCGAAAGGGGTGGCTGACTCCGGACGACGTGATCAACACGTTCCCCGTGGAGAAGGCCCTCGCACGGCTCCAGGCGAGGCGATGACGCGTCCCCGGCCGCGCCGCGGCACCAAGCCCACGAAACGGCGCGGCGGCGCCGCCGACATCCGCATCTTCCCCAACGACCCCGACGCGACCGTGGGGCTGGTTCCCGCGACGCCGGTCCTCCCCGCCGAGGGCAACCCTTCCTACGTAATCGAGGGACGCCGTTACGCGCCCGCGCCCTATCAGCCGGGGACGCTCGCCTTCCAGTACTGGCAGGGAGAGACAGCGCTCGAGCGCACGATCCGGGTCTGGGAAGACCTCTTCGACCGCGACTTCGCGTCGTGGCACGACGCGCGGCCGCTGCGCGTGCGGCTCCGCGCGGGGCGCGACCTGAACGCCTTCTACGACCGCGCGAGCCTCCAGTTCTTCTACGACACCGACAAGGTCACCGGGCGGGCCGTCTACGCCGGGGAGAGCCTGGACATCGTGGCGCACGAGACCGGCCACGCCGTGCTGGACGTCTATCAGCCCTCGTTCTGGTCCAGCCCCGATCCCGAGACCGCGGCGTTCCACGAGGCCTTCGCCGACTGTTCCGCGCTCCTCGTGACGCTCACCGATCCCGCCGTGCGGGCGGGGTTCTTGAAGGAGACCCCCTTCACCCCCTTCAAGAGAAGCGCCGCGAGGTCGAGCAATCTGGTGTCGCGTCTGGCCGAATCGCTGGGACGCGCCGTGTACGACAACTACGGGAGCGGCGCGATCTCCGATCCCACCAGGCTCCGGGACGCGAACAACGACTTCCGGTACGCAAGCCCCGGGCGTCTGCCCTCGGACGGTCCGGACGCGACGCTCTCCTCCGAGCCCCATTCCTTCTCGCGCGTCTTCACGGGGGCGTTCTACGGCGTGCTCATCGGGCTGATCGCGCGCGCGTTGCGCGAGACGCCGGACCAGCCGGAGCCGGCCGTGGAGCGCGGGCGGCGGCTGGCGGGGCGCCTTCTCGCGCGGGCGATCGAGACGCTGCCGCCGGGCTCGGGCAGCTACCGCGCGGTGGCGCTCCGTATGCGGGACGTGGACCAGACGGAGGAGGGCGGCGTGGCGGCGCCGGGGATCGAGGCCGCGTTCCTGGCGCACGGCATCCGGCTGCCGGCGCTGGGCGCGCGGCGAAAGAAGGGGTCGTCGTCCTACCGGGCCCTTCGCGCGCTCGACCCGGAGCGCCCAGGGGGAACGGCCGCGATCCGCGCCGCCCTGGGCCTGCCGGCGGGCGCGCGCCTGGAGCGCCGTTCGTGGCCGTCGCGCGTGGGAGGCGGGATCCGGGAGCAGTTCACTCACCGGACCAGCGTCACGGTCCGCGACCGTTCGCTGGGGTCGTGGAGCGGGATCGTGGTTCCGGTCGTCTGCGGCTGCACGCTCACGCGCGAGCCGGGAGGCCAGGTGGAGGGCGCTTCCCTGCGTCCGCACCCGCACCCCGAGGCAGCGGAGATCGCGGTGTGGCTGAAGCCGTGGATCCTCCGCGGCGCGATCCGCCGCGGCAAGCCGGCCGGGGCCGTCGAGCACTTCCGCGCGGGCCAGCCGTTCCGGGTCACCACGGCGGGCGTCCTGGAGCGCGTCTTCTTTGATAGGGGCGGTACGGGGGGTCGCGAGGACTAGCGCGAGCCCTCGCGCACCAGATCCGCGCCGGCCGTCTCGCCCGGCTTCAGCTCCAGCACCTCGATTACACGCTGGTCCGCCAAGTGCCGTTTCAGCTCCGCCGGGGTGCCCGTCAGCGCCGGAAACGTGGAGTGGTGAATCGGGACCACGTGGCGCGCTCCGATCAGCCTCGCCGCGACCGCGGCCTCGCGAGGAGCCATGGTGTACAGGTCGCCGATCGGGAGAACCGCGATGGTCGGCTTGTACAGCTCTCCGATCCACTTCATGTCGCCGAAGAACGCCGTGTCGCCCGCGTGGTAGACGCGTGTGCCGTTCTCGAACTCGATCACGAAGCCGGCCGCCTCGCCGGCCTGGAGCACGCGGTCGCCTTCTTCGATTGTGCTGGAGTGGACCGCCTGCACCATGGTGACCCTGATGCCGTCCAGGACCGCCGTGCCGCCATGGTTGATCCCGTGCACCTTCTCGATCCCCTTGCTCTCGAGATAGAGGGAAATCTCGAAATTGCACACGATCTCGGGATGGAACTTCTTCGCGGTCGGGATCGCGTCGGCGAAGTGGTCCCCGTGCCCGTGCGTGATCAGCATCAGATCGACCGCGGAGAGGTTTTTCGCTTCGGGCGGACAGGCCGGATTTCCCGCGAGCCAGGGATCGACCAGCACCGCCTTTCCGCGGGGGGATCGGTAGAGGACGGTGGCGTGGCCCAGCCAGGTGATCGAGATGCCGAGGGGTGTGCTCATGGTTTCCTCCAGGCCGCTACCCGGCGGCCGATTTGGACGTTCAGCCCGGTTTCAGCTCGGGCAGCTCGTCGGCACGTTCCAGCACGGGCGGAATGTCGCCCAGCGCCAGCGCCTGCTCGACGGCGGCTCCGAGAGCCAGGACCTCGGATTTGATGAATCCCTCCACGCGCTCCGCGATCCGTCCCGCACCGTCGATGACGAACAACGTCGGTACGGTGACGACGGCGTAAGCGCGCGAGGCGGCATGCGGCGGCTTGTCGCACGCGACGGGAAAGCGAAGTCCCAGCTGGTCCCGGAATTTCCGCGCCTCCTCGTCGCTGTTCTGCGCCACCGCGAGAAACAGGCGTTCCTCCTTTTCCACGGCGTCCGCCAGGGGGCCGATGTGGGAGAGGAGGAGCGCACTGGTCTCGCATTCGGTCTTGAAGAAGATGACGATTCCGCCGCCGGGATGGACCACGTCGCGCAGCTCCCGGTAGCCGCCGCCCAGGGCCGGGACGTCGAAGTCGGGCGCGAGGGCGCCCGGCACCGCGGTTCCGCCGCTCATCGGGCCCTCCGGCGCGCGGCGCCCTTGGCCGCGGCGCGCTTCCGCGTCGGGGCGGCGCGCTTGGCGGCGCGGCGGTCCCACGGCGGGACCTTGCCGCGAATGTAGTACGGGCCGCTGGGGCAATACTCGAACACCGCGCAAGCCTCGCACCTTGGCTTCCGGGCCGTGCACACTTGACGGCCGTGGAAGATGAGCAGATGCGAGAAGAGGATCCACTGGTCGCGCGGGACCTGGCGCATCAGGTCGCGCTCGATCTCGACCGGGTTCTTCGCGCGCGACAGCCCCAGCCGCCGCGACAGCCGCTCCACGTGCGTGTCCACCACGATCCCCTCGGCCACGCCGTGACCCACTCCCAGCACCACGTTCGCCGTCTTCCGGGCCACTCCGGGCAGCGTCAATAGCTCGTCCATTGTGCGCGGCACCGTCCCGCCGAAGGCCTCGACCAGACGCTCCGAGGCGCCTCGGACCGACTTCGACTTGTTCCGGAAGAATCCAGTCGTCCGGATGAGCCGCTCGAGATCCTCCTGAGTGGCCCGGCTCATCGTCAGCGCGTAGGGGTACTTCCGGAACAGGTCCGGTGTGACCATGTTGACGCGCGCGTCCGTGCACTGGGCCGACAGAATGGTCGCGACGAGGAGCTGGAACGGATTGTCGTGAGTGAGAGCGCAGGCGGCGTCGGGGTAGGCCTGCGCCAGGCGCTCGATCACCGGAGCGACTTCCATCTAGTTCCGCCTGCGGTCGGCGGGATAGAGATGGCGCACGCGGTCCAGGAGGTCCTGGGTCGCCGCCGTGTCGCGCAGGTAGCGCGCGATCGCGCTGAAGCGCGACCCCAGGGAGTCCAGCTCCAACAACTCCTGTTTCACGCGAGGCTCCACGTTCACGTACATGGCCACGGTGTTCACCACCGATTCGGGATTCACCCCCGGACCGAACATCTGCGCCATGTCGAGCGCGGCGTTCTCCCCCAGGCGGGCCCGGCGGAACAGGGTCAGAAGCTCGGCCACCTCGTCCTGCACGTCCCGGGACGCCACCCAGGACCGATCCTCTCCGATCTCGCGAACCCGCGCCACGCGGTAGGGCTGGTCCGCTTTGATCCCCTCGATCGCGACCTTGGCCTCGCCCCGAAGGGTCACGTTGTAGCGGCCCCCCTCGAGAAGGTGGTGCTGCACCACCCGCCCGACGCAGGCCACGCCGTACACTTCCGGCGAGCCGTGGTAATCCGCCTCCCAGCCGGGTTTCAACAGGGCCATGCAGAGGGTCTGGTCTCCCTTCAGCACATCGGCCATCATCGTGCGGTAGCGGGGCTCGAAGACGTGGAGCGCCAGGACCCCTTTCGGAAAGAGGACAACGTTTGGAAGTGGAAACAGGGGCTGCAGATCGGGCGTCGCGGCCATCCCCCGATGCTAGCACATTGAGAGAGCGGATCGGCCGGGCCGCGCGGGAGCTGGGGTTCACGTCCGTGGGATTCGCCCGCGCCGAGCGTCACCCGGACGGGGCGCGCGTGGCCGAGTGGGTGGATCGCGGCCTCCACGGAACGATGGCGTGGATGGGACACGAGCCCGAGCGGCGCGGCGATCCCGATTCCATCCTCCCCGGCGCGCGCACCGTGATCTCCGTCGCCGCGAACTACTACCCCGGCGACTGGCCCACGCCCCGGGGCGCCGCCGCCGCGGCCGCAGCCTCCGTCGCCCCGCCGCACGTCGCCACCCCGCGCGGGAAGATCGCGAGGTACGCGTGGGGCTCCGACTACCACAAGCGCATGAAGCGGAGGCTGGTGCGACTGGCCGCGGCGCTCCGCGCGCTCGCGCCCGGGATCCGGTGGACCACGGCCGTGGACACGCGCCCCTTCCTGGACCGGGCGTGGGCCGAGCGCGCGGGCGTGGGATGGATCGGAAAGAACACGAACCTCATCCGGAGCAAGGAAGGCTCGTGGTTTTTTCTGGGCGCGATCATCACCGACCTCCCCATCGAGCCGGACCCGCCGGCCGCGAATCACTGCGGCACCTGCGTCCGCTGCATCGCGGCGTGTCCCACCGGCGCCATCACGGGGCCCAATCAGCTCGACGCGCGGCGCTGCATCAGCTACCTCACGATCGAGCACCGCGGGGCGATCCCGCTGGAGCTCCGCCCCCTGATCGGCACGCGCATCTTCGGCTGCGACGATTGCCAGGAGGTCTGCCCGTGGAACCGGTTCGCCGTGCCGTCGGCCGATCCCGGCTTCGCGGCACGCCCGGACCAGCAGGTCCCCGAGCTGATCCCGCTCCTTGCCCTCGACGAGGCAGGATTCCGGCTGCGATTCCAGGGCACCGCGCTCCGCCGCGCGGGGCGGAACCGATTCGTGCGGAACGTCGCCGTGGCTCTGGGAAACGCCGGGGACCGGGCGGCCCTCCCCGCCCTGGAGCGCTCGGCCCTCCACGACCCCGACTCCGTCGTTCGCGACCATTCGGCGTGGGCGATCGCGCAAATTCGCGAAAACCAGGTATTCTCAGAGGGAGCATCCCCAGTCGCAGAACGACACTCCGGAGGAACGTCGCCATGATGCGCCCGCTCGCATTCGGTCTCGCTTTCGCCGCGCTCTTCACCCTCGCATTCCCATCTGCCCCGGCGCGCGCGGGGATGGTCTCCTTCACCCAGGGCTCCGCCAAGGTCAACGGCTACCTCGAGACGCCCGAGGGAGAAGGGACGCATCCCGCCATCATCGCCGTCCACGAATGGTGGGGATTGAACGACTGGGTGAAGGAGCAGGCGGAGCAGCTCCGGAAGCAGGGCTACGTCGTTCTCGCGGTCGACCTATACGACGGGAAGGTCGCGAAGGACCAGGAGACCGCGCACCAGCTCATGAGCGGCCTCGACGAAGCGGCAGCGATCGCCAAGCTCCGCGCCGCCGCCGATTTCCTTCGCGGGCGCTCCGACGTCCGCTCCAATGCGATCGGCGTGATCGGGTGGTGCATGGGCGGGGGATATGCGATCGGGCTGGCCGCGGCCGACCCCGGCATCCGCGCGGTCGTCATGTACTACGGCGCGCCGCTCACGGAGGAGCGGGCCATCCGGGGCCTCCAGGCGTCCGTGCTCGGCAACTTCGGCGCCGAGGACAAGGGCATCACGCCCGAGAAGGTGCGCACGTTCGAGAAGGCGCTGCGGCGCGCGGGCAAGCGGGTGGACTTCAAGATCTATCCCGGCGCGGGCCACGCCTTCGCGAACGTGAACAACCCCTGGGGCGGCTACCGTGAAGCGGCGGCAAAGGACGCCTGGCTGAGGACGGTCGCCTTCCTGAGGCGCGAGCTGAAGCAGGCCTCGCTACCGAGGCACCGTTCGATGAGATAAGCAACCCGCATTCCCGCTGGGTTTTACCTCTTGGGCGCGACCGTCGGAAGCCGGCCGCGCCCACTCCGCGCGCGCCCCCGATGCCAGAAAATTCCACTCTCCGCGCCCGTTTTCCTCTGTTCGGCATTGGCATTCCCGCGCATTAAGGGCGTAGAATCCTTGTCCCTGCCCCGAACACATACGGACATCGGACCTTTCGAGGAGGATCCGTCATGGCCCCGCGTGTTTTCGGCGCGCCTTTGCGCGCCGCCGCCCTCGCGTTCGGTATTGCTCTGTCTCTCGTCTTCCCCCTTCGATCCAATGCGCAGTACATGTACCTGGACGCCAACGGTGACGGCATCCACACGGCCGCGGACGTCGTGGCGGCATCCGGCTCGACAGCCATCGATGTGTGGCTGATCACGAATCGGAATCGGGACGGATCGCAGGCCGTGTGCTCGTCCCAGGACGGCGATCTCACGATCAACTCCTACGAAGTGATCCTGCACGCGGCCAACGGCTCCGTCACGTGGGGCGCCATCGCCAATCAAATCCCGGAGTTCACCATCGACTACGGGACCGTGGCATCGGGTACGGAAGCTCACGTGGCATTCCTCAGCGGCACAATCCTTCCCGCGGGCACCTACCGCCTCGCTTCGGTCTCCGTCTCCGTGGGGTCCGGAACTCCGGCCATCCAGATCGCCCCCTCGACCGTGCTCTCGCCGGTCTACGGCACCACGTTCGGCTCTCAGTGCAGCGGCCTGGATTTCGACAACACATTGAAGCTCGGCAGCGACTGGTTCGACGCCGACGGACTGCCCTATGGCGGAGTCGCGAACTTGCCGCCGACGCTGGATCCGGTGGGGGACATGGCCGTGGACGAGGGATCGGTCGCGGAGCAGGAGATCCGCGCCGTGGATCCGGAGGGCGGCTCGATCACATTCACCAAGGTGAGCGGGCCGTCCTACATGAGCGTCACGACGATCAGCGGCGGCCCGGGGATCGCGACCGGGCGGATCCGCCTGGAGCCTGACTATCTGGCAGCGGGAACCGCGACGGGTATTGTCGGCGCCTCGGACGGAAGTGTGTCCGCGGACGCCTCCTTCGCGATCACGGTCACCAACGTGCCTCGCGCTCCCCTGCTCGCGCCGGTGAGCAATATGACCGACGCGGTGGACGGAGTTACCACGGTGCAGCGCATCGCGGCCGACGACCCCGACAACGAAGCCCAGCTGATCCATTTCAGCATCGCCTCCGGCCCTCCCTGGGTCACGGTCTTCACGGACGTGGCGATCGGCCTCCATCGCATCGAGGGGGAGATCCACGTCGACGCGCCCTCATCGGCGCAGTCGGGCGACTATCCGATCACCCTTCTCGCGACGAAGCAGACCGTTGCCGATTCGGCCATGTTCACGGTCACGGTGACGGGAGGCGGTGGAGGGGACTCGGCCCCGTTCATCACGGGCATGCCCGACGTCAGCATCGCGGTGGGGCACACTCTGCTTCAACAGTTCTACGTCTACGATTTCGACGGGGACGCCATCACTCTCGAGAAGGCATCCGGGCCCGCTTACATGACGGTCACCAACCTGGGCCAGAGCGGGACGCAGACGACCGGACTCGTGACCCTGACCCCCGGGCCCTCCGACGTGGGAGGCGCCATCGGCGTCATCCGAGCATCGGACGGCATCCTCTCCGGCGCGGCCCAGTTCTCGATCGTGGTTTACGATCTCGACGCCCCAGGCGCCACCTTGTTCTCGATGACGGGCGACCTCGGTGACTACATCAGCCGGGGGCAAA
Source organism: Candidatus Limnocylindrales bacterium (assembly GCA_035300625.1). GTDB lineage: Bacteria > Eisenbacteria > RBG-16-71-46 > SZUA-252 > SZUA-252 > DASQJL01. The sequence goes on from DATGVG010000077.1 coordinate 16,723, forward strand.
CCTACCTGTATCAGCCCCCCGCGGTATTCACGGCGCGCGCGGACATTTCGACCCACGCGGTGACCCTCTCCATATCCCAACCGCCCGCGGGGGACTACTGGTACCTCGCCTTCAGCCCGCCGGACAGCGGTCGCTTGATGCCGGGTTTCTACGCGAATGCGATCCGCGCTCCGTTCAACGGGAATGTTCCCGGCCTCTCGATTTCCGGACAGGGCCGAGGCTGCAACACGCTCACCGGTCTCTTCGAGATCAAACGGCTCGAAGTCGGCCCCGACGGCGCGTTGATTTCGTTCTGGGCGCGGTTCGAGCAGCACTGCGAGGGAGCCGTACCCGGCCTCACCGGCGAGGTGAGGATCAACCCGCACACCGACCTTGTCGTCACGGCCCCCCTGAGTCGCCGGGCCATGGTCGGAGATGAGGTGACGTTCCAGGTAACCGCCACCTCGGCCTCGGGAGGTGCAGTTTCGCTCGCGGCGCTGGGATTGCCGGAAGGGGCGGACTTCCTGAATCAGGGCAACGGCACGGGAACCCTCACGTGGCGGCCCACATCCCCGCTCGCGCCCACGCAGGTCGTGTTTGAGGCACGCGATCTCGCGGGACACGTCGACCGCTCGACCGCCCTGCTCACCGCGGGAGAGGGGACGAGCGCGTCCTTGCGCATCTTCAGCGACCCCGGCGATCCCGTGGGCGGCGGCGTGGACCGGACGTACAGTGGGAATGAGATCGTCCCGGTCCACTACGATTTCGATCCGTACGCGATTCTGTTCAACGTCTATCCCACGGACTTGAGCAGTCCCCTCTACCTGTACTTCCGCGCCGCCGACCCTTTCCAGAGAATCCTGCCCGGCTCCTATGAGGGCTCGACCGGCCAGAGATACCATGCCCCCGGCACTCCTACTTTCGAGATCAGCTCTTCGCAGACGTGCGGTGACTTCGTCTCGGGGCGCTTCGAGGTGAAGGAGGTCACCTACGACAGCCAGGGCCACGTGGCAACGTTCCACGCCTACTTCACCCAGCAATGCGGATACATGGCGCAGGCGTCGGTAACCGGAGAGATCCGGCTGAACGCGCATCCGGCGATCGACGTCTCGGTTCCCCTGTCGCGCACGGTCCGCGAGGGTGAGTCGGCGGTTCTCACGGCGACCGCGCTGCCGCCCAAGCCCGTTTATTACACGATCCAGGGGTTGCCGACGGGCGCCACCTTCACCAACATAGAATCCGATTCCAGCTCGGCCCGCCTGACCTGGACCCCCGATTTCACCCAGGCGGGCGTGTACACCTCGCGCCTCTTGGCTTCCCGTCCGGATGGAGCGAGTTTTTCGCTTCCGCTCCGGCTGAACGTCCTCGACGCGAATCGTCCCCCGACCGCCAACGCGGGGGGACCGTACGAGGGAATCGTGGGGCAGCCCATCGCGTTCGACGGAACCAAGAGCAGCGACCCCGACGGCGACGCCCTCTACTACCATTGGACCTTCGGTGACAGCACCTACGCCGACTCCGATGGCCCGACGCCGTTCCACACGTACCCCGCCGCGGGCCAGTACCGGGTAATCCTCGAGGTCCGCGACGCCTCTTTCAATTTCTCCAACTATGACTTCGACACGACCTCGGCCTCCATCCACGGCCAGTTCGCCGCCCGCATGTTCGTATCCCGAGGGAACCGCGACCTCCGCCTCGCGTCCGGCAAGCCGGCCTGGTGCGTCCAGGTCGAGCCGGTTCGCTCAGCCTTCGCGGTCGCGGACGTCGATCTTTCCAGCCTCGCGCTCGTCTCCGATTCCACGTCCGGGCCGATCAGCCGTATCTCCGCTCTCGCGGGCAAAACGTCGATCGGAACCGACACGGACGGGAACGGCATCGAGGAGGTGACCGCGTGCTTCGCGAAACACGATCTGCAGCAGCTCTTCGCCTACGTTTCGGGGCGGAGCGTCGAGCGCGTCTCGGTCGTGGGGCGCTTGACCAACGGAAGCTTGTTCCGCGCCACCATGCAGATCGAGGTCTTCGGCAATTCGGGGAAGGCGGCGCTGACCGCCACGCCCAACCCGCTGAATCCCGAGACCGTGCTGACCTACTACTTGCCGCAGGGTTCTACCGTGCGGCTCCGAATCTTCGAAGTCACCGGCCGTCTCGTGGCGACGCTCATGGACGGACCCGCGCCGCCGGGGTACGGTTCGGTCCGATGGGGACCGTCGTCCGGAGGCGGGCGGATCGCCTCCGGCGTGTACTACGCCAGCCTCGAAACCAATACCGAGCGCCGGACGATCCGGCTGGTGGTGTTGAAATGAAGACCGCGACGAGGAGGACCACGACGATGCCTCGGCTCCGAGCGACCCTCATGACGTCGGCCCTGATCGCCGCCCTGTTCGCGCCCGACGCCGCTTTGGCCCGCCCGGCGCGACAGGCGCTGCCGGCCCGGGACGCGCGGCCGTCGCGCGCCGCGTCGATCATCGACAACGACAATCACATGGACGCGAACAACATCGACATGTTCGTCACCAATCACGGCTCCTTTGCCTGGGACCTCACCACGGGGAACGCGGGGTTCGTCTATCCGAAGGGGAGCGGCAACACCGCCGTCTTCGCGGGCGGCATCTGGATCGGAGCCCTGGTCCAGGGCCAGCCGCGCCTCGCCATCGCGGAGTACTCGCAGGAATACGTCCCCGGCCCCATGCAAAACGGCACCTTCATGCCGGATCAGCTTCGCTTCCGCAACTACCGGATCGATCGCGGGAACACGACGAGCCAGGATTATCTCGAGTGGCCCGCTTCGGACGGCGCGCCGGTGGACGGGACGGGACACCCGCTGCTCCACGGCGATGCCACGATCTGGAGCGTCTACAACGACGCCGATCCCTCCATGCACACCGACGACGCGGGGCTTACAGCGCCGCTCGGCGTCGAGGTCCAGCAGACTACATTCGCATTCAACCGCTCGGGCCCATTGGGCAACACGATCTTTCTCAAGTTCAAGCTGATCAACAAGGGCGGGAATAGGCTCGACAGCGCCTACGTGGGGGTATGGCTCGACCCCGACCTGGGCGGCTTCACCGACGACCTCGTGGGTTGTGACGTGGGCCGCGGCCTGGGGTACGTCTACAACGCCACCAACGCGGACGCCCAGTACGGCTCGCATCCTCCGGCGGTCGGACTCGACCTCCTCCAGGGGCCTGTGGCCCGCCCCGCCGCGGACGCGCTCGGGATGACGACGTTCATCAAGTACGTGAACGGCACCGACCCCATTACCGCGATGGAGAGCTACAACTACATGCGCGGGCTCCACGCGGACGGGTCCGAGATCCACGTCTTCGATGATCCGCTGCAGGCGGTCACCACGTTCCAGGTATCTGGGCTCGATCCGGGATTGCCTTCCAGTCCGGCCAACTGGCTCGATTCCAATCCCGGGGACCGGCGGCTGTTAGTCGCATCGGGACCCTTCACCATGGGGCCCGGCGAATCCCAGGAAATCATCGCGGCCATCGTCGTGGGCCAGGGCTCCGACCGGCTCGCGTCGGTGGCCGACATGCGATCCAAGGACGACATCGTGCAGCAGTTCTACGAATCGGGCCTTGGCCTGCCGCCGGCGCTGGCGGTCGTGGCGCCGCCCTTCGTCTCGGTGATGGAAGGACAGCCGACTTCGTTCTCCGTCCAGGCCTCGTCCTCCTCGGGCGATCCGGTGACGCTCGCGGCGACTCCTCTACCCCTCGGTTCCGCCTTCGTCGACCATGGAAACGGCACGGGCGATTTCGCGTGGACGCCGGATTTCGCCCAGGCGGGGTCCTATACGATCCAGTTCACGGCGGCGGCCGCCAGTGGATCCGTCGGGTCGGCGCTCACGACCATCCTGGTGGAAAATAGCAATCGCCCCCCGACCGCCGACGCGGGAGGACCCTACTCCGGCGTCGTCGGAGTCCCGATCCAGTTCGACGGCCGGGGCTCGAGCGACCCGGACGGCGATCCCCTGAGCTTCTATTGGGCCTTCGGCGACGGGGACGCGAGCCAGGCAATGAGCCCGTCCCACGCATACGCCTACGCGGGGACCTATGCGGTCCAGCTCTATGTCAGCGATAGCTACTTTGCGACCCTTGATTCGGATTCGACCCAGGCCACGGTCTTCGACGTCCTCCCCGCGCGCGTGTTCGCCGACCGGGGCAACCGCACCATCCGGCTCCGATCCGGGCGCCCCACCTGGTGCGTCCGGGTGGAGTCCGAGGATGGTGCGTTTCAAGCCTCGGACTTGGACCCGGCCTCGTTCGTGCTTCGGTCCACGGGCACCGGCGTCGTGGACCAGATCTCGGCATTCGCGAGCAAGACGACCATCGGCTCGGATTCCGATGGAAACGGAGTCGTCGAGGCCTGCCCGTGCTTCGCGTCGAGTGATCTGGCCCGGCTCTTCAGCACGGTCCGAGGGAAGACGGTCGTTCCGATCGAAGTGGGTGGGGCTCTGGTCTCGGGGCCGCGCATCATCGGATTCATGGACGTGATCGTCATGGGCAGCTCGGGAGCGGTGAGCGCAGCCGTCATCCCCGACGAATCGGGGCGCGGCGCAAGGCTCGAGGTGTTCACGGGCGTGCCGGGACCGATGAGCGTCCGCGTCTTCGACGTGCAGGGGCGCCTGAAGGTGACCCTGGCCGATGCGGCCTGGGTTCCGGCCGGCTTGCACGGCTATCCGCTGGGGTCGATCAAGGGAGCCCGGGGGATCGGCTTCTACCGGGTGGAGACACCGGCGGGTACGGCCACGGGGCGGATCTCGATTGCCCGCTGACCTGTCGGCGGGCGGGGGCAGATCCCCCCTCGACGAGTCTCAACATTTGACCTTGCTGAGTCGAAGAGGCACACTTGTATCGTACTGAAACGTTTGCTCGCACTCTCGTGAGTCGGGAATACCCGGCCACGGGCGGCTCGGGAAGTGCCGTGCCGCTCCGGCCGGACCCGCATAGATCACATGAAACGGTTGATGATCGTCGACGAAGACGTCGACGCGCTCGAAAGCTTGAAGCTCCTGCTCGAGTCCTACTACGACATCTGTCTGACCCGCACCGGGGCCGAGTGCCTGATGGAGATGGATAGCGGCTTCCGTCCCGACGCGATTCTCCTCGAACTTGGGAAACCCACGGTGGACGAATCGGCACTGCTGGCCGAGCTGAAGCGTCGCGGAGCCAGGATCCCGGTCCTGGTCCTCTCGGCGCAACCCGACGCGGAAGAGAAGGCGCGGGAGCTGGGCCTGCACGCGGTCCTCCGGCGGCCCTTCACGTACGAGCAGCTCAAGGAGAAGGTCGAGCAGGTTCTGAAGGGTCCGGGCGGCTCTCCGGCGCGGAAGGGTTTCCTGGCGGGGTTCATCCTGGTGGTGGGATAGGCGCCCGGGTGCGGCTCTACGAGGTCGCGGCCGGCATCCTGATCGACGGGGATCGCGTGCTGATTGCCCGGCGGCAGGAGCGCGATCACCAGGGTGGGCGCTGGGAGTTCCCCGGCGGGAAGCTCCACGCGGGCGAAACCGTCCCGCAGTGCCTTCGCAGAGAGATGATCGAGGAGATCGGCTTCGAAGTCACCGTGGGGCCCCTCTGGCGGGCGCTCACCCACGTGTACCCCGACCGGCGCGTCAGCATCTACTTTCACCTGTGCGAGCCGAAGCGGCCCCAGCGGGGCGAGCCCCGGGCCATCGAGTGCGACGAGATCCGCTGGGTGCTCCCTGAAGAGCTGGCCCAGCTGCCCTTCGTCGAGGGGGATCTGGTCGTCCTCGACGATCTGGCCCGCGACCTCGCCGCGCGCCCGTCGTCCCAGGCCTGAAGAGCTACTTCTTCCGCGCGGCCTCCGCCGCCTCGCTGTTCGCCTCGATGGCGATCCGGATATCCACGTCGTCACCCAGCATCGTGCCCTGATCGACGACCTTGTTCCAGACGATGCCGAAGTCCTTCCGGTTCACTTTCGTCGTCGCCTCGAACCCGGCCTTGTCCCCGCCCGAGCCGAGGAAGGCGCCATCCAGCGTCACGGGCTTCGTGATGCCGTGCATCGTGAGATTCCCCTCGATCTTCAGCCTGTCGCCCGCCGGAGTCACCTTGGTGCTCACGAAGGCGAGGGTCGGGTACTTCGCCACGTCGAAGAAGTCGGGCGACTTCAGGTGCGCGTCGCGCCGGTCGTTTGCGGTGCTGATGCTCGAGGCGTCGATCTCGGCCTTGACCGAGCTGTTCGCCGCGTTCGCGGGGTCGTACACGATCGTGCCGGAGTAGCGCGTGAAATTGCCGCTGACCTTGGTGAAGAAGTGACGAATGGAGAAGCCCACGTTGGAGTGGTTGGGATCGATCGACCAGGTGGTCGGCGCTGCCTGGGCCGCCGCCGAGAGGCCCAGCAGGGCAGCCGCGACGATGGATGCGGTGAAACGGGCGCGACGCAGGGACATCGTGGAGCCTCCGGAGTAAGGGTCGCCGCGATCGTTCGCGGCCCGCGCCCGGCCGCCGGTGTTGATCGGCCGGCGCGGTTTGCCTAGTATCGTGATAGCCCACACTTGGATGCGGCCGTGACGCACGCGATTCCGATCGCCGCCGCGGGGCCACTCGCATCTAAACCCTTACAAGGACGGTATGTTCCCATGACCAACAGCCGCAACCTCATTATCCTGGGCTCCGGAGCGGCCGGCCTGACGGCGGCCATCTACTCCGCGCGCGCCAACCTGGCTCCCCTGGTATTCGAGGGGGCGCAGCCGGGCGGCCAGCTCACGATCACGACCGAGGTCGAGAACTTCCCCGGCTTCCGGGACGCGATCATGGGGCCCAGCCTGATGACGGAAATGCGCGCCCAGGCCGACCGATTCGGCACCGAGTTCGTCCAGGCATCGGCGGAGTCGGTCGACTTGAAGACGCATCCCTTCCAGGTGGTCGCGGATGGCATCGCCTACAGGACGCGCGCCCTGATCGTGGCGACGGGCGCTTCGGCGAAGCTCCTGGGGCTGCCCACCGAGACGAAGCTGATTGGTCACGGCGTGTCGGCCTGCGCCACGTGCGACGGCTTTTTCTTCCGCGGAAAGCGCGTGATGGTGGTGGGCGGCGGCGACACCGCCATGGAAGAGGCGCTGTTCCTGACCAAGTTCGCATCGCACGTGACCATCGTGCACCGGAGGGAGGAGCTTCGCGCGTCGAAGATCATGCAGGAGCGCGCCATCGCACACCCCAAGGTCTCGTTCCTCTGGAACATGGAGGTCGCCGAAGTGCTGGGCGTGGACGTGGGGCACGTGGTGGGCGTGAAGCTGCGCCATCTCAAGACCAACGCGATCAGCTCGGCGGAAACCGACGGCCTGTTCATCGGCATCGGACACCAGCCGAACACCGAGATCTTCCGGGGCCAGCTGGAGCTTCATCCGAACGGGTACATCAAGACGCACGACGGCACCAGGACCAACGTGCCCGGAGTCTTCGCGGCGGGCGACGTGCAGGATCACATCTATCGCCAGGCGGTCACCGCCGCGGGGACCGGTTGCATGGCGGCGCTGGACGCCGAGCGCTACCTCGAAACCCTGGCCCACGGCCACTCCCACCTGGACCCCGCCCCCACCGCGAACGTGCGGACCGCGTGAGCGAGCCCCAGCGCGACTCCCTCGACGTCGACGTGGTCTTCGTCGGGGGCGGCCCCGCGGGACTGGCCGGCGCGCTCCGGCTGACGCAGCTGGTCGCCGCGCGGAACGCCTCCGCGGCGGCGACCGGCGGCCCCGCCCTGGGCGAGGTATCGATCGCGGTGCTCGAGAAGGCCTCGGAGATCGGCGCCCACGGCATCTCGGGCTGCATCCTCGATCCGCGCGCCCTCCGCGAGCTGCTCCCCGATTTCCGCGACAACGGCGCCCCGATCGAGAGCGAAGTGACCAGCGACGACCTCTACTTCTTCACGAGGAAGGGCGCGATCAAGTTTCCCATCCTTCCGCCTCCCCTTCAGAACCACGGCAACTACGTTCTCTCCCTCGGCGATTTCGAGAAGTGGCTGGGGACGCAGGTCGAGGCGGCGGGCGCCTACGTCCTCCCCAACATGGCCGCGGCCGAGGGGCTGTTCGACGGAGATCAGATGGTCGGCGTCCGCACCGGGGACAAGGGGATCGACCGGCACGGGAACCGGAAGCCCAACTTCGAGCCGGGCTCCGACGTGCGCGCCAAGGTGACCGTGCTGTGCGAGGGGGCGCGCGGCTCCTTGACCAAGCGGCTCACGCCGCGGCTCAAGCTGGACGAGGGGCGGGCGCCGCAGACCTACGCAACCGGCGTGAAGGAGGTATGGCAGATGCCCGCGGGCCGCGTCCCCAAGGGGCGCGTGATGCACACGATGGGCGCGCCGCTGGATTCGCGTACCTTCGGCGGCGGGTTCATCTATGGGATGGACCACGATCGCTGGTCGGTCGGGTTCGTGGTGGGACTGGACTACGAAAATCCCTCGACCGATCCGCACGGGCTCTTCCAGGAGTACAAGCTCCACCCGATGGTCCGGCCGCTCCTGGAAGGCGGGCACGTCCTTTCCTACGGGGCGAAGGCGATCTCCGAGGGCGGGTACTACTCCATGCCGCGCCTGTCGTGGGCGGGCGGGCTCGTGGCCGGGGAGAACGCGGCGCTGCTGAATTCCCAGCGCTTGAAAGGCGTGCACCTCGCGATGAAATCGGGAATGTTGGCTGCCGAGACGGCGTTCGACGCCCTGGTCGCCGGCCGCTTCGACGCGGAGGCGATGGCGGCGTACGACCGCCGGGTGGCCGCCTCCTGGATCCGCGACGAGCTCTACCGGGTGCGAAACTTCCACCAGGGATTCGAGCGCGGGCTGTGGATGGGGATGGCCGATGCGGGCCTCCAGCTGGTCACGGGCGGGCTGGGCTTCGGGAACCGCCCGAGCTGGAAGCCGGGGCATCTGCGGATGAAGAAGCTGGCCGAGGAGGGCGTGCGGCCGGTCCCCCTTGAGGAGACGCAGCGCCGCTACGACAACGCGCGAACGTTCACCAAGGTGAACGACGTCTTCTACTCGGGGACGAAGCACGACGAGGACCAGCCCTCGCATCTCCTGGTGAGTGACCGGACGATTTGCGCCACGCGCTGTAAGGAGGAGTATGGGAACCCCTGCCAGCACTTCTGCCCCGCGGCGGTCTACGAGATGGAGCCCAATCCCGAGAGCGGCGGCGTGCGGCTGAAGCTGAACCCCTCGAACTGCGTCCACTGCAAGACGTGCGATATCGCGGATCCGTACGGGATCATCACCTGGGTCCCGCCGGAGGGCGGGGGCGGGCCGAACTACCGGCATTTGTAGAGGGCTTCCGGATGCGATGGGGGGCGGGAGAAATCAAATCCGTCCGGCTCTGTGAAACGTCGCTACGCTCGCTCCGCTCGCTTCGCTCCAATCGCCGGACGGATTTGATTTCTCCCGCCCCCGTCCCAGACCGTAAGAAGCTCGCACCCATCCACTCCTGTGATTGGTTTTAGATATCGATCTCTCCCCGAGGATCAGGATGAAAATATCAAGGGGAGTGATGGTGTGGTGAACCGACGGTGCAGGGGGGAGCGGGAAAAGCAATCCGTCGGGCGATTGGAGCGAAGCGAGCGGAGCGAGCGTAGCGACGTTTCACAGAGCCCGACGGATTGCTTTTCCCGCTCCCCCCCCACGCCATCAGTATTTCGGCACCGTAGGGTCAACGAGCTCAGACCAAGCCTCGATCCCCCCATTCATGCTGCGCACCTTCCGGAACCCGGCATCCCAGAGAAGCAGGCAGGCGTCGATGCTCCGCTCGCCCACATGGCAGTAGGCGACGATCTCCTGCGACGCGTCCAGCTCGCCCAGCCGAAGCCCAAGCTCGTCGAGGGGGATGTGGATGGCCCCTTCGAGATGGGCTCGCTCCCACTCCCAGTGTTCCCGTACGTCGAGGAGGATCACCTCGTCCTCGACCCCGTCCATCATCTCCCGCACCAGCTCGGGAGAGATTTCGAATTCCTGGAAGTGGTCCCGCATCCAGCCCGCTCCTTAGTCCTCGCGCGCGCGCCGGATTCTGCGTCCGAGCCACACGAAATAGATGATCCAGATGATGGCCGTGGCCACATAGGCCGCGATCGCGTAGTTCACGCGGATACCCTCCCCGGCGCCGCTTGCCGCGCCGGCGCGCCGTCGCGCTCGCGGGCCGCCTCTCGCGCCCACTCCACCCGGAGCCGGGTCACGAACGCGGCGGCCAGGAAGACGAACCACGCCGCCATCGAGAAGAGCAAGGTCTCCCGCATCTCGCCGGTCATGGTGACGTTCCGGGGGTGGAGCGATCCGCGCCACCACTCGACCGACTTCCATACGATCGGCAGATTCACGAAGAGCACGACGCCCAAGATGGAGGACACCGTCCGGCGGGCGGATGCGTGGAGCGACGCGCGCACCACGTGGTAGCCGGCGTAGAGGATCCACAGAATGAGAAACGTGGTCAGCCGCGGCTCCCAGGTCCACCACGTGTTCCACGCGGAGCGGGCCCACAGGGGCCCCGTCACCATGACCACCGTGGCGAAGACCAGCCCCAGCTCGCACGCCGAGGCGGCGATCGCGTCCCAGACCCAGCTCTTCGTGGTCAGGTAGGCGATGCTGGCCGCGAAGGTGAGCCCGAACGCGAGCAGGGTCATGATGGCACTGGGCACGTGAACGTAGACGATCTTCTGGACGATCCCCATCTGCGCCTCGATGGGGGCGCGCGCCACGATCATCCACAGGGAGATCGCGAGCATGAGGAGCGCCGCCGCCCAGAGGGCGCGGCCCACTCCGCCCATCCATCTCGGTAGCTCTATGCTCATTCGCTTGCCTCCTGGATCAGCTCGTACAGGAACGCCGCCAGCGCCAGCCCCAGGATATCCGAAACCGCCATCACCTTGATCCAATCGCGGACCGGGTCGGCCGTGCCCTCCGCCCAGAGGGCGTGGGTGACTTTCACGGCTCCGATCCAGAGGGGAACCAACGACGGAAACAGGAGCACCGAGAGGAGCAGCTCGCGCGCTTTGAGCCCTCGCGCCAGCGCGGCGAATAGCGTGCCCCATGCAGCATATCCGATGATCCCCAGCGCGGCAACGCCGAGCACGCCGGGGAGGACCCGTAAATTACCCACGTCGAAGAAGACCGAGGCGATCGGCAGCACCAGGAGAAACACTCCGGAAAGGAGAATCACGTTCGCGAGGGTCTTTCCGAGATACAGCGCGTAGGGGTCGGCGCCGGTCAGTCGCAGGGCGTCCCCGCCTCCCGAGTCGGATTCCAGATCCAGGGAGCGCGTCAGGCCGAGCACGCCGGCGAAGAAAAGCGCCGCCCACAGGGTCGCGCTCGCCTCGCGGGCGGGATCCTTGAAAATGGGCCCGAATGCGACGCTCAGGATCAGCACCAAGGAGGCGCTGAAGAGGAACAATGTCGCGACGAAGCGCGCGTCGCGCGCGTGGAGCTTGAGATCCTTGATCGCGACCGCGAAGAGCGTCACGCGCGGGGCCTCCGCTGCGTCCTCACGCCGTCTCCACCCTTCCCTGCTCCATGACGCAGAGCCGGGTGCGGAGGGGGCCCAGGCGCTCGCGGTCATGGGAGAGCACGAGCGTCGCCGCCCCGCGCAGCTTCGACTCCTGGATCAGCGCGTTCAGCTCGGCCGTCCCATCCGGGTCCAGCCCGGCGTAGGGCTCGTCGAGCAGAAGGATGCGCGGCCGCACAAGAAATGCGCGGGCCAGGGAGACCCGCTGGAGCATGCCGCGCGAGAAACGCTCCACGGGCGTCCGGGCGAACGGAGCCATCTGGAGGCGCTCGAGGAGCTCCGCGGCCCGCGCCTCCGGGGCCGAAACGCCGGCGAGCTTCCCGAACAGGATCAGATTTTCCATCGGCGTCAGGCCGAGGTAGAGGAGCGCCTTGTGGGAGACGAAGCCGATCGCGCGGCGTGCCTCCCGTCGTGCCTCCCGGAGGGGCTTGTCCTGGAACCGGAGATCGCCGGAGTCGGGCTCGAGCAGGGTGGCCAGGACGCGCGCCAGTGTCGTCTTCCCCGAGCCGTTCCTCCCCGTCAGGAGCACCACGTCGCCGGCGTCCAGCGCAAGCGAAGCGTCGCGGAGCACCCACCCGCCCTCGAACCGTTTGCGGATGTTGTCGGCGCGCAGGATCAACGCCGTGGGTCAGCGGACTTTCGCGTGCGGGGTGTCGGCCAGGATCACTTCCAGCCGGCGCTTCAGATTGCCCCGAACGAGCGCGTGGCTCTCCGGGGAGACGTCGCCGCGCTCCACGCCCTGGTCGAGCGCCGCGATCAGGTAGAGGTAGGTCTCCGCCAGATCGTCGCCGTTCTTGGCCGGAGCGGCCGCGCGGGAGCCGGCAGGGACCTGGGACGCGGCGGCGGGCCCCGCGGCCGCGTCCGCCGAGTCGTGCTTCGCCCTCACCCCTTTCCTGCCGCGGCGAGCAGCGAACCAGAGCACGCCCGCGATCACGAACGGAGCGGCCATGAACGGATAGATCCTGGGATTCGAGAAGAAGCCCGCGCCTCCGATCCGGACCGACACTTCGCTTCCCACCGGCAGGTTCGAGCCGAAGTACATCGAGTACTTCTTCCCTCCCTGGTCGCGGATGCCGCCGCTGGCGAGCTGCTTCGACTCGAGGCGGAGCGAGGGGTCGTCGAGGAGCACGGTCATCTGGCGCGTCGGGAAGTAGAGGCGGTGGGAGAGGTCCATGCGCCCCGAGAGCGGGACCAGGTACGTGAACGAGAGGGGCCGCTGCCCCGGAGGGATCGGCCGCACCGACGTCAGCTCGCGCCCCTGGAGACGCACCGAAGGCTCGTCCAGCCCCATCCCCGGCTTGAACTCCTTGACCGAGGATGGCAGTCCTACGCGCATCCCCGACGGCAGGGCGTGGTTCACGCCGACACCCAGGTACGCGCTGCTACCGTGGTTCTGGAAGATGAGGATCTCGGTGACGTGGAGCCCGTCGTCCTTCCGCTCCACGATCACGTGATGATCCTGGACGGTGACCGCGTCGAAGTCCTTGCCCACGTCGTAGACCGCGATCTCCGGAGCCGCCGCCACGCCTCCCTGCACGGGAATCGGCCCCTCGGTGTAGAAGGCGTCCTCGTATTCGGTCGAGACGTAGTATTCGAGCCCGGCGCCCTCGGCTACCCCGTTGAATCGGAAAGCGCCGCCGGCGTCGGTCGGCTGGGTGCTCCCCGGAAGCTCTTCGTCGCCGCGCACCACGTGGAGGGAGACGGCGATTCCCGCGAGGGGCGAGCGCTGGGATCCCTTCACCACGCGGCCGCTGACCGTGAGCGCCGAAGCGGGTGCGGCGAAGAGAGCGGCGAGGGTAACCGCCACCGCCACTCGCGGCGTCACGAGCGCTTCACTCCGATGCCGGAGGGCCGCGAGCGCTTGTAGTCCTCGATCATGCGCTCCACGCGGTCGCCCCCCTCGATCACGGTCGGCTTGACCCCGCGGAGCGGGCCGCCCAGGCGGTCTTCGTCGGCGAGCACAGCCAACACCTCCGTCATCGTCTCCTCCCGCATGCGGCCGTGGTCCGCGAGGGAGATTTTGCCGGAGTCCTTGTCGAAATCGAGATCCAGGAGCTGGCTGTAGAGGCGCGCCTTCCGCTCTGCGATCGTGCGCCGGGCCGAGGCGTCGGCGGCCTCGTGCTGCAGGCGCTGTCCTCGGTGCAGGTAGAGCGGAGCCAGTATGAACAGGGCGACCGCGGCGGCGAGGCAGATCTGGGCGAGCAGGATCATCGGAGGCGCTTCCTCACTCGCGAAGCCCCCGCAGCTCCTCTTCCGCCCGGGCGCGGAGCGCCGCGAGCCGCGCGTCGGGATCGGTCCGAAATGGCGACTCCGAGCCGTGCGCCGCGGCGCCCGCGGAGACGGCCGCCCCCGAGCGGCGACGAGTCCAGCGCACCAGGGCGAGGGAAGCGACCAGGAAGCCCGCGACCGTCACGACGAAGGGGGCGATCCACACGACCAGGTTGAACCCCTGAGCCTTGGGCGCGCCCAGGATCACCTCGCCGTACTGCGAGACCAGCGCCGCCTCGACCTGGTCCTTCGACTTCCCGCCCTTCACCTCGCGGTCGACGTAGGCCTTCATGGCTTTCCCCGTCTCGCACGTGCAGCCGGTCAGGATCTCGCCGCAGGAGCAGGGGCAGATGATGCCGTCGGTGACGGCGCGCGAAGGGTCTTTCAGTGGCGCGGCCCAGGCGGGCGCGGCAAGAGCGGCAAGAGCGGCGACCGCCAGGGCAAGCGCGAGGGCTCGGATCATCCGCCCAGCTTCTCCTCGCGGCGGAGCCGCATCCGGTCGGTCAGCGCGATGATGGTGCCCAACGCCATGATCAGTCCCCCCACCCAGATGAAGCTGACCAGGGGATTGATGTAGGCCTGGATCGAAACGCTCCCGTCGTCGTTCACGCCGCCCAGGATCATGTAGAGGTCCTCGGCCGACGTTTGGCGGAGGGCGATCTCGGTCATCGGCTGCTGCGACTTGAAGTACATCGCCTTCGCGGGGCGCGCCTGGCCGAGCGACTTCCCTCCCCGGCTCACGTCCAGCACGGCGCGGGTTTGCTGGGCGTTGGTGACCTGCTTCTCCTCCACGCCGCGAAGCGTGAGCGCGTACGGCCCGATCGCCAGCTTCTCGCCCACACGCAGCGGGCCGTGCGACTCTTTCTGGAAAACGGTCGAGCCCAGCACGCCGACGAAGATGACCACCATGCCCGCGTGCACGATGTAGCCGCCGTAGCGGCGCTTGTTCTTCTGGACCAGGCTCACCACCGACATCGCCCCGCGCGCCTCCGACACGTCCTTCCGCGCCTGGATGCCCCGCGCGAACTCCATGACGATGGTCGAGGCCACGAACGCGACGCCGAACACGCAGAGGACGGGGTAGACCCCGTGGAGCCCCAGGGGGATCCCGATCACCGCCGCCAGCAACCCGACGAACGCGGGGATGAGGAAATTTCGCTTCAAGACCGACGCGGTCGCGCGGCGCCACGAAAGGACGGGCCCCGCGCCCGTCAGGAGCAGGAGCGCGAGCGCGATCGGAACGTTCACCCGGTTGAAGAACGGGGCCGAGACCGAGATCTTGGAGCCGGTCACCGCCTCGCTCACCACCGGGAACACCGTGCCCAGGAAGGTGGCGAACGCCAGCGCCACGAAGAGCACGTTGTTGAAGAGGAACGAGCCCTCGCGGCTGACCACCGCGTCCAGGCGGTTCTCGCTCTCCAAGAGCGCCTTCCGGTACAGGATCAGCGCCGCCGCGATGGTGCTGGAGATGAGGATGAATCCCATGAACCACGGCCCGATGTTCGACTCGGTGAACGAGTGCACCGACGTCAGCACCCCCGAGCGCGTGAGGAAGGTGCCGAAGATGGAAAGCTCGAACGTCAACACGATCAGCGCCACGTTCCAGGTCTTGAGCATGCCGCGGCGCTGCTCGACCATGACCGAGTGGAGGAAGGCCGTGCCCACCAGCCACGGCATCAGCGAGGCGTTCTCAACCGGGTCCCAGCCCCAGTACCCGCCCCAGCCCAGCTCGATGTAGGCCCAACGCGCGCCCATCAGGATTCCCGTGCCGAGGAACATCCAGTTGAAGAGCGTCCAGCGG
>DATGVG010000078.1:0-4424 GCA_035300625.1 Candidatus Limnocylindrales bacterium
ACTTCACGAGGTCCACGTCCTCGGAGAAAATGGCCCCGCCATCTGGGATTGCAGCCTGATTCCGATCGCCACGGAGCACGGTGGTGGGATCGACTACGTCGCTCTCTCGGCCGTGGAGGTGACGCGGCCGGTGCTGGCCCGCGAAGAGCTGGAGCAGTTGGACCGGCTCAAAGACAACTTCCTCTCCCTGGCGAGCCACGAGCTCCGCACGCCGCTCACCCCGCTGGCCGCGTACGTGGAGCTCTTGTCGCACCTCGTCGAGGAGGACCGCAGCGCCCCGGCGTGGGGCGACCAGGTCCGGGACGTGATCGTGAAATTCCGCCGCCAGATCGGCTACCTGTCGCGGCTTACCGAGGATCTGGTGGATGTCGCGAGGCTGCGGTCGGGAAAGCTAACCCTGGACCTGCGGCCCGTAGACCTCCGCCGAGTCGCCGAGGAGGCGCGGGAACTGGTGGCAACGTTGGCCGCGCCGTCGCATCCCGGCATCCGCCTCGAGGTCACGACCCGCGGCGGGCTCACGATCCAGGCCGACGAGATGCGCATGATCCAGGTCGTCCAGAACCTCCTGTCCAACGCGATCAAGCATGGGGGTGACCAGGGGGAAATCTCGATGGTGGTCAGCGACAGAAACGACAACGGCCGGCGGTGGACCCGCGTGGCCGTGAGGGACTTCGGGGCGGGGATCCCCCCCGCATACCGATCGCAACTGTTCCAGCGCTTCCTTCAGCCCCAACGGGGAGGGCGGAGCGCCCGCTCGGGGCTGGGCCTGGGCCTGTTCATCTCGGCGAGAATCGTGGAGCAGCACGGGGGGCGGATCGGAGCCGAGCACAACGACCCGGGCACCACGATCTGGTTCGAAGTCCCGGCCCTCGAATAGCGCGGCTTCACGTCCCCTGGCGGCCCGGCGGACTAACGCCCCGGAACCATCCCCACCCCGCCCACCCTCTCGAGCACGTCCTTCATCTTCTGCCAATCGGTGGGCTTCCGGAGGACCGCCGTGGCTCCCACCTCCCGCCCGGCCGCCAGCGCGACCGAGAGTGGGGCGGCGGAGTGGATCACGATCGGCGGGAGGACCATCCGTTCCGCCAACTTCGAAATCAGGGTGACTCCAGGCATGTCGGGAAGCATCAAGTCGAGGAGAATCACGTCAAAGCGCCGGCCCGGATCGCGCTCGAAGATCCTCAACGCGTCCGTCGCGCAAGCGGCCCACTCCACGTCGATGCTCCGAGTAGCGAGCAGAAGCCGGATCGCTTCGGCCGAATCGGCGTCGTCTTCGATGAGCAGCAGGCTGCACGACTTCATGGATGGAGACCGGGCTCGAGAGGGGTCGCGCGCGGGCAATGCGAACAAGAACAAGGGTAGGCGCGGGCCGGGGTATGTTCAATCAAAAGGTTGGCATGAAGCTGTACCACAATCGTGCCGGTCACCTTCGGCCTGATGTTCTAGGCGTTGTTCTAGGCTTCCCGCTCAGCGGCCGAAGCTCCGCACGTCCATCGCCTGGCCGGCGGTGCCGGCCTTCCACTCGAACGCCATGCGCTCGCAGTAGAGGCGCACGGTGACCGTCCGGAGCGGATCGGCGGTTCCCCCGCCGCTCCGCTCCAGGCTGGCGATCCCCAGGTTGTACAGATGCACGCGGGCTATCTCGGTCCCTCCCTGGCCCAGCAGGATGATCTCTCCGAACTTCTCGTAGGAGTCCGCGTTGGACCCGTTGACCACGAAGCTCTGCAGCCAGGTGTTCCAGGAATCCGAGGAGCTCTCGGGCAAGGTGACCCGGATCTCCGAGAACTCGATCTTGTTGACGTCGGTGGTGACGGTGATCGGCTCGATCCTCCGCACGTGGGAACAATCGAGGTCGGGAATCTCGAGCCTGAATCCGCTGGACGGCCAGCCCCGTCCGCTCCGCATCATCATGTCGGGAGGGACCGTCCCAGCACCCTTCACCATCCGCGTTCGCTCCGGGCGGATGTTGAGGGTTAACGTCGCCGGCTCCTTTCCGGACGCGTCCAGCGCCGACAGCGTGGTCTTGACGAGAGCGCCTGTGAATTCCTGGCGTGCCACCACGTTCATGTTGTAGTCGACGGAGAGCACCGCGCCGGTCACCAACCGCTGCTTGCCCGCCCACGCGTCCGCGATCCAGTCGTAGACGGGGGGATTCATCCCCGCCCCGAATTCCAGGACCAGGTCGCTGAACCGCACCAGCCCGATGTGTTTTTTCGCGAAGGTGCCCTGGAGGCCGGACTCGATCACCACATCGGCTTCGGCGCCTCCCCCGCTGCTGCTCTGCAGCGGCCCCTGGGGAGACGAGTCGATCTCCAAGAACGGCGACACCGGCGTCCGGCGGGTGTCCTCGGCGGCCGTGCCGCTCCGAGGCAATGCCGGGGGAATGAGAAGAAGCCCGACTGCGATGACGCGGCGGAGACGATTCATGACCCCTCCCTTTGTCGTCCGGAACGAACCCGGGCGCAGTCTAGCGCTTACACCCTCGCCGGGCCAGACCCCCTTCAAAAGCGAAGCGGGCGAAGCGCTCGCGCGCTCCGCCCGCCGTCCGTCCGGGTCGAACCCTGCCGGGCCCTTCCCTACTTCATGATCGTGACTCGCTGCACCAAGTCTCCGTCGTGCTCGGCCGAGATCTTCACGAAGTAAACGCCCGAGGCGAGCTTGGAGCCCGTCGAGGAGCGGCCATCGATCGTGTAGTCGTGGTAACCGGCCTGAGCGGAATTCTCGTCCGCGATCGTCTTCACCAGACGGCCCTGCGGGTCGAACATCTGGACCCGGATGGCGCCCGGCTTCGTCGTCGAGAACGAGAGCTTGGCCTGAGGATTCAGCGGATTCGGCGAAATTCTCGCCGCGAACGCACCGTTGCTCTTCACAACCGTGGTCAGCGTGGCGCTGAAATCGCCGCCGGTGACCAGGTTGCCCTTGATCTGGACCGTGACCGTGTTCGAACCGGCCGGCAGCCCGGCGAAGAGCACCCGGAGACTGGCCTTCGTGAAGCAGGCCGTGATCTCGTTGATTCCGTTCCCATCCTTGTCGCCGTCGATCGAAGACTTCGTCGCGTCGGCGAAGATCTGGTTCGTCGAGCCGGCCGGATAGATCATCCGGATGGTCGAGATGACGACGTCCGCATTGGCGTAGTCGCCGCCGACAGGCTCGATCTGGACGCACGTGTACGGCTTGCCCGCTCCCAGCGAGGTGCGGCTATTGCCACCCACCGTGAAGGCGCGTGCCGGGAACGTGTCCGAAATCGTGGCCGTCGTGGCGTCCGTCGCCGACTGGGTCGGAGAGCCGGAGCTGACCGTGAGGGTGACGTTGTAGGTACCGGCGGCCGTGTACGTGTGCAACGGATTCACCCCGGTGCCCGTGCCGCCGTCGCCGAAGCTCCACGCGTAGCTGAGAGCGTCGCCGTCCGGATCCGAAGAGCCGGAACCGTCGAATTGCACCGCGACGTTCGTGATGCCGGTGTACGGGCCGCCCGCGTTGGCCGTCGGCGGACGATCCACGTTGGTGACCGTGATCGCCGTCGTCGCCGAGCCCGAGAGGGCGTTCGACGCCGTGAACGTCACGCTGTAGCTGCCCGACTGCGAGAAGGTCGGCGTCCAGCTGAACGTGCCCGACGTATGGGCCGCGTTGGACGTGAACGTGGCGCCCGACGGCACCGAGGACGCCGTCAGGCTGGTGATCGCGTCGCCGTCCGGATCCGCCGCCGACACCGTGAAGGTGATCAGCGTGTTCTCGGCGCCCGAAGCGGTCGCCGGGGCCGTGACCACCGGTGCGCGATCCGCGTTGGTGACCGTGACGCTCGTCGTCGCCGAACCCGAGAGGGCGTTCGTCGCCGTGAACGTCACGCTGTAGCTGCCCGCCTGGCCGGCGGTCGGCGTCCAGCTGAAGGTCCCCGACGTGTTCGAGGCATTGGCCGTGAACGTGGCTCCGGCCGTGATGGCCGTGCCCGTCGCGGTGAGGCTTGTGATGGCGTCGCCGTCAGGATCGGCCGCGGACACCGTGAAGGTGATCAGGGTGCTCACCTGGCCGGAAGCGGTCGCCGGGGCCGCGACCACCGGCGCGCGGTCGACGTTGGTGACCGTGATCACCGTCGCCGCCGTGCCCGAGAGCGCGTTCGACGCGGTGAAGGTCACGCTGTAGCTGCCCGACTGCGCGAAGCTCGGGGTCCACGAGAACGTACCCGCGGTATGGGCCGCATTCGACGTGAACGTGCCGCCCGCCGTGATGGCCGTGCCCGCAGCGGTGAGACTGGTGATGGCGTCACCGTCCGGATCGGCCGCGGTCACCATGAAGGTGATCAGCGTGTTCTCCGCGCCGGAAGCCGTCGGCGGCGCCGTAACCACCGGAGCCCGATCGACGTTGGTGACCGTGATGTTCGTCGTCGCCGAACCCGAGAGCGCGTTCGCAGCCGTGAACGTGACCGC
>DATGVG010000079.1:0-3354 GCA_035300625.1 Candidatus Limnocylindrales bacterium
CATCGGGGCGCCGATGGCCGCGAGCGTGGTCCTCGCCATCCTCCTGGTCCTCTTCAACAACCACGTTCTCCCCGAGTCGAACCACGCCCTGGCCAATCTCATGGCCGACGTGGGGAGGAAGCGTCCGACCACCCAGATCACCGAGGGCGTCTTCATCGACGGATTCGTCGGCTACAACATCTTCGTGGAGAAGGTGAACAGCCGGACCAACGAGATCCGCGGCATCAAGATCTACCAGCTCAGCTCGAACGCCCGGCCCACCACGATCCTGGCCGACTGGGGGGTGATCCACAACTCCCCCGACGGGCGCTTCATCACCCTGGAGCTGCACGACGGAGAGATCCACGAGGTGCCGCCCAACGAAGCCGAGCGGACCTACCGGCGCCTCATGTTCAAGACCCATAACATCAATATTCGGAACCCCGGCGGCGATCTGGAGCGGCACAACCGCGAGACGCGGGGGGACCGGGAGATGACCCTGGCGATGATGGAGGCGAACATCCGGGACTTGAGGGGCGGCCTGGGGAAGGCCGTCGAGTCCCGAAATCAGATCCTGGACGGGGCCGGCTACCGCTCGTACGACGAGTTCGTCCGGGCCGCCATCCCGCGCCGGCCGGAGCGCGGTCTGGCCGCGTGGCTTCGGGGGGCCGTCCACATCCTCTCCTCGATCGGAAGGTTCGCCGTGCGGAACCCGCCCCCGACCGCCGTGGCCCTGCGCCCGATCGCGCCCGTCACGATGGACGCGATCCAGATGCGCCAGCTCGAGATCGAGGCCCTGGAGCGACGCATGAACAGCCTGGAGGTGGAGGTGCAGAAGAAATTCTCGATCCCCGCGGCGTGCATCGTGTTCGTCCTGGTCGGCGCTCCCCTCGGGATGCGGGCCCGGAAGAGCGGCATCGCCGTCGCGTTCGTCTCCATCCTCTTTTTCGTCTTCTACTACCTGTGCCTGGCGGGCGGCGAGGAGCTGGCGGACCGGCGCCTGGTCGCACCGTGGATCGCGATGTGGATCCCGAATATCGTGATCGGCGCGATCGGCCTCTTCCTCACGCTCCAGACCGCTGACGTGATCCCGCGCGGGAAGCGCCGTCGTCCCCGTCCCCGGCGGACCACGCCGGCGTGAGGTTGCTCGACCGCTACGTCCTCCGGGAGCAATTGGTCGCGCTGGCGGCGGGCCTCCTCTTCTTCGTTTCGGTCTTCGTCGTGGTCGACGTCTTCGAGAAGATGGACACGTTCCTGGACAACCAGGTGCCCGTCCCGACGGTCGCCCTCTACTACCTGGTGTCGATCCCGGGGATCATCCTCCAGGTCTTGCCCATGGCCATGCTCCTCTCGTGCCTGCTCGCGCTGGGACAGATTGGCCGGAACAACGAGATCACCGCCATGCGCGCCGCGGGGATCGGACCGGGACGCGTCGCCGCCCCGCTGCTCGGGCTCGCGCTGGTGGTGAGCGCCGGCGTGTTCGTGACCAACGAGTTGCTCCTTCCCCACCTGAACGCGCGCCGGGTGCAGGTCTACCGGGAGCAGATCAAGAAGCAGAGCATGGAGGGTCCCGCGGTGCGGACGAACCTGGCCTACCTGGGCGCGAACGGCCGCACCTTCCTCATCCGCACCTACAACGTCGGAAAGAAAGAGATGCGGGAGGTCGTGATCCAGGAGATCCAGAACCACATGCTGACCGGCCGCATCGACGCCGAGTCCGCCCAGTGGGAGAAGGGCAAGTGGGTGTTCCGCGACGGCTATGTGCGACGGTTCACGCGGGAGGGGGAGAAGGCGGCCCACTTCACGGAGCTCCGGATCCCGGGCCTGCCCGAACGCCCCGAGGATTTCTCGGAGACGGAGGAGGATCCGGCGGCGCTTTCCTACTGGGAGCTGTCCCGCTACATCCAGCGCCTGCACCAGAGCGGCGGGCGCGTGCAGAAGTACCTGGTGGATCTGTACCTCAAGATTTCGTTCCCGCTCACCAACCTGATCGTGGTCGTGATCGGCACGGCCCTCGCGCTGCGCGCGCGGCGCGGAGGCCTCGCCGTCTGGTTCGGCCTCTCGGTGTTCATCTCTTTCCTCTACTACGCGTTCATCCGCACGGGGCAGGCCCTGGGGCACAATGGGGCGTTGCCTCCGTTTCTTGCGGCTTGGGCAGGGAATATCTTTTTTGGGGTTCTTGCGTTCGAGCTGTTTCGGCGAGCGCGGAAAGCGGCTTAGGGGGGCGTTGTGGAGAGTGCATGGCGGCCGGGCGCTGCGCGGACAGACGGGGCGGGTGGTCATGGCATCGACCTCAGCGTCGAAATGATCCAGCCCCAACAAGAAGTGTGTGTGGTGTGTGTGGAACGTCATGATCGATGTTGGGGGTAGTTGGACGCGGGGGAGGAACGCGTGGGGGGCCTTCGCAGGAACTGCTCTGCTTGCAGAGCAGTTCCGAGAACAGCCCCCGGAGCGTTGCCTCCCCGCGCGCCAAAAACGCGTAGCGCCAAGCCCCTATCCGGCGAGAACCCCCGCCTGCGCCATAATCCTCCCATCCCGCAGCAGCGGAACGATAGGCACCGTATCCAAAGCAGCGCAAACCGGCAAATCCTCCTCAAACCCAAGCTCGATCAAATACCGCCCATGCTCGCTCCTACGCAGAATCGCCTCCGGGTCATGCCCGTGGACCCGGTCGTACTCGGCGGCCATCTCCGCCGCGTCGTTCAACGTAATCCCCGCGGCCGCGCCGGCCAGCCGCCGCGTGAGGGCGCCGGCGCACGCGGCATCCTCCAGCGAGAAGCGGCCGTTCCTCCCCGCGCAGACGACGGCCACATCGGCGCGCTCGCGCATCAGGGAATCGGCCACCGCGCTCAGGTTGACGTAGGCGAGGAGGCGCTGGTCGTGGCCCGCCAGGACGCCCGCCATGAGCGGGCTCGCGTTGGTGGACGCGAACACCAGCGTCTTCCCCTCCACGCGCTCGCGCGTGTACTCGTGGGGCGAGTTTCCGAGATCGAACCCGCTCACCTTGCTTCCGTCCCGCTCGCCGCACAGGAGCAGCGTCTTCGCGTCCAGTGTCGAGGCGAGACGGATCGCCTCCTCCACCGATTCGACCGGGATCACCTTGGCGGCGCCGCTCTTCAGCGCCCATGCGATGGTGGTCGAGGAGCGCAGCACGTCCACGACGACGACCGACCGGCCCTCGAGCGAGGTCCGCTCGACGCCCACCGGGGACTGGTAGACGTCGATCCGCCGCACGCCGTTCCCCGGAGTCACGCCGCGGCTGCCCGTTCCCGGGAGAGGAACTCCTCGAGATAGCCGGTGTGGATGTTCCCCTTCTGGAACGCCTCGTCGTCGAGCACCCGGAGGTGGAACGGAAGCGTGGTGTCGATGCCGTCC
>DATGVG010000080.1:0-3953 GCA_035300625.1 Candidatus Limnocylindrales bacterium
CAGGGCGCCGTTTCGCGCCGGGTCCGGCGACAGCGCCTCGTCGCGCGCCTCCTTCGCGCGCGCCGCGAGCGCGTCCAGGTCCAGGTTCAGGAGCGCGGCGGGCACCATGCCGAAGTAGGAGAGCGCCGAATAGCGCCCCCCTATGTCGGGTGGATTCAGGAAGACGCGGCGAAACTTCTCGGCTCGCGCGAGCGCTTCGAGGGAAGAGCCGGGGTCGGTGATCGCCGCGAACTGACCCCCCGCTTGGGGAGAGCCCTCGGCCAGGCGCCGCGCCCGGAAGTAGCGGTACTGCGAGAGCGTCTCGAGCGTCGCACCGGACTTGCTCGCGACCAGGAACAATGTCCGGTCCAGACGCGCGCCGGCCTCGGCCGAGCGGACGGACGCGGGGTCGGTGGAGTCGAGCACGTCCAGCGTGGGCGCGCCGGGCCCGGGCGTCATGCAGCGCTTGATCACTTCGGGAGCGAGGCTGGACCCGCCCATTCCGAGGAGGAGGACGCGCGTGAAGCCGGCCTCGCGTATCTCGGCGGAGAAGGCCGCCAGCTCAGCGGCGCGCGCTTCGACCCACGCCGGAAGATCCAGCCAGCCGAGCCGGTTCCGAATGATCGCGGCATGCGCGGGGTCGTCTTTCCAGAGTGCGGGGTCGCGCGCGGCGAGGCGGGCGACGGCGCGTGAGGAGACCAGGGCGTCGAGCGCCGCCCGGTAGGGCTCGGCCATCGCCCCCAGCGACTCGTTCTGGCGCGTCGTCCTTGTCATGGCATTAGCGGCGCTCGTGCGTCCGCTCGTACTCCGTGATCTGGGCGATGCGCCGCGCGTGCCGCCCGCCGTCGAACGGAGCGTCGAGCCAGGCGTGGACGATGTCCGCCTCCTCGTCGCGCTTGGTCAGCGCCGACGCGAGCACCAGAACGTTCGCGTCGTTGTGCCGCTTGGCCATTTCCCCCTGCCAGCGGTTCACCGCCAGGGCCGCGCGGATTCCCTCGACCTTGTTCGCGGCGATCGCGATCCCGTTTCCGGAATCGCACACGAGGATTCCGCGCTCCGCGGCCCCGTCCCGCACCGCCTCCCCGACCCGGAACGCGAAGGGGGGGTAATCGGTCGACTCGGCCGTGTGGGTGCCCATGTCCTCGACCTGGTGCCCGCGCGCTTCGAGGATCTTCTTCACCCGCTCCTTCATCTCGAAACCGGCGTGGTCGGCGCCGACGGCGATCTTCATGGCTCTTTGCCCCCGATGGCGGTCGCGCCGCGTCCGTGCGCGACGACGAACGAGACTAGGTCCCGCCGCCGGGGCGGCGCAACAGGCGAGTTGACAGGTGGAAAGGAAACGCCGAGACTCCCGGTTCATGGCGAAGGTTGACGGGGGATTGCCGACGGCCTCCCTGCGCGAGGAGCACGCCACGCTGATGACCCGCGTGCAGGCTCTGTCCGAGCGGGTCGAGACGCTTCACGAGCAGACGACCATGGATCAGCTCTCCCTGGCGCGCGAGGTACTGGATTTCGTGCGCCGCCAGGTAGCTCCGCACGCGCACGCCGAGGAGTACACGCTCTACCCGGCCGCCGACTGGGCCGCGGGGGGTGAGGGCTCAAAGCTGACCGAGGCGGTCCGCTTCGAGCACGTCCTGGTGACCCGCCGATCCGAGGCGCTGGAAAAGGCCGTCGGGGCGGGCGCGACGCCGGGAAAGCTCATGCACCTCTGCTACGGGATCCTCGGCCTCGTGGCCGCCCACTTCGTCGTGACCGAGGAAGTGGTCCTGCCCTACCTCGACAAGAAGTTCGACACCGCCCGCTTCGAGAAGGAAGTCCTCACGCCGCTCCGCGAGACCCGCAAGACCAAGCGCTAGCTGCCGGTCCCCTCCCGCACATACTCCTCGAAAGCCTTGTAGTCGAAGTCGCGCTTGAGAAAGTCGCGGACCAGCTTCTCGGCCGGCCGCGATCCGCCCGGCGCCAGCACCGTCTTCCGGTAGCGCGTCGGCACCGCCGGGTCCAGAAGGCGGGTCCGGTCGAACTGGCTGAAGAGATCCTTCGCGATCACCTGCGACCAGAGATAGGTGTAGTAGATCGCCGAGTAGCCGTCGAGATGGCCGAAGGAGCATTGCATGTGCGAATTCGGCACCGGCGGGAAGGGGACGCTGGCCCGTTCGGCCAGCGCAACCGTCGAATCGCTGTTCACGCTGGCGGGCGGCCGGTCGTACAGGTGAAGAGACACCTGGGACAGGAAGGTCTGATACGAGCGGTCGATCCCCCGGCCGAACGCGTCCGCGCGCCGCATCTTCTCGACCAACTCCATGGGGATGGGCTCGCCCGTCTGGTAGTGCCGCGCGAAGGTCTGGAGGGACGAGGGGTACCATGCCCACTCCTCCAGCATCTGCGACGGAGCCTCAACGAAGTCCCACTCGGTGGAGATTCCCGCGATCGGCTCCCAGCGCTGCCCGCCCGCGAAGATCGTGTGGAGCAGGTGCCCGAACTCGTGGAAGAACGTCGCGACGTCCTGCTGCTCCATGAGGCCGGGATCGTCCGGCTTCCCGCCGGCGAAGTTGCAGACCAGCGCCGCCTCGGGTATCTGAACGCCGGCGCATCCCTGGCGAATGGGGAATTGCGCCGCGTGGTTGTACTTTCCGGGACGCGGATGCAGGTCGAGGAAGAAGCGTCCGAGCAACCGGTCCCCCTCGTAGACCTCGTAGGCTTCCACGCTGGGGTCCCAGACCACGGCGCCGTCGATCTTCTTGTAGGTGACGCCGAAGATGCGCGACGTCACGTCCAGCACTCCCTGCTTCACGCGGTCGAAGGGGAAGTAGGGGCGCGCGGTCTGCGCGTCGAAATCGTAGTCCCGCTTCCGGATCAGGTTCGCATAGTACGAGGCCTCCCAGTTCTCCACCGCGACGGCCTTGGAGTCGTCCTCCAGCTTCCGCTTCAGATAGACCTGGTATTCCCGCCGGGACTGGTCCCCGACCAGGCGCCCGACCCGGTCGAGAAACTCGACGACCCGTTTCGGGGACCGGATCATCTTGTCCTCGGTCACGTAGTCGGCCCAGGTCTTGTAGCCCAGAAGCTGGGCCAGCTCATAGCGTTTCGCGACCATCGTGTCGAGCACGGCCATGTTCTGCGGATAGGCGCGGTTCAAGCGCTCCATGTGCATCCGGCGCCGCACCTCCGCGTTCTTCGCGTATCTCATGATCGGGTAGCGGTCGGGGAACTCGATCGAGAGCGTGATCCGCCCGTCCGCGCCCGGCGGGTGGGACCGGATGAAGTCCTCGGGGAGTCCGTCCAGGTCGGCGACGCTCGCGACCTGGATCGTGCGGGAGTCGTTTCGGATGTTCCGATCGAATTCCTGGCCGACCTGGACCAGTTGATCGCGTAGCGCGGCAATCTGGATCCGCGTGGCCCCGTCCTTGTCGACGCCGGCGCGGCGGAAATCGCGGAGCGCGCGCATCACCACCGTCTTGGTATCGGCGTCGGCGCCCTTCAGGGAGACGGCGCGCACCGCCTCGTACAGAGCCCGGTTCAGGCCGGCATCGCTCAGGAATTTCTGCGCCTTCTGGGTCATCCCCTCCGCCGTGGCGCGGAACGTGGAATCGGGATGGACCGACTCCATGAGCCCCGAGTAATAGGCCGCGTTGTCGGCGTGGAGCATCATCTCGTTGTAGGGGACGAGCGTGTTGTCGACGGTGCGCTTCTCCCGCACGGCGACCAGACGGTCGAGCGCCTCCTGGGCGTTCGCGATCTCCGCCTCGCACAGCGCGCGGAATGCGGCGGCGTCGGGCCGGTCGCTGTAGAAGAGGGGCGGGTTCGTCGCGGCCAACGCGGTTGGAGGGGCGGACGGCGCCGCGGTCACCAGGAAGACGGTGACGGCCGACGCCAGGAGACGGGTGCGGCCGATGGCGCTGCCGATGGACACGGGCCCTCCTCGGATGATGCCGGAACGGGTGGAAGAAACGGGATCACGGGTCAGAGATACGAAT
>DATGVG010000081.1:0-7550 GCA_035300625.1 Candidatus Limnocylindrales bacterium
ACGAGACCGATTCCGGCCTGGACATCGACGCGCTCCGCATCGTGGCGGAAGGGGTGAACGCCCTCTCCGGTCCCGAGCTTGGCGTGCTGTTGATCACGCACTATCAGCGGATACTGAATTACATCAAGCCCGACTTCGTCCACGTGCTCGTCGACGGCCGCATCGTCAAGTCGGGCGGAGCGGAGTTGGCGCACGAGCTGGAAGCGCAAGGGTACGACTGGGTGCGCGACACCCAGGCGGCCTAGCGCCCGGAGATAGGGAGCGACCATGAAAGAAAATACCGACACACTCGATATCCGCGAAGGATACAGGGAGAAATTCGGCTTCCACGACGACATCGCACCGGTTTTCAAGTCGCGCCGCGGCCTGGACCAGGACGTGGTCCGGGAGATCTCGGCGATGAAGAAGGAGCCGGAGTGGATGCTCGCCTTCCGGCTCAAAGCTCTGGAGCATTTCGAGAGGAAGCCGCTGCCCACCTGGGGCGGTAACGTCGCGGAAATCGACTTCCAGAACATCTTCTACTACCTGAAGCCGACGGACGAGCAAGGGAAGAGCTGGGACGACGTGCCCGCCGACATCAAGCGGACCTTCGACAAGCTGGGCATCCCCGAAGCCGAGCAGAAATTCCTCTCCGGCGTGGGCGCCCAGTACGACTCGGAGACCGTCTATCACAAGATCAAGGAAGACCTCGCCAACAAGGGCGTGATCTTCCTGGACACGGGCTCGGCCTTGGAGCAGCACCCCGAGCTTTTCCGTCAGTATTTCGGAACGATCATTCCGCCCTCGGATAACAAATTCGCCGCACTGAACAGCGCGGTCTGGAGCGGCGGCTCGTTCATCTACGTTCCGAAGGGCGTGAAGGTGGATCTTCCGCTGCAGGCCTACTTCCGCATCAACGCCCAGAACATGGGCCAGTTCGAGCGGACGCTGATCATCGTGGACGAGGGCGCCTACGTGCACTACGTGGAAGGCTGCACTGCTCCGATCTACGCGAGCGACTCGCTGCATTCGGCGGTCGTCGAGATCATCGTGAAGAAGGGGGCCCGCTGCCGCTACACGACCATCCAGAACTGGTCGAACAACGTCTACAACCTGGTCACGAAGCGCGCGGCCGCCTACCAGGACGCCACCATGGAATGGGTGGACGCGAACCTGGGCTCCAAGCTGACGATGAAGTATCCCAGCGTCTACATGATGGAGCCGGGTGCCCACGCCGAGATTCTTTCCATCGCGTTCGCCGGGAAGGGACAGCACCAAGATGCGGGCGGCAAGGTGGTCCACGTCGCGTCGAACACCACGTCCAACGTCGTCTCCAAGTCGATCAGCAAGGACGGTGGGCGCGCGGGCTACCGCGGGCTGGTCAAGGTCGCTAAGGGCGCGGTGGACTGCAAGTCGACGGTGCGCTGCGACGCGCTGCTCCTGGACGAGGACTCCCGCTCGGACACCTATCCGTACATGGAGATCGAAGAGGATCGCGTGTCGGTGGGCCACGAGGCCACGGTCTCGAAGATCGGCGACGAGCAGCTCTTCTACCTGATGAGCCGCGGCATTCCGGAGGCGGAAGCGGCCGGGATGATCGTGAGCGGCTTCATCGAGCCGATCACCAAGGAGCTTCCGATGGAATACGCGGTCGAGATGAATCGGCTCATTCAATTGCAGATGGAGGGCTCCGTCGGATGACCCGTTCCGAAACCGTAGCCGCCCCGCGCGCGGATCTGCCCGCGCGGCTGGGCGGCGTCAACGCCGAGGCTGTCGCCGATCTCGCTGCCTGCGCCGGGGAGCCGGCGTTCATGGCGGCTCGACGCTCGCGCGCCTGGGCTTACTGCGAGAAGACGCCGTTCCCGACCCGCCTCGAAGAGCTGTGGCGGCGCACCGACATCTCCGGGCTCAAGTGGGACTCGCTCCTGGTGGAGCGGGACCCGCATCCGGCGGCGCGCTCCGTGGCCGAGCTCCCGGCCGAGCTTCGCTCGGAGATCGGGCCCGCGGAGGAACGCTCGGCGCTGGTGGTGGTTCTGGACACGGGCGTTGTTTTCCTGGAACGCGATGAGGCTCTGATCCGCGCCGGCGTCACGGTGCTCCCGATCGCGAAGGCCGCTCGGGAGAAGCCGGCACTGGTCGAGCGGATCCTCGGCGCCACGGTCCGGCACGACGAAAGCCGCTTCACCGGCTTGAACGCCGCTCTGGGCTCCGACGGGGTGCTGGTCCACGTCCCCGCCGAAGTCGCGCTGGAAAAGCCGATCCGCGTCCTGGTCGCGCGGAGCACCCCGGATCTCATGCTCTTCCCGCACCTGGTGGTGGCCCTGGAATCGGGAGCCCGCGCCACCGTGATCGAGGAGTACGTCTCCTCGGGCGAGCCGGGCACGGCGGTGGTCGTGCCGGTCACCGAGATCACCGTGGGAGAGCGCGCCGACCTGCACGTGGCGACGCTGTTCCGCTGGGCGGGGAACGTCTACCACTTCGGCGTGGAGCGCGCGCGCATCGACCGGGAGGGGCGCTTCCACTGGACCCTCGCGGCGTTGGGCGGAAAGTTGATCAAGGCCGACATGGAGATGCACCTGGAAGGGGAAGGGGCCGAGGGCAAATTCTCGGGCTGTTACTTCGGGAACGAGTCCCAGCACTTCGATTTCCACACCTTCCAGAACCACGTGGTGGGGCACACCACCAGCGACCTCCTCTTCAAGGGAGCGCTCCGGGATCGCGCCCGCACCGTCTACCAGGGACTGATCCGCGTGAACAAGAACGCGCAGGGCTCCGACGCCTACCAGGCGAACCGGAACCTGATCCTCTCCGACAAGGCGCGGGCCGACTCCATCCCCAGCCTCGAGATCGAGGCGAACGACGTGCGCTGCACGCACGGCGCCACGGTCGGACAGGTGGACTCGGAGCAGCTCTTCTATCTCATGGCGCGCGGGATGAACAAGCACGACGCCGAGCGGCTGATCATCTCAGGCTTCTTCGAGCCGGTTCTCGAGCGCATCC
Organism: Candidatus Limnocylindrales bacterium; assembly: GCA_035300625.1. Taxonomy (GTDB): domain Bacteria; phylum Eisenbacteria; class RBG-16-71-46; order SZUA-252; family SZUA-252; genus DASQJL01. Next base: position 2,980 of record DATGVG010000081.1, read on the forward strand.
CTTCTCCGACGCTGCGCGCCCTCGTCACGGAGGCGATGGATCGGAAGGCGGGCAACTGAGGTGAAAACGGCAGAGAAAACCGCGGCCCCCGGTACCGCTTCGCGGCGGCTGGACACCGCCTTGATCCGGAAGGACTTCCCGATCCTGACCCGGGAAATCTATGGGAAGCCGCTCGCCTACCTGGACAACACCGCTACCACCCAGAAGCCGCTCCAGGTCCTGCGCGCTCTGGACCACTACTACCGGACCTCGAACGCGAACGTGCACCGCGGCATCTACCTCATGGCCGAAGAGGCCACCCAGGCGTACGAGGCCGCGCGCGCCACCGTCGCCCGGCTGGTGAACGCGCGCTCCTCCAAGGAAATCGTCTTCACGCGCGGCACCACCGAATCGGTGAATCTCGTCTCGAATTCCTGGGGCCGGAAGAACGTCGGCCCCGGCGACGTGATCGTGACCACCGAGATGGAGCACCACTCGAACCTGGTCCCGTGGCAGCTTCTGGCCGAGGAGAAGGGCGCCGAGCTTCGATACATCCCGATCGACCGCTCGGGCCTGCTGGATCTCTCGGGTCTGGACGCGCTGCTCGATGGGCCGGTCAAGATCCTCGCGGTGACCCACATGTCGAATGCGCTCGGGACGATCAACCCGGTCGCGGAGCTGATCCGCCGCGCGCACGCGGCCGGCGCGGTCGTGCTGGTGGACGGCGCCCAGAGCGTCCCGCACCTGGGCGTGGACGTGCGCGCCCTGGACGCCGACTTCCTCGCCTTCTCGGGGCACAAGATGCTCGCGCCCACCGGCATCGGCGCGCTCTACGCCAAGCGCGAGCACCTCGAGGCCATGCCGCCGTTCTTCGGGGGCGGCGAGATGATCCGGGAGGTCACCCTCGCCGGATCCACGTGGAACGACGTCCCGTTCAAGTTCGAGGCGGGCACCATGAACATCGCGGACGCGATCGCGTTCGGAGCCGCCATCGACTATCTCGAGGGCCTGGGGATGGACGCCGTGCGCCGGCACGACGCCGAGCTGACCGCCCTGGCCATGGAAGGGCTGGGCGCAGTTCCGGGCGTGACCATCTACGGCCCGCCCGCGTCGGAGCGCGGCGGCATCGTCTCCTTCACGCTCGACGGGGTCCACGCGCACGATGTCGCCAGCGTGCTGGACCGCGAGGGGATTGCCGTGCGCGCGGGGCACCACTGCGCGATGCCGCTCCACGCGAAGCTCGGCATTCCCGCCTCGACCCGCGCCAGCTTCTACGTCTACAACGTGCCGGAGGAGATCCACCGGCTGGTGGCGGGCGTGCGGAAGGTGAAACAGGTCTTTCGCGGATGAGCCTCGACGACTTCTACCGGCAGGACATCCTCGACCACTCCCAGAATCCCCGCAATTTCGGCACGCTGGATCATCCCGACCTGAGCGCCGAGGATTCGAACCCCCTGTGCGGGGACAGGATCCGCATCGACATCCGGGTGAAGGACGGCGCCATCGAGGATGTGCGCTTCACGGGCGTCGGCTGCTCCATCAGCCGGGCCGCCGCGTCCATGTTGACGGAAGAGATCAAAGGGAAGACGCTGGAAGAGGTGAAGCGGATCGGGCGGGACGAAGTTCTGGAGATGCTCGGGATCGAGCTGGGCCCGGTTCGCCTGAAGTGCGCCCTCCTGGCCCTGAAAACGCTGAAGGTCGGCGTCTACGGGCTCCAGAGCTGGCAGGCGGAGGAAGACGAATGACCCAGCAGGCGATCCGGTTCGTCAAGGTGGGCCGGGCCGCGGACGTGCCCTCAGGCGGCCGGGAGACGTTCGAAGTGGACGGCCGGCACATCGCCGTCTTCCGCCTGGACGACGGGTTTTACGCGATCGAGGACATCTGCACGCACGACGGCGGGCCTCTCGCGGAGGGCGAAGTCGAGGACGACGTCGTCGTCTGTCCCCGCCACGGCGCGCGGTTCAGCATCCGCACCGGCGCGGCGCTTTCGCTGCCGGCATTCGTGCCGGTGGAAACCTTCCCGGTGCGGGTCGATGGGGAAGATCTACTGTTAGGGGTTCCGGAGGAATAGGCCATGGCATCCGACGAGGAAATCCGAAGCGCCCTGGAGGAGGTGGTGGATCCCGAGATCCACCTGAGCATCATTGACCTGGGGCTGGTGCGGGAAATCGACCAGAGCGTGGAGCCACACGTGGTGCGGATGCTTCTCACCACTCCGTTCTGCCCCTACGCGCCGCAGATCGTCGCCCAGGTGAAAGAGGTGACGACCCGCGTCACGGGGAAGGAGACCGAGGTCGAGATCATGCCCGATGCCTGGTCCCCGGAGATGATGTCCGATCCGGGGCTCCTGGGCCGCTGGTAGGGCGCCGGCCGTGCCCGCGAAGAAGCTGAGTGACGCCGAGATCCAGGCCGCGCTGCGCGATCTCCCCGGCTGGACGCTGGAAAAGGGAATGCTGCAGAAGAGCTACAAGCACGCCACTTTTCCCGAGGCCATCGTCTTCGTGAGCGCGGTCGCTCAGCTGGCCGAGCTGGCGAATCATCACCCCGACACCGACATCCGCTACTCCACGATCACGCTCCGTCTTACTACCCACGACTCCGGCGGCATCACCGCGAAGGACGTGGCGCTGGCCAAGGAGGTGGAGGGGGCGCGGCGGCAGATGGGCTCGCCCTGATTTGATAGGATCCCGCGCGTGAGCGCTTCCCTGGTACCGCTTCTCCGGCCCCACTCGATCGCGGTGATCGGCGCCTCGCGCCGCCGCGATTCCATCGGCGGCGCCGTCCTCCACAATCTCCTCCAGCAGCCGTTCCAGGGCCCCGTCTACCCAGTCAATCCGAACGCGTCGCACGTGCAGTCCGTCCCGGCGTACCCCTCGATCGAAGCGATCCCCGGTGAGGTGGACCTGGCGGTGATCGTCGTGCCCGCCGCGCTGGTGCTGGAGATCGCGGAGGCTTGCGGCAAAAAAGGCGTGAAGGCGCTGGTCGTCATCTCCGCGGGCTTCAAGGAAGTCGGCGGCGCCGGCGTGAAGCTCGAGGCCGCCCTTCTCGACATCGTCCGGCGCCACGACATGCGCCTGGTCGGCCCCAACTGCCTGGGCATCCTGAACACCGATCCCGTCGTCGCCCTGAACGCGACCTTCGCGCCGGTCCAGCCGCCGTCGGGGAGGATCGCGTTTTCATCGCAGAGCGGCGCCCTGGGCCTCGCGATCCTCGACTACGCGCGCGCCCTGAACCTGGGCATCTCCCAGTTCGTGAGCGTGGGGAACAAGGCGGACGTCTCGGGCAACGACCTGCTCGAGTTCTGGGAGAAGGACCCGGGGACGGACATGGTGCTGTTCTACCTCGAGTCGTTCGGAAATCCGGGCAAGTTCACGCAGATCGCGCGCCGCGTCGCGCGGAAGAAGCCGATCGTGGCCGTGAAGAGCGGGCGCACGCCCGGAGGGTCCCGCGCCGCCTCGTCGCACACGGGGGCGCTCGCGGGGTCCGACGCCGCGGTCGAGGCGCTGTTCCACCAGAGCGGCGTGATCCGCACGGACACGATCGAGGAACTGTTCGACACGGCGCTCCTCCTGGGATCACAGCCCATTCCCACCGGTCCGAGGGTCGCGATCCTGACGAACGCGGGTGGCCCGGGGATCATGGCGGCCGACGCCTGCGAGAGCGCGGGGCTCACGCTGACAGCGCTGGAGACCAAGACCGTGAAGGGGATGCGCGCGTTCCTGCCGGCCGAGGCCAGCACCAAGAACCCCGTCGATATGATCGCCTCGGCCAACTCCGAGTCCTACGAGATGGCGCTCAAGCTCCTTCTGCAGGACAGGAACGTGGACTCCGTCATCGTCATCTTCGTTCCGCCCCTGGTTACCGGCGCGCAGGACGTGGCGCGCGCGATCCTCGCGGGCGCGGCGGGGAACAAGAAGCCCGTGCTCTCCTGTTTCATGGGCTCGCACGGCGTCCCCGAGAGCCTCCGCTCGCTGAACGAGGGGCACATCCCGTCCTACTCGTTCCCCGAGGCCGCGGCGCGCACGCTGGCCCGCGCTGTCAGGTACGGGGTATGGCGGAACGCTCCGCCGGGGAAGACGCCCTCCCTGACGAATGTGGACCCGGCGAAGGCGCGCGACGTGATCGCGCGCGCCGAGCGCGGCGGCTGGCTCCAGGCGCCCCTCCTGCCCGAGCTCTTGACCGCCTACGGCATCCGGACCAATCCCATCAAGGCGGCGACGACGCGCGGCGAGGCCGCGGGCATGGCGAAAATAGTCGGATTTCCCACGGTCATGAAGGTGCGGTCGCCCGACGTGGTCCACAAGACCGACGTGGGGGGCGTGCGGCTCCGTATCCGGAGCGAAGAAGAGGCCGCGCGGGCGTTCGACGAAATCGCGATGGCGCTGCGCGAGGCGGACGCGAAGGCCAGGTTCGAAGGTGTGACCGTGGAGCGAATGGTCAGCGGCGGGCTCGAGACGATCATCGGCATGACGCGGGATCCGTCGTTCGGTCCGGTGGTGCTGTTCGGACTGGGAGGCGTGTCGGTGGAGCTGTTGCACGACGTCTCGTTGCGGGTCGCGCCCCTGACCGACCGCGATGCCGAGGAAATGCTG
>DATGVG010000082.1:0-3549 GCA_035300625.1 Candidatus Limnocylindrales bacterium
TCTTTCCCCGTGAGGTCCATTCCCTTGATCTCGCGGAAGAGCGCGGCGACGAACGCGAGCGGATCCTCGATGGCGGCGCCGCGCGCGTAGACCTCGGTGCGGTTGCACGTCGACAGCACCAGCGCCTCGGCGGCTCCGCGCTCGCGGAGCGCCTGGATCGCGCGCTCCACCTCGGCCTCGTTCATGACGAGCGCGTCCCGCACCTCGAGCGGAGAGGTCTCGTGGTTCAGGCCGACGCAGAGAAGGTCGAGAGGGGCGGCGGCGTCCACGGCTAGCGGAAGGTGTGGAACGAGTGGAAGAAGAGGTCCACCGCGAAGCGCGACAGGACCAGGGTCGTGAAGCCCGCGAGCGAAGCGTAGACCGCGCGCGGCCCGCGCCATCCCAGCCGGTGGTAGGCGAGCACGGCGAAGCCGAGCACCATCCAGGCGGCAATGGTGAGCCACGTCTTGGGGTCGCCAAGGAACCGCACCCCGGTGACGCGGGCCCAGCCCATCCCCATGAGGATCGCGAGGGCCAGGAAGACGAGCCCCGCCCCGGCCGCGGACACGTTCATGCGGCCCAGCGTCTCCAGCGAGGGCATGCGGGCGTAGAAGAAGGAAAGGCGGTTCGCTTTGATGTCGCGATACAGCTTCAGGAACAGGACCCCGTAGATGGCCGAGACCACGAACGCGCTGTAGCCGAGCACCGCGGCGAGCGTGTGGAGCTCGAACCAGATCGGCTTGAGCGGCGGCTTGAGGGCCGCGGTGCTCCCGCCGTACGCGGAGGAGATGACCTGGAGGAAGAAGACCAGCGGGATGACGAAGATCCCGGTGGTCCGGATCCGCTGACGCATCTCGACGTACAGGTAGACCACAGCCAGCGAGAAGCCCGTCGCTGAGAGGAAGTCGTAGACCGACGCCAGGGGGAGGTGCCCTTCCATGTAGCCGCGAGCCGCGAGGTAGAGCACGTGCACGACGACGGCCGCGCGCAGCAGGAAGGGGCCGCCGCTCTGGCCCCGGGTTCCCTCCAAAACGCCCGGCTCCGCCAGATATACGCGCGCGTAACCGGCTGCGCTCAGCCCGTATAGGACCGGCAACAGAGTTGTGAGTAGCGGAAGTAGTGCCTGCATGGCTGGGTTGGCCGGCCTCCTGGACCGGAAGCCCATTGTCTCCCGGGGCCGGAAAGCGATCAAGGCGCCGTTGGTATGATCCGGGGATGGGCCCCCTCCATAAACCCGCGACAAGGGCAGGCGATTCCCTGACACGGATCGCCGGGGACGTGGTCGAGTGCGAGCGATGCCCGCGTCTCCGCGCCTACTGCGAGGAGGTGGCCCGGACGCGGCGGGCCGCCTTCCGCGACCAGGAGTACTGGGGGAAGCCAGTGCCCGGCTTCGGCGATCCCCACGCCTGGCTCCTGATTGTCGGACTGGCCCCCGCGGCGCACGGCGGGAACAGGACGGGGCGGGTCTTCACCGGGGACAAGTCGGGGGACTGGCTCTTCCGCGAGCTCTATCGGCAGGGGCTGGCGAACCAGCCCCAGTCGGTCTCGCGCGACGACGGACTCGCGCTCACCGGCGTCTACGTCACGGCGGCGCTCCGCTGCGCCCCGCCCGGCAACCGGCCGCTCCCGATCGAGGCGGAGCGCTGCCGCGAGTACCTGATCCGCGAGATGCGCGCGCTTTCGGGCGTGCGCGTGCGCTTGGCGCTAGGGCGGATCGGTTTCGAGGCGTTTCTCCGGGCGCGGCGGTGGATGAACCTTCCGGATCTGAAGCCGAAGGCCGCGTTCGGGCACGGCGCCGCGTACCCGCTCGCCGAGGGAGGCTGGCTGCTCGGCACGTATCATCCCAGCCAGCAGAACACGAGCACCGGCGTGCTGACGCGGGAGATGTGGCGCGCCGTCTTCGACACGGCCGTTCGCCTCCGCGATCAGGTATAGTGGAAGCATGCTCGTCTATTTCCTCTGCCGGGAGAACGCCGGCCGCAGCCAGATGGCGCACGCCTTCTTCGAACGCTTGGTGCCCGGGCACGAGGTGCGTTCGGGGGGCTCCGAGCCCGCCGCCCGCGTGCATCCCGAGGTGGTCACCGTGATGCGCGAGGTGGGGGCCGACATCGAGATGCGACGCCCCGCCGGCATCGACGCCAGCGTCCTCGCCCGCGCCGACCTGGTCGTCTCGATGGGATGCGACGACCCGGCGGTCTGCGTCTATCCGGGGCGCCCCGTCGAGGACTGGGATATCCCGAACCCGGCGGGGAAGCCGATCGAGGAAGTGCGGCGCATCCGAGATTTAGTAAAGGGGAAAGTCGAGGCGCTGTCGCGGCGGATCCGCGGGGGCGGCGTCGCGGCGAAGCGGGAGCCGGTGCCGGCGAAACCGGCGCGCCATGCAGGTCCGCCCCGCACGAGGCTGCCGGGACAACGCTGGTGACGGGCACCATGCGCGCCATCAGCTTCCGGAAGCCCGGGCCGCCGGAGTCCTTGAGCCCGGGGGAAGCGCCGGATCCGAAGCTTGCTCCCGGAGAAGTGCTGATCCAGGTGCGCGCGATCGGCGTCAACTTCACCGACGTCCTCTCGCGCCAGGGGTTGAACCCCGAAGCGCCGCGCCCTCCCTACATCCCCGGACACGAGACAAGCGGCGACGTGATCGCCATCGGCGACGGCGTGCGCGGGATTCGCGAGGGGCAGCGCGTCCTGGCGTACCACCTCACCGGCGGCTACGCCGAGCGGATCGCGGTGCCGGCCGAGCAGGTGATTCCCATCCCCGACTCCCTCGCGTATCAGTCCGCCGTGGTGCTTCCGCTGAACTACGGGACGGCCTATGTCGCGCTCCACCGCACCGGTCCGGTGGAGCCCGGCATGCGCATCTTCATTCACGCGGCCGCGGGCGGCGTGGGCATGGCAGCAGTGGACCTGGCGCGGCGCGCGGGGCTCGAGATGTCGGGCTCCGCGGGCACGCACCTGAAGCGGGCGCGGCTCATCACCGAGGGCGTGAAACACGTGGTCCAGTCGCAGCGGCTCAAGATCGCGCGGATGTCCTCGCGCATCTACGGCGGCCGCGGCTACGACATCGTGCTCGATTCGGTCGGAGGGCCCTCGATCCGCGACGGACTGCGCGCGATCCGGCCCGGGGGCCGCGTTGTGGCCCTGGGCGTGAGCGGCATTTCGGGAAGGAATCTCCTGGGCGCCATCGGCTACGTCCTGAGCGCGCCCCGGCTCACGTTCATCGATCTCATGAAGCCGAGCCTGGGACTCTACGGCGTGAACATGCGCGAGTTGATCCGGAATCGTCCCCTGATGCGGCGGGTGCTCGAGGAGTTGGTCGGGCTGGCCGCGGCAGGCGAGATCACCCCGCAGCCGGGGCGGGTCATGGCCCTGGGCGAGGTGGGCGCCGCGCACCGGATCTTGCAGTCGCGCGCGAACGTGGGAAAGATCGTGCTGCGGGTGTAGACGTTTAGCTGGTCGGGCCCGGCGCCACCAGGCGGCGCAGGTCGTGAAGAACGTCACGCCACGCCGCCACGTAGTTCCTTCTCGCCTCCAGCCGCGTCTCCGGAGCCAGCGCATCGAAGCCCCGGTGCG
>DATGVG010000083.1:0-7824 GCA_035300625.1 Candidatus Limnocylindrales bacterium
TCCTTCACCTCGCCCGCGAATCGCGTGTCGTACTCGGTGATGTCGAAGCGCGTGACGGGGCCAATCCCCGACTCGCCCGCCAGGAGCCGCTTCCAGAAATCTTCGAGATCGGATCCGAGCGGGGAAATGACCCCCATGCCCGTGACCACCACCCGGCGCGGCTCCACCGCACGACGCATCATTCGTTTTGTTCCGCTCCCTTCCGCTGGTTGTTGCCCGCCCGGCCCTCGTCGCGCCCGGAGCTGGCGCGCGACTCCTGTCAGGCGTTCTTGGGTACGTGCGATTCCAGGTACTTCACCGCGTCCGCCACGGTGGTCATCTTCTCCGCGTCCTCGTCGGGGATCTCGATATCAAATGCCTCCTCGAGGGCCATCACCAGCTCCACCGTGTCCAGCGAGTCGGCGCCGAGATCGTCGATAAACGACGCTTCGGGCGTCACTTGCTCGGGCGCCACGCCCAACTGATCCACGATGATCTGCTTCACGCGATCTTCGCTGAAAGCTGCCATTTCCAGGGTCACCTCCCCCTTTAGATTCGTCCCGACCCTCCGGGACGCGCCTACATCACCATGCCGCCGTCGACCGGCAGCACCTGCCCCGTCACGTACGCGGCGTCCTCGGAGCACAAAAAGGCCACCGCGTGCGCCACGTCATCCGGGCTCCCCAGCCTCCCGAGCGGAATCTGGGCCCCCAGGCCCTCCCGAACCTTCTCCGACAGGCCCTGGGTCATCGCCGTCTCGATGAATCCGGGCGCCACGGCGTTCACCGTAATATGACGTGATGCCAACTCCTTAGCAACGGACTTCGTGAGCCCCAGGAGGCCGGCCTTGGAAGCGGCGTAGTTGGCCTGGCCGGCGTTCCCGATCAACCCGATCACCGACGAGACGTTCACGATCCTTCCCCACCGCTGCTTCACCATCGGGCGGGCGAAGGCCCGGATGCATCGGAACGCCCCCTTGAGGTTGGTATCCAGGACCACGTCCCAGTCCTCGTCGCTCATCCGGAGAAGCAACCCGTCCCGCGTCACGCCCGCGTTGTTGACCAGGATGTCGGCTCGCGCGTACGCCTCAAGCGTCGCGTCGCAAAGCCGCTCAGCTTCTCCGGTCTTCGCGGTGTCGGCCACCACCGGGAGAGCCTCCCCGCCTTCCGAACGGATCCCCGCCGCCGCTGCCTCGAGCGCGGCTTGGTCGCGACCGGAGAGGACTACCCTGGCCCCCTCCGCCGCGAACCGCCTGGAGACGGCGAGGCCGATCCCTTTGCCGCCGCCGGTCACCACGGCGACCTTTCCGTCGAAGCGTCCGCTCAACTCTTCACTCGCGCCGCGGCAGAGGCAGGGGCCGGCGAGGCGGCCGCCGCTTCCAGCTCGTCGGGATCCTGCGAGCCGAAGAGGGCCGCGCCCTTGTCGACCCCGCGGACCAGACCGCGCAGCACCCTTCCGTTTCCGACCTCGACGAAACGGTCGGCGCCGTCCCGCAGAAGGGCGCGCATCGTCTGCTCCCAGAGCACCGGCTTCAGCAGCTGCGCCTTCAGCGAGGCGCGCGCTTCCTCGGGCTCCCGCACCGGAGCCGCCGAGACGTTCGCGTACACCGGGAAGCGGCCGCGCGCGAACGCCACCTGGTCCAGCGCCGCGGCCAGCGAGCGGGCGGCCGCGGCCATCAGCGGAGAGTGGAACGCGGCGCTCACGCTCAGCGGCACCACCTTCTTCGCGCCCCGCCGCTTCGCCTCCTCCACCCCGAGCGCCAATGCTTCGGGCGTGCCCGAGAGGACAACCTGCCCCGGCGAATTGTAGTTCGCGGCCGCGAGATCGTCGGGCGCGCCGACCGCCTGGAGCACCTCGCCGATCTGGGCTTGATCCAGCCCCAGCACCGCCGCCATCGCGCCCGGGCGCTCGCGCCCGGCAAGGGCCATCGCCTCGCCGCGCGCCCGGATCAGGCGGAGCCCGTCCGCGAAGGGGAAGGTGCCCGCGGCCACGTGCGCCGCATATTCGCCCGCGCTGTGGCCCGCGGCCGCCGACGGAGCGACGCCCTTCGCCTGGAGCACGCGGTACGCCGCGATGCTCGTGGCTAAGAGGGCGGGCTGCGTGTTCTCGGTCTTGACCAGCTCCTCCTCCGGGCCCTTGAAGCAGAGAGCGGAGAGCTTGATGCCCAGGACCATGTCCGCCTCCTCGAAAACGGCGCGCGCCTCGGGGTAGCGCTCCGCCAGCGCCCGGCCCATGCCGACGCTCTGGGAGCCCTGCCCGGGAAAGAGGAACGCCGTCCCTACCATTCGACCACCGACGCGGCCCACGTGAACCCGCCGCCAAAGGTCACCAGCTCGACCAGGTCCCCGTCCTTGATCCGGCCCGCGCGCCTCGCCTCGTCCACGGCGAGCGGAATCGATGCCGAGGAGGTATTGCCGTAGCGGTCCAGGTTCACGAACACTTTCTCCATGGGAAGATTCAGCCGGCGCGCCGTGGCGTCGATGATGCGGAGGTTCGCCTGATGCGGCACGAGCAGGTCCAGCTCTCCGGCCGAGTGGCCGGCCTGTTCCAGGCACTCGAGCGCGACCGACTCCATGGCGCGCACCGCGTGCTTGAAGACGTCGTTCCCGCTCATCGTGATCGTGTGGAGGCGCTGGTCGACCGTCTCGTGAGACGGCGGGCGAAGGGACCCTCCCGCCGGCATCTCGAGCAGGTGGACCAGCGAGCCGTCGCTGTGGAGGCAGGTCGCGAGGATGCCGCCCGGGGCTCCCGTGGAGCGAAGCACCATGGCGCCCGCCGCGTCGCCGAAGAGGACGCACGTGTTCCGGTCCGTCCAGTTCACGATCCGCGACAGGGTCTCCACGCCGATCACCAGCACGGTCCCCGCCGATCCCGAGCGGATGGCGTTCGAACCCACGGAAATGCCGTACAAGAACCCCGCGCAGGCCGCGGAGACGTCGAACGCGTGGGCCCTGGTCGCGCCCAGATTGTCCTGCACGAGGCAGGCGGTGGACGGGAAGATCCGGTCCCCGGTCACGGTCCCGACGATGATCTGATCCAGCTCCGACCCGTCGATCCCGGCGTCGGCCAGCGCGCGCTTCCCGGCCTCGGTGGCGAGCACGGAGGAGGGGGTCTCCGGATCGGAGATCCGCCGCTCCTTGATGCCGGTGCGGCTGGTGATCCACTCGTCCGACGTATCGACGATCTGCTCCAGGTCCTTGTTCGTGAGGATGCGCTCGGGAGTGAAGGAGCCGGTGCCGATGATGTGCACGTCGCGCGGAGCCGCGATCATGCGGCCGCCGGCGTCAAGCGCTCCAGCTCCTGGCGGATCGAGTCCGCGACGTGGGCCTCGACGCACCGCGCGGCTACCTTGATCGCGTTCTTGATCGCCCTGGGATTGGACCGGCCGTGCGCGATGATGCAATTCCCTTCCACGCCCAGAAGCGGCGCGCCCCCCACCTCGGCGTAGTCCAGGCGGCGTTTCAGCCGGCGGAACGCCGGCTTCAGGAGGAGGCCGGCCGTCATGCTGAGCGGGTGGGCGCTTATCTCGTCCTTGATCATGGTGGAGAGGCTGGGAATGACGCTCTCGGCGAACTTGAGGAGGACGTTCCCGACGAAGCCGTCGCACACCACCACGTCGGCGGTTCCCAGGATGATGTCCTTCCCCTCCACGTTCCCGACGAAGTGGATCGGGCTCCGCTTCAGGAGCTGGTGCGCCTCGTAGTAGAGCTCGCTCCCCTTCTCCGCCTCCTCGCCGATGTTCAACAGCCCGACGCGCGGGCGCTCGATCCCCAGCACCAGGCGCGCGTAGATGCTGCCCATGACCCCGAATTGGTAGAGATGGGACGGCTTGCAGTCGGAGGTGGCGCCGACGTCCAGGATCACCACGTTGCCCTGCGGCGTGGGGAGGACGGTGGCGATGGCGGGCCGGTGGATCTGCGCGATGCGCCCCATCTCGAAGAGCGCGGCGGCGACGACCGCTCCGGTGTTGCCCGCGGAGACCAGGGCGTCGGTCTCGCCGCTCTTGTGAAGGCGCGCCGCGACGTTGATGGACGAGTCTCGCTTCTTCCGGACGCTCTGCGCGGCCGACTCGGCCATCTCGATGACTTCCGCGGCGTGGATCACCCGGGGGAGGCGGTTCTGGACGCCGAGGCGCGTCGCTTCGGCCAGGATCTCGCGCTCGTCGCCGATCAGCGCCACGTCGAACGCGACGCCGGGCTCGGCGAGGGCCTCGAGGACGCCCTGGATCACGACGCGGGGCGCCAGATCTCCGCCCATCGCATCCACCCCGATGACCGGTCCGTTCCCTTGCTGGCTCGTGGTCATGGACGTGGATGTCCTACGAAGCCCGGAGACCCTCCCGCGCGATCACCTCTTCGCCGGCGTAGTAGCCGCAGTGTCTGCAGACGCGGTGCGGCAGCTTGGGTTGGCTGCAATGCGAACAGAGCGAGCGGGACGGCATGTGAAGCTTCCAGTTGGTCCGGCGCTTCTTCCCGCGCGTGCTCGAATGCCTTCTCTTGGGTACGGCCATGGTTCGTCATTCCTCTCGTGGCTGGGCGCTGGGGCCCGTCGGGGCGGAATCTGCCGCGACCCGCATTCCATTCCGTTCACAGCGGCAGGGGCCGGCGTTCCGATCCTCGCCGCACTGCGGGCAGAGGCCCCTGCAGGCCTCCCGGCAGAGCGGCTTCATGGAGAGCCCCAGAATGACCGCTTCGCGGATCTCCTCGTCGATGGAAAGCGTGCGGCCGTCGTGGAAGTGGACCCCGCCATCCTCTTCATCCAACGCCGGATGGCTCTCGACGTGAGGATTCTGGACCTTAGCACAGAAGACATCGAAGTCCAATTCGAGATTCTCCGGAACGTCGGCCAGGCACCGGCTACATTCCTGGCGCGCCGTGGCTTGGATGGCGCCCCGGATCCAGATCTCCTCGCCCCGCCGGTCCAGATTCATCTGGAGGCGCAGGGGTCCCGTCAGGGCGACGTCGGCCGGCGTGATGCCCACCGATTCTCCCGTAAGTTCCATTTCCAGGCGGGTCTGACCCTGGGCAAGCTCTCGAAGGTTGATCTGCATGTCTTACCTATAGATTATCGAAGGGCCCCGGCGGCATCGAAAAAGAATGGAATCTCGATCGCCGCAGACTCGGGCGAGTCCGACGCGTGCACGGCGTTCAGTTGCTTGCTCTCCGCATGGAGCGCCCGGATCGTGCCCGGCTTCGCCTCCTTGGGGTCGGTCGCGCCGATCAGGTCGCGAAGCATTCGGATCGCGTCCGCGCGACGGAGCCGGACCGGCACCGCGGGCCCCGACGACATGAACGCGACGAGGTCGTCGAGGAAAGGCTTTCCCTCGTGCACCGCGTAGAAGCGGCGGGCTTCATCCGGTTTCAGGCGCACCATCCGGATCGCGAGGATCTCGAACCCCGCCCGCTCCACCTCCCCCAGGATGGCGCCGATCTTTCCGCGCCGGACGGCGTCCGGCTTGATCATGAATAGCGTCTCTTCCAAGTCAGACCCCCTTCATCGATAGAAACGGCATCGGGCGGCCGCGCGCGCTCACGCGCGGAGCCGCCGCTTACCAAGCTCGATCCCTGCGTCCAGCGCGGCCAGTCCCGCCGGGCGGCCGCGCGCCGGGAGCAGCCTGGCCGCGGCCTCCTGGAGCGCGCGCCGGCTCACCGCGCCGGTCATTTCGGTCACCACCGCCGCCGCGACCAGGTCCACAACGAGCGGCGTCCCGCCGGTCTCGATCGCCGTCCGCACCAAAGGGAGCGCGATCGCGAATTCGGGAAGGGCGGGAAGCGACTCCTCGGCGATGACCCGACCCCCGGGCGCCAGTCCGCCGCCGTACCGCCGCATCCCGGCCACCGACGTCACGAGCAGGCAATCGGCTTGATCCACGAGCGGGTACTCGCCGGGCTCCGCCCCGATCCGGATCGCGCCGCCGCTCACGTCGCCGCGCGCCGCGGCCCCCAGCGTCGGCATGTGCGCTACGGCGCGCCGCTCCAGGAGCGCCGCATCCGCCAGCACGTACCCGGCGAAGAGGAGCCCGTGAGCCGCCTCCCCGGCGAGGCGAATCGCGATGCCCCGCCTCCCGATCGTGTCCCGCGCCCCGCGCTCGATCGCGCCCTCGCTCACGCCGCTTCGTCGAGGAGCGCGGCGAGGATCCGCTCCGGCGGGAGCGCTCCCGCGCCGGGCTCGGCGAGCGATCGGACCACCGGACGCCGTTCGCCCGAGTGAAGTCGCGCCGCCAGCGGCTCCCAGAGCTGCCCTTCGTTCAGCTCGGCTACCACGACCCGCTGCGCCCGCTCCGCCGACGCCGCCAACTCCGCGTCGGGCAGCGGCCACAGGCGGATCAGCCGGATCAGCCCGGCGCGCGTGCCCCGCTCCCGCGCCACGCGGACCGCCGTGCGCGCGGCGCGCGCGGCGATCCCCGCCGCGACGGCCAGCACCGAGGCGTCGCGCGTCCGATAAAGCTCCGCTTCGGGCAGCGCCGCGAGTGCCGGCAGCGCCGCGGCGGCCGGCAGCGCCGCGCCCCCGCGCGACGGCACCGCGTCCCTCGCCTCCGCCGTCTCCACCGGCTCGCGCAGCGAGGCGAGAGCCGCGTCGAGGTATAGCCCCACGGGCGCGCCGCCCGCCCGCGCCGCGAGCGCCGCCGCGCGGGCGAGGGCATACGCCTCGTCGGCCGACGCGGGCGCGTAGAGCGCGGGCGCCGGATCGGAGATCCAGCGAAGCAAAGACAATTCCCGCTGCGCGGCCCCCTCGGGTTCAACCGCGGATCCCGTCCACGCCCCCTCGACGAGAATCACGAGCGGGACCCGCTCCCGGACCGCGCGTGCGATCAGGGGCGCCGCCGAGGGGAGGTCGCCGCCCCCGAGCGCTGCCACGCTCACGGCACCCCGGACCGCCGCGTCGAGGGCCGCCGAGAGCGCCGCGGCCGCGCTTCCCGCGTCCACGACCGCGCCGCCCCGGGTGCGCGTCTCCTCCGCCAGGGCGCCGTCCATCCCCGCCGCCGCGAGCGACGCGGCCGCAAAGAACGAGGCGCCGCCATTGGCGGCGCCCCAGGCCAGCGCCTCGCGGCCGTGGAGGAGCGTCACGGCCATGCCCGCGGCATCAGCGCCGCCGTTTGGCGCTCGCCTTCGAGGCGGTCCGCCGCTTGCCGGAGGCAGCGCGCTTCTTCTTCGCCGCCACCGGCGCGCGCTTCTTTTTCACCGGCGCCCTCACGCGCTTCTTCTTCGCCGCCGCCGCCCTGCCGGCCACCACGCGGAGCTTCGGCCGCCGCCGCGCGAGCGCCTCCGCGACGAGCCGCGGAATCTCGGAGGGCACCTTCGCGACCGGGACCCCCGCCTGCTCCAGCCGGGCCATCTTCTCCCGCGCCGTTCCCGAGCCGCCCGAGACGATCGCCCCGGCGTGGCCCATCCGCTTTCCCGGCGGGGCCGTCTGCCCCGCGATGAACGCGACCACAGGCTTCGTCATCGTGGACTCGATCAGCGCCGCGGCGTCCTCCTCGTCCGTTCCGCCGATCTCACCGATCATCACCACCGCGTCCGTGGCGTCGTCCGCCTGGAAGAGCGCGAGCGCGTCGGTGAAGCGGGTGCCGATGATCGGGTCTCCTCCGATCCCGATGCAGGTGGACTGGCCCATGGCGGCCCGCGTGAGCTGCCAGACCACCTCGTAGGTGAGCGTGCCGCTCCGGCTGACGAGCCCGATCCGCCCGGGCGTGTGGATGAAGCCGGGCATGATCCCCACCTTCGACCGCCCCGGTGAGATAAGACCCGGACAATTCGGCCCGACCAGGCGCGTGGAGCGGCCCTTGAGATAGCGGGCCACCTCGACCATGTCGCGCACCGGGATCCCCTCGGTGATGCAGATCAC
>DATGVG010000084.1:0-12848 GCA_035300625.1 Candidatus Limnocylindrales bacterium
CATCAAGATCACCTTCGACTGAAGCTCCAGCTCGCGAAGCCTCTGGATCATCTGGATCCCGCTTTCGCGCGGGAGCCGGTTGTCCACCACGATCAGATCGACCGGCGCATCACCGAAGACATGCCGCTCGGCCTCTTCCGCGGAGCCGGCTACGACCGTCCGATATCCCGCCTCGCGCAGGACAGTAGAGAGGGTGCGCGCCAATAGCTGTTCGTCGTCCACGATAAGGACCGACTTGTGCAATCCACACCTCCCCCTCTCTGCCTCGTTGTCATCGCTAGTAGTGGATTGCAGGAAGCAGGCCAATCACGCGAGTTCGCAACGCGCGCGGCGTTGCACGCATGCATCGCGCGCGGGGCGCGAACGTTACGCACGCGCCTTCGCGCGCAACGCGAAGAGCGCGCGTATCGCGGCGCGCGCGCGCGACTGTCGGGGAACTGGACAGCGCCGCGCGCGTTCCAGGATCAGCGCGCTCGTTTCTCCCAGGTAAATCGCGCACGCTGTCGTGAAACACGACATCCCAAGAAATGCGACAGGTGGAATTACGGTTGGAAGAGGACTCCGAGGCGCGTTAGATCGAGCTGAGCGAGCCGCGCGTCGCCGCGATGCGCTTCAAGCGCTCGATCAGACTCTGACGCGAGATGCCGAGGATACGGGATGCGTGCGATCGGTTTCCCTGGGTGAACTCCAGCACCTTGAGGATGTGCTCCTGCTCGATCTCGGCGAGCGTGGTCATCTCCCCGTCGCCCTCGGCGCGCGCGGCGAGCGCGTCGCGCAGCACGCGCGGCAGCGACTCGGCCTGCGCGGTCACCTCCGCGGGGAGATGGTCCTCGCGGAGCGCCTCGTCGTTCTCGAGCAGCACCACGCGCTCGAGCAGGTTCTTCAGCTCCCGGACGTTTCCGGGCCAGCGGTAAGCGCGGAAGATCCCCTCCACTTCCGGCGTCAGCGACAGGAAATTCTTCCGGAACTTCTCGTTGTACGACGAGAGGAAGTGCCGCGCCAGGAGCAGCACGTCGTCGCCGCGCTCGCGGAGCGGCGGCAGGAGGATGGAGACGACCTTCAGCCGGTAGTAGAGATCCTGGCGGAATTTTCCCTCCTTCACCATCTGCTCCAGGTCGCGGTTGGTCGCCGCGACCACGCGGAGGTCCACCGCCAGGTCGCTGGATCCGCCGACGCGCTTGAAGGTGCGGTCCTCGATGAACCGGAGGAACTTGGCCTGGGTCGCGGCCGGCAGGTCGCCGACCTCGTCCAGGAAGAGGGTCCCCTCGTCGGCCAGCTCCACCAGGCCCCGCTTCGCTTCCCGAGCGTCGGTGAAGGCGCCCCGCTCGTGGCCGAACAGCTCGTTCTCCAGCAACTGCTCCTGGAACGAGGAGCAGTTCACGGCCAGAAACGGCGCCTCCCGCCGCCCGCTCTCGAAGTGAATGGCGCGGGCGACCAGCTCCTTCCCGGTGCCGCTCTCCCCCTCGATCAGGACGGTCGTGCCCTCGCTCTGCGCGACCTTGGCGGTCATGTCCCAGACCCGCCCCATCGCCGGCGATTCGCTCACGATCCGCGTCTTCACGAACGCCTCGAGCTCGCCCCGGCGGAAGGCGTCCAGCTGGGTCTCACGGATCACCCCCGCCTTCAGGCGCTCCATCGCCAGGAGCACTTCCTCCATCTCGTAAGGCTTCTTCAGGAAGTCGGTCGCGCCCCGGCGCATCGCTTCCACCGCCGTCGGCAAGTCGCCGAATGCGGTGATCACGACCACCTTGAGGTCGGGGCTCAGCGAGTGGAGGCGCGGCAGGAGGTCGAGGCCGCTCCCGTCGGGCAGGCGGAGGTCCAGGACCAGGACATGGGGCGGGTCGCGGCGCACCGACTCCAATACTTCGGCCGCGCTCGCGACCGAATCCACCTGGTAGCCCTCGGCCGCGAGGAGCTTCGTCAGGGACTTCCGGATCAGCTCCTCGTCGTCGGCGATCCGCACCCGGAGCTTCACGACTCGCGAACCTCCTTCCCTTCTCCAGCCTCTGCGGGCTCGGCCGGCGGGAGGAGCGCGGGGAGGCTGAAGCGGAAGGCGGCGCCCTGCGTCAGGTTCCGCGCGGTGAGATTGCCTCCGTGCTCCCGGGCGATCTGGAGCGAGATCGAAAGCCCCAAACCGGTGCCCATGGATCGGGTGGTGAAGAAGGGATCGAAAATCTTCTCCTTGACGTCCTCCGGGATCCCGGGCCCCGAATCGGTGATCGAAACGTCCACGTAGGCCTTCTTGTAGCGAGTCCGGCGAAGGCCGATGCTGGCCCGCAGGGTGCCCCCCTCGGGCATCGCTTGGATCGCATTGATGACCAGGTTCAAGACCACCTGCTGCGCCATGTCGGGATCGACCACGACTTGGGGAAGAGGCTGCTCCGGATCCAGCTCCCGCTCCACCTCGATCGACGCGTCCTCCAGCCGGCGCGCCAGGTTGTCGAGCACCTTCTCGACCACCTCGCGCAGGTCGGTGGGCACCGGCCTCGCGGCCTGCGGACGGGCGAAGAGGAGGAGGTCGGTGATGATCTGCTCGATCCGGTCCAATTCTTTGAGCACGTCGTGCAGGTCGTCGCGCCGCGAGTCGCCACCGCGCAGCTTGGAGGCGACGAACTGGACCGTGGTCCGCACGCCGGTGAGGGGGTTCCGGATCTCGTGGGCGACGCGTGCGGAAAGCTCGCCCAGGGAGATCAGGCGCTCCGTGTTCCGGAACACCTCCTCCTCGGTATCCGCGTCCACCAGGTCCTCGACGCGGATGAGCAGAGCGCCGTTGTCGCCCAGGGGCGTGGAGGTGTAGCGCATCAGAACCTCGCGGTCGGCCACGGTGCCGCGCGTTTCCCGCATGCCGCGCCCCGACTCGGCGCGCGCGCCGCGCTCCGGCAGGTACCACCGCTCGGACTCGGGATGGAACACCTCGGCCAGGGGCTTCCCGGCCACGTCCCCGCGGTCCACGCCCCACCCGCGCGCCAGGGTTTCGTTCAGCGCGACGATGCGGCGATCCTCGTCCAGGGCCAAGAGCCCGGTGTCGAGGGCATCCAGGGCCTGGACCAGGAGCTCGCGCTCGATCTCGGGGGTTTCCAATCGCGTCATGCGGATCCTCCGCGCCGCCACCTGCAAGCGCCGAATTCACGTTGCCTCGCGCCCCGCGTCCCGTCAACCCAAATCGAGCATTTCCGGCCTCTTCCGGCCCCCGCGCGAGCCGCTTGCATGAGGGCGCCGTGGTTGATAGCCTTGGAGGGAATGTGGCTCTTGCGCGGCGCCGAACCGGCGCCGTCTCCGTTCCACCCCAGAATCAGGATCGAGGGTTTGGCGCCATGATGCAGTCCTTGCGCGACAACATGAAGCTGATCATCTGGATCACGGCGATCGTGTTCCTGGTCGGCTTTGGAGTCCTCCAGCTCGGCGGCGTCTTCGGAAACGAGCCGTCGCAGCGCGGGCGGTCCGGCGTGATCGCCGAGATCAACGGCGAGCCCGTCCGGTACGAGGAGTTCATGCAGACGGTGAACCAGCTGACCCGTCAGCTGCAACAGACGCGCGAGCTCCAGCCCGGCGAAGATTCGTATATCCGCGAGCAGGCCTGGCAGACCGTCCTGCGCAACAAGCTCTTGGTTCAAGAGGCCCGGCGCCGCGGGCTCCAGGCCACCCCCGACGAGATCAAGATGGCGCTGCGAGTCGCCCCTCCCGAATTCCTGGTCCAGTCCGACGGGTTCAAGACGAACGGCCAGTTCGACTACCGGAAGTATCTGGCCGAGCTGGACAATCCCAACTCGCAGGTTCCGTGGGGACAGGTCGAGGCCCTGGTCGCGGAGAATCTCCCGATCCAGAAGCTGCAAGAGCAGGTGGTGGCTCCCGCGAAGGTCTCCGAGGGAGACGTGCGCGAGCGCTTCCTCCTCCAGAACGAGCATCTAAAGATCCGCGCCCTTTGCTTCGCGCCCGACAGCTTCTCGGTCGACACGACCCGCATCGGCGGCGCGGACATCGAGGCCTACTACAAGGCCCATCCCGACGAGTTCACCGGCCCCGACGAGGTGAAGACCTCGGTGATCCTCATTCCCCGGAAGCCGGACGCCAGCGACTTCTCGACCGAGAAGGAGCGCATGCGGGCCGTCCTCGACATGGCCCGGGCCCAGCCCGATTCGTTCGCGTCCTTCGCCCGCACCTATTCCGTGCTGCAGAGCGCGAGCCGCGGCGGCGACCCGGGGACCGAGCCGTACTTCGACGACCTGAGGCCGGCGTTCCGCCAGGGGCTCCGCAACGTCGTGCCCGGACAGATCTCGGAGATTCTCCAGGAAGAGCGGTCGCTCCACATCTTCAAGGTCGAGAAGCGGTACGTCGACCCCAAGACCAAGCGCGAGAAGATCCATTACCGGGAGATCGCGGTCCGGGTCGAGCCGGGGCAGAACGCCACGCGCGCGACGCGGGACCTGGTGGCCAAGGCGGAACAGGACGCGAAGAAGTCGGGCCTGGAAGCCGTCGCCACCCGGATGGGAGCGCGGATGTACACCTCGGAGTACTTCGCCTACGGACAGAGCGGCAACGACGTGCTCCAGCGCTTTCCCGAGTTGGAGAACTGGATGTTCCGCTCCAAGCCCGGCATGGTATCCGCCGCGGTCCCCACCGAGAACGGCTACTACATCTTCCAGATCGCGGACAGGCGCTCGAACGGACTCCGTCCTCTGAACCAGATGCAGGACGAAGCCAAGGCCAAGCTGATCCGCTCGCTCCGCATGCAGCCGGCCAAGGAGGCCGCGGCGCAGGCGCGGACCGCTCTGGCGGGCGGCGCCCATGAGGCTCAGGTCGCGGCGCAGCTCCACGGCAGGGTGGTGGATGGCGACGGGGTGACGCGGAACGGCTTCATCGCGGCCCTGGGTGAGCGGGAGCCGCGCGTGATCGGCGCTCTCTTCGCGATGGGAGCGAACACGTGGAGCCCCGTCCTCACCGGGCAGACCGGCGCCTTCGTGGCATTGATCGAGGCGCACACGGTTCCGTCCGAAGAGGATTTCCGGAAGCAGGAAGCCCAGGTGCATGACGCCCTGCTCAGCGAGCGGCGGCAGGTGCTGTTCGCCGAGTGGATGCAGGACTTGCGCCGTCGCGCCAAGATCAAGGACTACCGGGAGCAGTACTTCGAAGCCTGACGGCCCAGGCGGCCCAGGCTGACGATCTATTCCCCCGAGGAGAGAACGCGCCGTGGGGCGCGGCCCAGCACCAGAGCCGCGCTCAGGCCGGCGGGGCCGCCGCCGACGATGACGACGTCGTGGATACGGTGGCGCGCGCCGCCCCGGCGGCGCGCCCGTGGGTCGCCCCCTAGGGTTTCCGTTCCTGCGTCGGAGGCGTCGCCTCGCGCGCCGGAGGAGCGGGCTTGTCGGTGATCTGGAGCTCGGTCTCGACTTCGCGTATCCCCTTCTTGAACTCCTGGATCCCGCGCCCGATCGAGCGTCCGATCTCGGGAATGCGCTTCGCCCCGAAGACCAACAGCACGATCAGGAAGAGCCAAAAGAGTTCCTGGGGTCCGATGTTGAACATGGTTTCGGTTCGCCTCTCCGAGCCGGCCCAAGCCGGACTCCGTGGGGGGTCATGGCGCTTGTGTCAGGCGCCGGGCGTCGCGGCCCACGATGACCGTGACGTCGATCATTTCCTGGGAGGAAAGCTGCTGGATCACGTGGCGGGTCCCCAGGTACTCCGCCACGATCTTTCCCGGCTCGCCCGTGCCCGTCCGGCTCACCACCAGGGTGGTCCGGTAGTCCGAGCGGTCCGCGTTGCTCACCTCGAGCACGTCGAACCCGCCGTCACGGAGGTAGGAGGCCAGCTCTCCCGCCAGTCCGGCGCGGCCGCTTCCGTTCAACAATTCGATGCGGATCGGCTGCTTCGGCTTTCCGGTGGTCTGCGGCCCCACTCGGAGCGCGACCGATACCGCGCAGAACGCGATCAGAACGAACAGTCCCGCGATCGAAAAATCGAGCGCCGGAGTTCCGGAGCGCGATTTCTTGGCCATGCGACGTCTCCGCGACCCTCAGCGCGCGCGGCGCCGGGGACCCGGACCCTCCAGGGCCCGGCGAAGTCTCCGATAGGTCCGATCGAGCGATTCCGGGACGACCTTCGTGTTCGCCAGCACGGGCATGAAATTCGTGTCGCCGTTCCACCGCGGCACGATGTGCCAGTGCAGGTGCCCCACGATACCGGCCCCCGCGACCCGTCCGAGATTGACCCCGAGATTGAACCCGTGAGGCCGGTACTCGCGTTTCAGCGCCCGGATCATGCGTCCCAGCCACGAGGTCATCTCCACGGCCTCTTCCGGCTTCAGGCCTTCGGGGGACGCCAGGTGCCTCCGGGGTGCCACTATCACGTGCCCAACATTGTACGGGTACAGGTTCAGCATGACGAGGGCCAGCGGCGTGGTCGCGAGGACCAGGTTTCCGCCGGCGGGGCGCTTCGCCGCCACCTGGCAGAAGAGGCATCCCGCCTTCCGCTTCCGCCCCGAATGCCCTTTGCCGGCGCGCTTTTCCGGGGCGACGTACTCCATCCTCCAGCCGGCCCACAGTCGCTCCACGTCACCCCTCTCCCCACGCGCGCAGCGTCTCCTCCACCATGCGGAGCTGCTCGGGCGTATTCACGCCGAGGCACTCCCGGGAGTCGTCCGCGCGCTCGATCCCCACGCGCAGCCCAAGACCTCGAAGAATCGCAAGGGTGTCGGTGAGATAGTACTCCTTCTGGGCGTTGTCGGGTCGAAGGAGGCCGAGCGCCTGGGACAGCGCCTTCTTCGCGAAGCAGTACATTCCCGAGTTCACCTCGCGGATCTTCCGCTCGCGCGGGGTCGCGTCCTTCTCTTCCACGATCTTGTCGAAGGTGTCCTTCCGCGTGCGGATGATCCGCCCGTAGCCGGTCGGATCGTCCAGCTCCGCCGAGAGCACGGTGGCGGCGCTCTGCTCGCCGTGATGCCGCTCGAGGAGGCGGCGAAGCGTCCCGGTGCGGACCAGCGGGGTGTCGCCCGCCAGGACCAGGAGCGTCGGAGCGCCGGGAGCGATCTCGTCCCACGCGACCTGCGTCGCGTGGCCCGTGCCCAGCTGCGGCTCCTGGACCGCGAACGATACCCGCTCCCCCGCGAGGGCCTCCCGGACCAGCTCCTGCCGGTGCCCGACGACCACGACGATCCGGTCGGGGCGAAGGGGCGCGATCCGCGCGAGCACGTGCCGGATCAGCGGAATCCCCAGCGCGGGATGGAGAACCTTGGGAAGATCGGAATTCATCCGCTTCCCCATTCCGGCGGCCAGGACCAACGCCGTGAAGGGCGTGTCGGGGCTGTCTCGAGGAACTCCGGCGACATTCATCGGCGTCGATCCTAGGGGGCCACCGCGAGATTGTCGATGAGCCGTGTGCGCCCGATCCGGATCGCCGCGATGAGGAGCGCACGGCGGTCCAGCCGGCGCACCGGCTCGAAGGTGCGGGGGTCGACCAGGGCCAGGTAGTCGACGGCGTCGGGGCGCGCACGCCGGTGGAGCTCCGCGCGCGCGGCGGCCACGATCCTACGGGCGTCGCGGGCGCCCGCGCGGGCCGCGGCCCGGCCGGCCGCGAGCGCGCGATTCAGACCGGCGGCGCGCAGGCGCTGGTCCGGGGCGAGGTAGGCGTTCCGCGAGGAAAGCGCGAGCCCGTCCCTCTCACGCACCGTCGGCTCCACCCGGAGCCGCGCGGCCAGGTCCAGATCCCGCATCATGGCTCCGACCACCGCCGCCTGCTGGGCGTCTTTCTGCCCCAGGATCAGCGTGTCGGGCTCCACGATCTGGAGCAGCTTCAAGACCACGGTGAGGACGCCCGTGAAGTGTCCCGGACGCGCCGCGCCCTCCCACTTCGAACCGAGGGGGCCCGGGACCACGCGCGTGGCGGAGCCCGGCGGATACAGAGCGCGCGCCGTGGGGAGGAACAGCCAGTCCACCCCCGCCGCGCGGCAGAGACGGGCGTCCCGCGCGATCGGTCGCGGGTAACGCGCGAAATCCTCGCGGGGGCCGAACTGAAGCGGGTTCACGAAAATGCTCGCGGCCACGCGGTCGTGTCCGCGGCGGGCGCGGCGAATGAGCGATATGTGTCCCTGGTGGAGCGCCCCCATCGTGGGGACGAAGCCGATCGTGCGGCGGCGGGAGCGCGCGCGGCGCGAGAGGGCGCGCATCGCGGCCGCTCCCCTCACGATTCGCACGAGGTCTTCTCGGGGGCCTTGGCCGCGTACGTCTCGTCATCGCTGGGATAGCGCCCCGCCCGGACGTCCGCGCCGAAGGACACCAGTGCGCTCCGGATCGTGTCGCCCACCTCCGCGTAGCGGCGCACGAACTTGGCCGGCTTCCCGATCGAGAGCCCGATCAGGTCGTGCAGCACCAGCACCTGCCCGTCGCAGGCGGCGCCGGCGCCGATCCCGATGGTCGGGATCGAGAGGGCGCCGGTCACCTGGGCTCCCAGCTCGCGCGGAATACCCTCGAGTACGACGGCGAAGACGCCGGCGCCCTCCAGCGCCAGCGCATCCTCGAGCAGCGCCTCGGCCGCGTCCTTGCCGCGCGCCTGGACGCGGTAGCCGCCGAAGGCGTGCACCGACTGAGGCGTCAGCCCCAGATGCCCGAGCACCGGAATGTCGGCGGCGATAATCGCCTCCACTTGAGGGAGCACGCGCCGCCCTCCCTCCAGCTTCACCGCCTCGGCCCCGCGCTTCAGGAAGCGCGCGCTGTTCCGGACCGCGTCCTCGGGACCGGCCTGGAACGACGCGAACGGAAGGTCGGCGACGACCAGCGCGCGAGGCTTGGCGCGGACCACAGCGCGCACGTGATGCATCATCTCGGCCATGGTGACCGGGATGGTCGACTCGTAGCCCAGCACCACCATGCCCAGCGAGTCGCCGACCAGGATCAGGTCCACGCCCGCCTCGTCCGCCAGCCGCGCGGACGGGTAATCGTAGGCGGTCACGGAGACGATCCGCTGGCCGCGCCCCTTCATCTCGCGGATGGTGCGCGCCGTGATCTTGGCCCGTGCGGGCGGGTGGTCGGGGGCGGCGCCGGCGCTCATGGCTTCTCCCCCGCGGTCCCGGTGGGGCTCAGGTAGGCCACGCCCTCGCGGTGACTCTCGATGCGCGCGACCAACTCCTCCAGGTCGGCGCGGCGATCCACGAAGTTCAGGTCGTTGGTGTTGACGACCAGGAGCGGCGCCTCTCGATAGTGGAAGAAGAAGTAGTTGTACGCCTCGGCCAGCGTCGCCGTGTACTTCGGGTCCATGACGCGCTCGTAGTGGCGTCCGCGCTGCTGGATGCGGCTCCAGATGACGTCGGGACTCGCCTGCAGGTAGACGACCAGGCTGGGCAGGGGCAGATCCCGCTCCAAGACCGGGGCGATCTTGTCGTACAGCATCAGCTCGCGGTCGTTCAGGTTCAGGTTGGCGAAGATCCGGTCCTTCTGGAACATGTAGTCGCTCACCACGGCGTCGTGGAACAGGTCGGGCTGGCGCAGTTCTCGAAGCTCCTGGTAGCGGCTCACCAGGAAGAACATCTGCGTCGAGAACGCGTGCCGTCGCGGGTCCTTGTAGAAGTCCTCGAGGAACGGGTTCGCCTCGGGCTCCTCCAGGAGAAGGCGCGCGTGGAGGTGCTCGGCGAGGAGTCTCGCCAAGCTGGTCTTCCCGACCCCGATGACCCCCTCGACCGCGATGTAGCGCCCGGGCGCGGGCTGGCTCTCGCCGGTCAGTACCAGAATCGCCCCAGCTTCCGGACGGGCGGATTGGGGGGGAGCTTCTGGATCATCCGCCGCACCGTCTCGCCGGTCACCGGGTGGCGGAAGTCCGCGTCCAATTCTTGAAGCGGCAGGAGGACGAACGCGCGCCGATGCGCCTCGGGGTGCGGCACCACCAGGTCGGGCTCCTCGATGATCTGGTCGTCGACGAAGACGATGTCCAGGTCGATCGGACGCGGGTCCCAGCGCTTCTTGCGGACGCGCCCCATGCGCTGCTCGATGAGCAGCATCTGCCAGAGCAGCTCCCGCGGCGGGAGCTCGGTTTCCACCCAAGCGACGGCGTTCAGGAACGGGGGCTGCTCGGTTTCTCCCACCGGGTCGGTATCGTAGAGTGAAGAGACGCGGATCACGTGGGTGTGCGGCAGGTCGCGCAGCGCCTCCACCGCTTTCCGGATGAGGAACTCGCGGTCCCCCATGTTCGATCCGATCCCTACGTAGACGCGCTGCATCACCGCACCCGCTCCACTTCGACCTCGGGGAGGCCGGAGAAATCGGCCACGGGCACGTGCAGCTTGCGGAGCCGCACCCGCACCCGGGGCGGATCGAACTCGGCGAGAAGCGCCAGCGCCAGCTCTTCGGCCAACGTCTCGAGCAGGCGGCAGCGCGCCATCGCGATCTGCCCGCGCACCACGCGCGACAGCTCCTCGTAGTCGACGACCGAGTCGATCGCGTCGGGGCGGCGTTTTTCCTCGCGCGCGTACGCCATCTCGACGTCCGCCTCCAGGCGTTGTCCCAGGTCGCGCTCCTTCTGGGTCACGCCCAGGTGCCCGTACGCCTGGATTCCCTTCAGGCGGAGCCAGTCGAAGCCCGGTGGAACGGGCGCGGCTTTAGCGGATCGCTGCCGGCGCGG
Organism: Candidatus Limnocylindrales bacterium; assembly: GCA_035300625.1. Classification (GTDB taxonomy): domain Bacteria; phylum Eisenbacteria; class RBG-16-71-46; order SZUA-252; family SZUA-252; genus DASQJL01. Next base: position 10,603 of record DATGVG010000084.1, read on the forward strand.
AGACATCCGGCGACCTCCATGGGGTGAGCCCCTCGATCTTCTGGAGGGCCCGCCGGATCGAATCCACGGGCGAGGTGAGGGACACGCGGAAGTAGCCTTCTCCCTCGTCGCCGAACCCCGTTCCGGGCGTGAGCAGAACGCCGGTCGCCTCGAAGATTCGGGAGACGAAGTCGAGCGCGCGCTCTCCATCGGGCACGCGGCCCCAGACGAAGAACGCCCCTCCGGGAGTCCGCACCGGGCAGCGCAGGCGCCGGAGCCCGTCCAGAGCGGCGTCCCGGCGCTCGCGGTAGACGCCGCGCAGCGCGGGCCCCTGCGCCGGGAGGCCCGCGAGCGCCCAGGCCGCGGCGATCTGGGTGGCCTGCGGCGCACCCGAGTCCACGTTGGCCTTGAACCGCACGAGAAGGTCGATCAGACCCGGCGCTCCCGCGGCAAAACCCAGCCGCCAGCCGGTCATGTTGAACATCTTGGAGAAGGAGTGGAATTCGATCGTGCGCTCGCGGGCGCCCGAGATCCCGAGGACGCTGGCGGGCGGCTCGTCGTAGTACAGCTCGCTGTAGGCGGCGTCGCTCGCGATGACCAGGTCCCGCGTCGCCGCCCACGCGACCAGCTCCTTGTAGAAGGAAAGCGGCGCGGTCGCGCCCGTGGGGTTGTTGGGATAGTTCACCCACACCATGCGGGTCTTGGGCGTCGCGCGGCGGTCGAGGTCGCGGATCTCGGGGATGAACCCCGCCGATTCGCGGAGCGGGTAGCGCACCGGGGTCGCGCCGGCGAAGACGGTTCCGGCGGCGTAGACGGGGTAGCCGGGATCGGGGACCAGCGCCTCGTCCCCCGGGTTCAGGAACGCGAGCGGGAAATGCCCGATCCCCTCCTTCGAGCCGACGAGCATCGCCGTCTCGCGCTTTGGATCGAGGGAGACCCCGAAGCGGCTCCCGAACCAGGCCGCCACCTCGGCGCGCGCGGCGGGCAGCCCGGCGCTGGACGGGTAGCGGTGGTTGGCCGGATCCAGGGCGGCGGCCGCCATCCTCTCTAGGATTGGACGCGGCGTGGGCAGGTCGGGATCGCCGATCGAGAGGTCAATGACGTCCCGTCCGGCGGCCTCGGCGTCGGCGCGCTTCCGTTCCAGCTCCGCGAAGAGATAGCGGGGCAGCGCTTGAAGCCGCCCGCTCGGTTCCATGTTGGCCATGGGAACCTGACGGTATCGGGATATCGAGGGGGGGTCAAGGGCCGCGGGCATCGCCCGCGGCGGTGGTCGGCGATGCGGCGGGCGCCCTCACAAGAGGCGCCGCGGCGGGTCAGACCGCGCCGGGGGCCGGCGGGTCGATGACGACCATCACCTCTTCTTCGAGGGTGATGCCGTTCGCCTCTTCCACGCGGCGCTTCATCTCGCGCGCCACGCGGAGCACTTCCTGGGCGGAAGCGCCGCCCCGGTTCACGATGTAGTTTGCGTGATACGCGTGGACCCCGGCGCCGCCCTCGCGGATCTCCTTGGCTCCGGCGGCCTCCAGTAATTGCCCCGCGGCGATCTTGGTGCCGTCGGGGAGGACCGGGTTCTTGAAGAAGCATCCCGCGGTGTGAAGACCCTTCTCCTTCCGCCGGGCGCGCTGCGCCGCGTGCTGTCCCATGATGCGGTCCATCTCGGCGCGGTCGCCCGGCGCCAGCGCGAATTCCGTCTCCACGACGATGTGGGTGTTTTCCTTGAGGCGGCTGTGGCGGTAGCCGAAGCCCAGCTCGGACGGCGCGCGGTCCACCAGCGTCGTGCCTTCCAGGAGCCGGATGCGGGTGACGATCTCGCCGATGCTGCGGCCGAAGGCGCCCGCGTTCCCGCGGATCGCGCCGCCGACGGTGCCGGGGATGTCGATCGCGAATTCCAGCCCCGTCAGCGCGTGCTCCCGGGCCGCCTCGACCACCTCGCCCAGATCGCAGCCGGCGCCCGCCGTGATGCGGTGGCCGTCCACGACCAGGTGCTCGATCCGATTCACGATCACGAGGCCGCGAAAACCCGTATCGCCGACCAGGAGATTCGAGCCGCCCCCGATCAGGAGCCAGCGGAGCCCCGAGTCCACGGCGCTCTTGACCACCTCTTGAAGCGCGCGCTCGGTATAGACCTCGGCGAGCACGTCGGCGGGGCCGCCGATTCCAAACGTGGTGTAGGGCGCGACGGGGGAGCCGCGCTTGACGACCAGTTGCTCTTTATCGAGTGTCGGCGCGGCGAATGTCACGTCGGCTCTCCCATGGTGTCGAGGCGG
>DATGVG010000085.1:0-32750 GCA_035300625.1 Candidatus Limnocylindrales bacterium
GAGATCGCTACCAAACGTTTTTTGGAGGTCTCAGACGAGGTAATTCCGAAGAGCCTAGCCGTGAGGAAGCTACAGGCGAAGGCAGAGGAGACGTACAACGAGCAGGCGAAGACCTTGATGGAGAATATCATGAGGACCCTGGACGCAGCCCCCGTCGCTCAGGCTTCGGCCATGGGAGGATCACCCGGCTCGAATCTCGACCACGTATTCAAAGAAGGCGGGTCCCCAGATGGGATCGTCGTCCGGCGCAAAGCGAGCGACGAACCACAACGAACCGAAAAGGATAGCTAGGATGGGCGACGCCGAATTCGAGGACTACATGAAGAGTCGGGTGGAGGATCAAATCAAGTACTTCGATTCCAGCGCACTCAAGAATCAACTGGCATATCGGCGGCTGAAGCTCACTGGCATCGCGTGCAACGTCCTGACTACCATGACAATCGCCCTCGCTTTCACGGTACAGGACCCGCTCAGGCTCTGGGCCGGTATCCTCGCGCTGGCGCTCTCAACCGCTGTCTTAGGCACGTATCAGCTCGAGGAGTTTCAGAACTACGGCGCGAAGTGGGAGAAATTCCGACTGGTGGCCGAGCAGCTAAAATCCGAGAAGTACATGTTTGTGAACCGCGCCGGCGCATACTCCGAGCTTGACGAAGACGCCGGACGTCGTGAACTCATTGAACGCATCGAGGGCACCATTCGCGGTACTGACATTGCGTACTTCTCTCTGATGGTCGAGCCGGGCCGAAGGATTGAGAAGCGTCTGCAGCAGCCGGAGGAACGCAGATAAGTGGGCCTGCCGAGGACCTTCGTCGGGTTCAGCAGCGCCGACATTAACTGCTATTGGCTCATGCGCGCGTGGAAGGAGAATGAGCACATCGACTTCGACTTCACGGATTGCCAACTACCTGAGGCGGTCAATTCGGACGACGAGGCGTACGTGAAGCGATGCATTCGTGTGCGGATCAACATGGCGAGTACCTATGCGATGCTAATAGGCAAGGATACGAGATTTCAGCGAAAGTTTGTCCCATGGGAGGCGGAGGTCGCGATCGAGAAGAAGTGCAGGCTCATAGGGATCAACCTAAACGGCTCAAGAATGAGCGATGAGCGCTGCCCGACGGTCCTGCGCAATGTCGGCGCTGTCTTTGTACCCTACTCGCCAAAACTCGTGGCACATGCCCTGGAACACGCCACCTATCACGTCGACCAAGACTGGATCTTCAGCAGCGGCATCTATCGAAGACTCGGATACACTGTATAAAAGACATCCACTTCGGTTTCCTTTCAAGGGGGACGGTCTTGAACGAGGGACTACGAAGTCAGGCGAGACGCGCTCGTTCCCGTTTACGGCGGATCCGGGCTTTCGCCGCCCTACCCCGCGGGCAGCGGGAGCGGACGAGCGCGCTCTAACGACGGACGGGCCAAATCTGCGCGTGAACTTGGAACACGTTCCGCGCCACGTCTCGCGTCTAAGTAGGTTAGAATTCAGGGCTCGGAACTGGTTGGTCCCCTTGGGGGCACCTCTTCACGTGATGGAGAAACCATGCTCATTAGCGACAAGATGGTGGCGGCGCTCAGCACGCAGATCGGGAACGAATTCGGAGCGTTCCTCCAGTACGTGCAGATCGCGTCGCATTTCGGGAACGAGAACCTGCCCGAGCTGTCGAAGCACTTCTATCGCCAGGCGGACGAAGAGCGGACCCACGCCCTGAAGTTCGTGAATTACGTGGTCGACGCGGGCGGGCGGGTCGCGATCCCGGCGGTTCCGGCGCCCCGCAGCAAGTTCGCGAACGCGGAGGAGGCGGTGAAACTCTCGCTGGACTGGGAGGTCACGGTCACCAAGCAGATCAGCGGGCTCATGGATCTCGCCATCTCCGAGAATGATCACACCTCGCGGAACTTCCTCCAGTGGTTCGTCGCCGAGCAGCTCGAGGAGGTCTCGAGCATGGACATGCTGTTGAGCATGGTCCGGAGGGCGGGAGAATCGGGGATCCTGGTCATCGAGGAGTTCCTGGCCCGGCACAAGGGGATGCCCGTGGCGTCGCCCTCGGGCGGCGAGGGCGGCGGGTAGCGAAGCGGGCCCACGCCGAGGCGCCGGGGCCTGACGCAAACGGAAACGAAACGGGGCTGCCCGCGAAGGCAGCCCCGCTCTTTTTTGCTTCGCCGGCCTGCGCCGGCATCGGCCCCCGTCAGTTGCTGGCGGCGATCTCGTTTCCGTCGGCATCGCGGTAGGCGATGGTTCCGAGCGAGAGCTTGGAGATCTGGGGCTCGATCAGCTTCTTGTCTCCGACCGCCACGATCAGCATGCGATCCGGGGTCAGATACTTCTTGGCCACGGCGCCCACGTCGTCGCGCGAGATGGCATCCACGCGCGCGGGGAGCGTCTGGTAGTAGTCCAGCGGCAGGTCGTAGAGGTAGATCTGCGCCATGGTGCCCGCCGTGCTGAACGTCGTCTCGAAGTTCGCGGGCAGCGAGCGAACCATGGAGTCCTTCGCCATCGTGAGCTCGGCGTCGGTGACGCCCGCGTCGCGCATCTTCGTCACTTCCTTCAGCACCTCGTCCACCGAGGGTCCCGTGACGTCCGCGCGAACGGCCGCGCCCGCCATGACCGGTCCGACGCCGCGATTCTGGCCGATGAACGAGAACGCCCCGTAGGAATATCCCTTGTCCTCGCGGAGGTTCAGGTTGATCCGGCTGGAGAAGAGCCCGCCCAGCACGGTGTTCATGACGTCCAGCTTCTCGTAGTCCGGGTTCGACCGGGCCACGCCCATCTGTCCGGCCAGCACCGCGGTCTGCGGCGAGCCCGGCTTGTCCACGATGATGACGCGCGACTGCGCGACGGCCCCCTCCGCCGGAATCGACGACGGGGTCTCGCCGCCCTTCCAGCCGCCGAACGCCTCCACCGCGAGCTTCCTGGCCTCCGCCTCGGTCAGGTCGCCCACCATGACGAGCGCGGCGTTCTTCGGCGAATAGGAGGACTTGTAGAAGGTCGTGAGGTCGTCGCGGGAGATCTTCTTGATCGATTCCTCGGTCCCGAGAGCCGTGTGGCCGTACGGGTGGGTCGGGCCGTAGAGCGACGCGTTCATGACGCGGATCGCCGTCTGGAACGGCTGATCGCGCTGCTGGAGCAGGGCCGTCAGGCGATCGTTCCGGATCCGGTCGATCTCCTTCTCCGGGAACGCCGGGGTGAGGACCACGTCGCTGAGGATTCCCAGCGCCGGCCGCGCGTTCTGCTTCAGCGCGCGCACGTTCGCGTTCGAGCCGTCGGCCGTGGTGCCGGTGTTGAGCGTGGCGCCCAGAGCCTGGACCTTGTTCGCGATCGTGAGGGCGTCCATCTTGTCGGTGCCCTCATCCAGCATGGAAGCGGTGAAGCCCGCCAGTCCCGGCGAGGTCTTGGGATCGGCCGCGGAGCCCGAGCGGAAGACCAGATTCGTGGCCACCACCGGCAGGTTGTGGGCCTCGACCAGGTAGACCTGGAGCCCGTTCGGAAGGGTGAACCGCTTCGGCGTCGGCAGGGCGGCGCGAGAGACGGGTCCGGCGGTCGGGACCGTGTTCCGCCACGGCTCGGCCGACTCGGCCTTGGTCTCGGTGCCTTCCGGCTTCGGCGGCGCCGGCGGATTGGGCGGCAGCTTCTTCTCGCCCGGCACGGCGTAGACCACGACGCGCGCGTCGTTCCTGAGCTGCCCCTGGGCGAACTTCTTGACCGTCGCCGGCGTGACCGACGCGAACCGCGCCAGGTCCTGGTTCAAGTAGCCGGGGTTCTTCAGATGCTGGTTGTACATGTTGAGCCGGTCGGCCACGCCGCCGAACCCGCCGAAGTTCTCCAGGCTGGTCACGATGCCGGAGTAGATGGAGTTCTGCGAGGCTTCGACCTCGCCCGCGCTGGGGCCCTCCGCCTCGAAGCGCGTCAACTCCTCCTGCGCCGCCTTCTCCACCTCCTCGGGCGTGTGGCCCGGCTTCACGGTGATAGTCACGGTGAAGACCGACCCGAGCTGGAGCGACTGCTGGGACGCCGACACGTCCTGGGCGATCTGCTTCTCGTAGACGAGCGACTTGAACAGCCGGCTCGCCTTGCCGCCGCCTAAGATGTCGGCCGCGACCACGGCATCCGCGTCACCCGGCTTGTAGATGGGAGACGTGAGCCACGAAAAGTAGACGCGCGGCAGCTCGACCTTGTCCGTGACCACCGCCCGCTTCTCGGAGGTCAGCGGCGGCGTCGTGGCCGTGATTGCCGGCACACTGGGACCGCGCGGGATCGTGCCGTAGTACTTTTCGACCAGGGCCTTCGTCTTCACCTTGTCGATGTCGCCCACGATCACGAGGCTCGCGTTGTTCGGCGTGTAGTAGCGCTTGAAGAAGTCGCGCACGTCGTCGATCTTGGCGGCCTGGATATCCTCGTGCGAGCCGATCACCCAGGGGTAGTACGGATGGTTCTGCGGAAAGATCATGTGCCACATCTGCTCTTCGACGATCTGGTAGGGGGCGTTCTCGATGCTCTGGCGCCGCTCGTTCCGCACCACGTCCTGCTGGTTCGCGAGCGAGGCGGCCGTGAGACGATCTTGCAGATACCCCATCCGATCGCTCTCCAGCCACAGCGCCATCTCCAGCTGGTTCGAGGGAACGTCTTCCATGTAATTGGTGCGGTCGAAATCGGTGGTCCCATTGATGAACGAGGCGCCCGCGCCTTCCATATACTTCCAGAACTGGTCCTCACCCACGTGGCCCGAGGACTGGAACATCATGTGTTCGAAGAGGTGGGCGAATCCGGTCCGTCCGGCCGTCTCGTTGGCCGGGCCGACGTGATACCAGGTATTGACCGCCACGATCGGCAGGCGATGGTCTTCGCGAAGAATGACCTCGAGCCCGTTCGGGAGCGTGTACTTCTCGTAGTCCAGCTTGATCTGGGGCGGCTTCACCCCCGCGCGGGCGGCGGGAGCCGACGCCCCCATCGCGGCCAGCGCCAGAGCCATCATCCACAAACGCGCTCCCGATCGGGAGCGTCTCCGCTCGACCGGGGGACAGTGCGACGATACGTTCATCCCGTTTCTCCTTTGAGGTGTGGGGGATTTCCGTGCGTGTGACCTGGATGTTACGGAGTCGATCTGGCCGATGTTCCCGAATCCTCTCGGCGGTGTCAAGGGTCGGGGGGCCCGCGCTTCTCGGGGCAGTCTTGTTCTCGCCCGCCGCCTGGGCGGCCGGGTTCACGGCAGCCGAGAATCGCCTCCCCGGCGATCCGGAATGGCAGCTCTCCAAGCCCGCCGTGGGTCGTGAGATCGAGGGATATGCTTCGCGAGCGAGCGTCGCCCCTGGGGAATCGCTGATCCTGCACGTCAGCACGCCGTCCCGCTGGTTTGATACTCGCATCTACCGATTAGGTTGGTACGCGGGATCCGGGGCCCGGCGAATGGCGGACGTGCGGAACTCGTCCGGCGGGTTACGGGAAACTCCCCGGCCTCGGGCTGGGGACGGCCTGGTCGCCTGCCGCTGGCCGGAGTCCGTTCGATTTCGGATCGGCACCGGTTGGCCCAGCGGGGTTTATCTCGCTCGCCTGACCGCCTCGGACACTGGACGGCAGGCATTCGTGCCCTTCGTCGTCCGCGGCAGCCGCGCTCCGTATCTACTCCTCGTCAATACGAACACCTGGCAGGCCTACAACGCCTGGGGAGGAACGAGCCTCTACGACTTCAACAGCGCCGGGGGAGCGCGGGCGACCCGGGTCTCCTACGACCGGCCCTACGCTTCCGGCCCGGGCGCCTGGGCCGGGCTGGGCGCGGGCGAGCTCTTGACGACGCCTCACACCGCCCGGAAGGCGGGCTGGGAGTATCCGATGATCCGGTGGCTCGAGCGCGAGGGAGTCGATGTTGCCTACGCGGCCGACGTCGACCTGCACTCCCACCCGAGGCTGCTCCAGGGGCGGCGCGGAGTCCTGATCGCCGGCCACTCCGAGTACTGGTCGCGCGCGATGCGCGACCGGCTGGAGCAGGCGCGGGATCGCGGCACGGGTCTCGCGCTCTTCGGGGCGAACGCCGGCTACTGGCAGGTGCGCTACGAGCCCTCCCCGTCGGGGGCGCCCGACCGCGTGCTCTTCTGCGCCAAGGAGCCGGCGCGCGATCCCTTGTACGACACCCGCGCCGACCGGGATCTCACCGTCCGGTTCCGGAACCTCCACCCGCGCCGCCCCGAGGTCGCGCTGCTCGGCGTGATGACGGCCCGGGGCGAGGCGGACGTGGAGGGCGACTTCACCCCCGCACCCGAGGCGAGGCGGTCGTGGGTCTACCGCGGCACGGGGATCGCGCGCGGCGCGACACCCTCCCTTCCGGGTCTGGTCGGCTACGAATCGGATCGGACCTTCCAGGGGGACTCGCTCTACGGACGCTGGTCGCCTCCCCGGCTCCAGGTCGTCGCCCGCTCGCCGATCCGGTTTCCCGACGGGAGCGTCGAGCGATCGGACGCCGTGGCCTACGCGGCGCCTTCGGGGGCTGTGGTCTTCGCGGCGGGGACGGTGCAGTGGGCGTGGGGGCTGGACGACTGGGGCGCGCCGTGGCTCCGTCCCGCGCGGCGGCATCCCGACGCGGAGCGGATCACGCTCAATGTGATCGATGCGCTCGGCGCCGGTGCCGCTCCAGGGCCATCATCGCGATCTCCTCGATGAGCCCGGCGTGGTCGCGCCCCGACTGCTTGGCGGCCAGCACGAACTCGGCGGAGGAGTGGAGCCAGGGGTTGGGATTCACCTCCAGCGTGTACCAGGTGCCGTCGGGCTTCAGCCGGAGGTCGACGCGGGCGTAGTCGCGCACCTCGAGGGCGCGGCAGGCCTTGATGGCGGTGTCCTGGATCTCGGCCACCAGCTCCTCGGGGATGTCCTCCGGAAGCCGGAGCTTGGTTTTCCTGTAGGCCGCCGTGCCGCGCTCCCACTTCACCTCGGTTCCCGCGATCCTGGGCGTGCCCTCGGGCAGATCCGAGAGGTCCAGCTCCACGATGGGAAGCGCCTGCGGCGGATCGTTCCCCAGCACTCCCACGTATAGCTCGCGCCCCTCGATGTACTCCTCGATCAGGACCGGCGAGTCCAGGTCGGCGTGGAGCTGGTCGATGCGCTCCATCAGCTCCTTGATCGAGCCCACGACCGCGTTGAACTCGATGCCGATCGATCCGTCCTCCCGCTTCGGCTTGACGATGACGGGGAAGTGGATGTCGTGTGCCCAGTCGAGGCGCCCCTGATAGACCGCGGCGAAGTTGGGCGTCCGGATTCCGTGGAAGGAGAAGAGCCGCTTCGCCACCGTCTTGTCCTGCGCCAGGTGGAGCCCGGCGGGACCCGAGCCGGTGTAGGCGCGCCCCAGCAGATCGAGGAAGGCCGCGATCGCGATGTCCTGCGTGTCGTCGCCCGCGTAGGATTCGGTCAGGTTGTAGATCAGGTCGACGTCGACGCCGGCGAGCGCCTTGAGCGATCGCGACCGCCCGTCGAGGCAATGATACTTGGGAAAATGGCCGCGCCGCTTGAGCGCCGCGAAGATCTCCTCGCGGTCCAGCTTCTCGGGCTTTCGGGTTCTCTTCTTCTTCGCGGGCGGGATGGGCTCGGCCGGCGCCTCGGGCTCGGGCTCGCGCTCCTCGTGCCACTCGTCGTAGAGAATCGCGATCCGAAGGGGCGTTTCGGTCATGCGCTCCTTTCTACAGATTGTGGAACTTGCCGCGCGAGAAATAGCTGAACGCGAGCGCCGTGCCGTACGCGGTGAGCCGCACGAGGTATTCCGCCTCGCGGCCGCGAATCCCCTGGAACTCGGCCGCCTGGAGCGCCTCGATCGTCGCGTCCACCATGCTCCGGATCACGGGACGCCGGACGCCCGTCCAGTAGGCGATCGCGTCCGTCAGCGGCAGCCGGTGTTCGGCCACGATCTGCCAGGCCGCGCGCGCGTTCTTTCGTTTCGGGTCCCGCTTCAGGAAGATGTCGGCCAGCTCGTCGGCCGGCTTCAAGTCGAGGGCCGCGCGGTTCCGCGCCGCGGTCTCCTCGAAGATCTTCCGGACGGTGTCCTCCATCTCCTCCGCGGTGATGTCGGGCCGCCCCTTCTTCGCGACGGGCTCCACGTCCGCCACCTCGCGCGTCACGCGCTCGACGTACTCCAGCTTCGCCAGCGCGGGCCAGCCCTCGTACCGCTTGCGCCATCCGGGCGACTGCGACAGCCAGACCGCGAAGGTTTCGGCGAAATCCTCATCCGGGTGCTTCTGCGCGTACCATCCCGGCAGATGCCGGACGAAGGACCGGCTGAACGGGACCGGCCGGTAATCGTCTTTGTAGCGGCGGCGGAACGGCCCGAACCTATCACGCCATTCCGGCGACTGGTAGAGTCGATACGCGTAGTTGAACGCGTGGCCCGCTTCGTGTCGCAGGTACATCATGATCTCGCGCGGGCTCTCGAGGTCGTTCATTCGCCGCTCGAATCGCATGAGCGCACGGTCGGCGAGATAGAAGGGAATTCCGATGACCGCCTCGCCCGAGGGGCAGCCCCACTCGTCGGTGAGATAGAACTCGGGCGCGAACCGCTTCAGACCCATCGCGCGGAGCTCGCGCAGGAGACGCTTGGTGAGCCTCTCGATCGGAGATCCGACGATGGTCAGCTTGAGATCCCGCACGGGGAGGTCCAACAGCTTGGCGGCGGGATCGTGGTCGATCGGTAGGGTCATTTCGCGGCCCAGCGTAACCTGTTCCGACCGGAACGAATAGGCCGCACGAAACTTTGTCCTTTACGAATCGCTCCATTTGCCCGATGCTATTCGTGTTGCCTGTCGGTTGTCCGAAACACCGAACGTGATTTCACGCCGCAGGAGAATACGACCTGCGGTTTTTTTGTGTCCGGCGAACGCCTGTAACGGGTGGGAGGCCGGAAGCCCGACCAACGTGGCCGGGCAGGCCGCCGTGAGGCGGTGTGGAACGGGACCGTTGGTCCCGATTAGTAGGAGGAGTTTTGTCCGTGGCAACTGGAACCGTGAAGTGGTTCAACGAAGCGAAGGGTTTTGGGTTCATTCAGCAGGAGGGTGGCGAGGACGTCTTCGTTCACTACTCGGCGATTGCAGGCGAGGGCTTCAAGACGCTCGCCGAGGGCGAGCGGCTGGAGTTCGACATCGTCCGTGGACCGAAAGGTCTGCAGGCGGCGAACGTCCGCAAGGCGTAACCGGCCGAGCGAACCACTCCACGTGACACGCGCAGCGGGGCGGCGCCCGAAGACGGCCGCCCCGTTGGCTTTTTCCGCCTCACCGCCCCCGGGCGCCGGGCCCGGCAACTCGCTCGCCTATGGAAGCCCCGACATCTACGACGTCGCTACGGGGTGGAAGCTGGACCGGGAGCTCGATTTTCTGGACGAGATCTTCGCCCGCCACGCGGGCTCCGTGCGGCGAATCCTCGAGCCATGCTGCGGGACGGGCCGCCTCCTCTTGGCGCTGGCCGGGCGCGGCTACCACGTCGCGGGCTATGACTTAAATCCCGCCATGACGGCGTACGCGAGGAAGCGGCTCGAGGCGTTCGGCGGCGAGGTGTGGGAAGGGGAGATGTCCGCGTTCGCTCCGCCCGGAACGTTCGACGCGGCGCTCAATCTCGTCAATTCCATCGGATACCTGCTCGAGGACGCCGCCTTCTCGTCGCACCTGGATCGCATGGGCGACGCTGTTCGTCCGGGAGGGATCTACGTGGTCCAGCTCTCGTACGGCGGCGAGCCCCCGGACCTCGCGCGGTTCGGCCCGTGGGGGAACCGGAGCGGCGACGTGTCGACGACGCTCCTCTGGGAGGTGGTGCGCGAGGACGCCGCGGCGAGGCGCTCCTACCAGCACTGCCGCATCACCGCGCGCCGGGGGAAGGAGCGGCTCGTTTTCGACGAGGATCACGTCCTTCGCTACTGGACGCACGAGGACGTGAACCGCCTGATCCACGCCAGCCCTTTCGAGCTTGCCGCGGTCTACTGGGACCGGTTCGAGGAGTTTCCGCTGGAGGACTATCGGATGGGGGAGCACGGCAACCTGTATCACGTGCTCCGCCGGCGTTAGGGGCGCGGCGGTGGGCGCGGGGCCCGGCCGGTCGCGCGTTAGCGGCGCGCCGAAGCGATCGACTCGATGATCGCGGCCAGCGAATCGGGCTGATCCGCGGCGACCGCGTGTCCCGAGTCGGCCACGCGATAGCCCTGCGCCGTCCCCGCCGTCTCGTAGCCCAGCCGGATTCGGGCGCTGCTCCACGACTCTCCCGCGGGCCACATTCCTTCCGTGGCGATCACGTGCACCGGGGTCTTCAACGCGCGGAGACGGGGTCGTAGATCTTCGCGCCAGGCGTCGAGGAAGTATCCGGTCAAGACCGGCTGGGGCACGCGCATGGCCCGGACCATCAGGCTCTCTCCCCGGGCCTCGTCGCGCGACATCGTGGAATAGACGGCGCTCAAAAAGACCGTGTAGCGCTCGCGCAGGATCTGCGTCGCGGCGGCGACCCGCGCCGAGTCGGCGGGCGAGAAGCTGGAAGCGTCGACCACCACGACGGCGGCGACGCGCTTCGGCTGGTCCAGCGCCGCCTGGAGCGCGACGAGCGCGCCGTAGGAGTGCCCCACGAGGATGGCGTGTTCCACGCGGCGCTCGGCGAGCGTGCGGGCCACGGCCGCGGCCGCCCCCGCGACCGTGGGCTCCGCCACCGGAGGCGGACTCTGGCCGTGGCCGGGGAGGTCCACCAGGATCACCCGGTGACGCGACGCGAGGATCGGCGCTACCCGCGCCCAGTCCGAGCGGTCCCCGCCGATCGAGTGGATGAGGACGATCGCGGGCGATCCCTTGCCCAGCTCTTGCGCGGCGAGCCGGTCCGCTCCCGTGTCCCCGGCGGCGACGGCCGCGCCGGTGAGGAGGGTCGCGCCGGCAACGAGGGCCCCGCCAGCGAGGAGGGCGAGAGCGCCGCTCAGCCTCACGAATGGCAATCGCATCCCGAAATTGTACACTGGTCAGCCGTGCCGACGCATTCCCCGGAACTCGCCCGCGCTCTCGCGCTCGATCGCAAGGATCCGCTCGCGCCGATTCGCCGCCGCTTTTACCGTCCTCGGGGCCGGGCCTATCTCGACGGCAATTCTCTCGGGCTTTTGTCGCGCGAGAGCGAGGCGGCGGTCCAGGATGCGCTCCGGAGCTGGAGACTGCAGGGCGTGCGCGGGTGGTTCGAGGGCGATTCCCCGTGGATCGACTGGGGCGAGCGCCTGGGCGCCCGTCTGGCACCGCTGGTCGGAGCGCGGGGCGACGAGGTCGTCGCGACGGGCTCCACGACGGTGAACCTGCACCAGCTCCTCGCGAGCTTCTACCGCCCCGAAGGGCGGCGCTCGGTGATCGTGGCGGACGAGCTCAATTTCCCGTCCGACCTCCACGCGGTTCGCGGCCAGATCGAGCAGCGCGGCCTGGATCCAGGGACGCATCTGCGCGTGGTCCGGTCGCGGGACGGCCGGACCCTCGAGGAGGCGGACGTCGAAGCGGCCATCGGGGACGACGTGGCGCTGGTCACCCTGTCCGCCGTTTTGTACCGGAGCGCCCAGCGCCTGGACATGAAACGTCTGACCCGGGCGGCGCACGGGCGCGGCGCGCTCGTCATCTGGGATTTGAGCCACGCGATCGGCGCCGTTCCGGTCGACCTGGAGGGGTCGGGCGCGGACGCCGCGGTGTGGGGCAACTACAAGTATCTCGGCGCGGGCCCGGGCTCGGTGGCGGGTTTATACGTATCGCGCCGCCATCACGGCCGCCGGCCGGGTCTCCCCGGGTGGTGGGGGCAGTCGCTCGCGGACCGCTTCGCGATGCGCGCCGAGCACGTGCCCGCGTCCGGAGCGAGCGGGTGGCAGATCGGGACCATTCCGGTGCTCGCCGCGGCGGCGTTGTGGGGAGCCCTCGATCTGGTCGAGAAGGCCGGCCTCGAGCGGATCCACGCGAAGGGAATCGCGCTCACGTCGTTTCTGATCGAATGCCTCGACGCCCATTGCCCCGAGGAGCGGACCGGGCTCCGCGTCGGGTCGCCCCGCGACGCGGCCCTACGGGGCGCCCACGTGGCGATCGAGCACCCGGCGCGGGCCGCGGAGATCCAGGAGGCGCTGGCCGCGGAAGGGATCGTGACCGATTTCCGGCCGCCGGACGTCATCCGCGCCGCGACGCCGGCGCTCACGACCAGCTACGCGGAGGTGTGGCGGCTGGTGGAGGCGCTCGCGAGGATTCTCAGCGCGCCGGTTCCGCGGGCTCGCGGCGGTGGAGCGCGTAGACGGAGGCCTGGTCGGTCGGCATGAGGAGGATCTCCTGCACATTAACGTGCGGGGGGCGCGTGACAGCCCAGGCCACCGCATCCGCCACGTCGTCCCCGGTCAGCGCGCGCACGCCGCGGTAGACCGACTGGGCGCGCGCCTCGTCGCCCTTGAAGCGGACAAGACTGAACTCGGTCTCGGCCAGGCCGGGCGCCACGTTCGTGACCCGCACGCCCGTGCCAAGCACGTCGTAGCGAAGCGCCTCGCTGATCGCCCGCACCGCGAACTTGGTCGCCGCGTAGACCGAGCCTCCGCCGTACGCCTGGTGGCCGGCCACCGAGCCAATGTTCACCACGTCCCCGCGCCGGCGCTCGATCATGCCGGGAAGCACCGCCCGGGTCACCCAGAGGAGCCCCTTCACGTTCGTGTCGATCATCCGGTCCCAATCGTCGGGATCGGCTGATTGCACGGGGTCGAGCCCCGCGGCCAGACCGGCGTTGTTGACCACCACGTCGAGCGAGGTGAGGAGGTCGCGCTGGCCCAGAAGCGCGGCTTCGACCGCCGCGCGGTCGCGCACGTCGAAGACCAGCGGCGTCACGGGCACCCCGTGCTTCGCGGAGAGCTCGCGCGCGATCGAGCGCAGGCGATCCTCGCGGCGGCCGGTCACGACAACGCGCGCCCCTTCCGCGGCGAAGCGCCGGGCGATCGCGAGCCCGAAGCCGCTGGTCGCTCCGGTCACCAGCGCGAGGCGTCCCTTCAGTGGCGTCATTCCGTCCTCCGTGTCGATGCGGCGGCCAGGGTATCACGGATCGGTCTGGCGGCGACCCGGGCGCTCCACTAGACTCGCGCGGGCTGCGCACGGACGCGGGGAGGGGGGACGGTTGCACGATATCCTCGTCATCGGTGGAGGGATCCACGGCGCCGCGGTGGCGCGGGACGCGTCGCACCGCGGCCTCGACGTGCTCTTGGTGGAGAAGGGAGACCTGGCCTCCGCGACCAGTAGCCGCACGTCGAAGCTGATTCACGGCGGACTCCGCTATCTGGAGACCGGGCAGCTCCGCCTGGTGCGCGAAGCCCTCCGCGAGCGCGCAATATTGATGCGCACCGCTCCCGAATTCGTCCGCCCGCTTCCGTTCCTCATGCCTCACCTCGCCGGGCGCGGGCGGCCGCGCCGGTGGGTCGAGCTGGGGCTGTGGCTTTACCGGTTTCTGGCGGGAAGCGCCGCTGCCGCCGCTCCCGGCGCGTCGGAGAGGCGCGCCGTCGGCGCCGAAGAGGCGCTCCGTCTTGCTCCCGGCCTGGATCGCGAGGGACTGCGCGGTGCCTCGCTCTTCGCCGACGCGCAGATGGACGACGCGCCCTTGTGCGTGGCCATCGCGTTGGACGCGGAGCGCGCGGGCGCCGCGATCCGCACCCACACCGAAGTGGTGGCGCTGGCGCGCACCGTCGACGGACGCGCGTGGCGCGCCCACTTCCGCGACCGCATTGCCGGCGTGGACGGAGAGGCCGAGGCGCGGGTCATCGTGAACACGGCGGGGCCGTGGGTGGACGAGGTGCGCGGCCTGGCCTTCGGGCACCCCGCGCCCAGCGTCCGCCGAACGCGGGGAACGCACATCGTGCTCCCGGTCGTGGCCTCGGGATGCGCGCTGCTCCTGACGGCGCGCCGCGACGGCCGCGTCTATTTCATCGTCCCGTGGGGAAGCCACACGCTCGTCGGCACCACCGACGACGACGACCCGGCCGATCCCGCCGCGGCGGAGCCTCGGCCCGAAGACGTGCGGTATCTCCTCGAGGAATCGGTCGGGGCGCTACCGGGCTCCTTCACAGGGGCGCGCCCGGTGCGCGCCTTCGCCGGAATCCGGCCCCTGGCGCGCGGCCACGCCGAGCGCGCCTGGGAGAACAGCCGCGAGCACCGCGTGCTGGCCGAGGGAGGGATGTGGAGTGTCGTGGGAGGGAAGTACACGACCCACCGCGCTCTAGCCGAGCGCGTCGTGGACCAGGTGGTGCGCGCACTCGGGCGCGCGGCGGGGGCCTGCGTCACCGCCACGCTCCCGCTCCAGTCCCGGCGTGCCGAGTCGCTCGAGAAATTGCGGGCAGATTTCCCCCGAAGGACGGAGCTGACGGGGGGCTTCGCGATCACCGAGGCGGAGGTCGCCCACGCGGCGCGCGTGGAGAAGGCGCGGTGCCTCGACGACATCCTCCTCCGCCGGACGCGCCTCTGGCTGGACGCGCGCGCGCTACGCGAGGCCGCGCTCCCGTGCGCCATGTGGGCGGCCCCGGTGCTGGGATGGTCGGAGCGGACCCGCGCCGCGGAGGTGGAGCGGCTCCACGCGATTCTCGACCGGGAGGACCGCGCGATCGAGGCGGCGGTGGATCCCTCGACCGCAGCCCCGGCCGGCCAGCGAGGGCGGGCATGAAGAGAATCCTGGCGATCGACCAGGGCACCACGGGGACCACTGTCTTGCTCCTGGACGAGCGCGCCCACATCCTCGGGCGCGGCTACGCGGAGCTGCCCCAGCATTTCCCGAAGCCCGGCTGGGTGGAGCACTGGGGCGAGGAGATCTGGGAGACCACGCTCCGCGCCATCGAGGAGGCGCTGCGCGCCGCGGGGATCGAAGCGCAGGCGGGCGGCGCAGCGAGCCACGCGGACGGTGCGCCCGGAGCGGCGCGGGCCGCCGCCATCGACGCGATCGGCATCACCAACCAGCGGGAAACCACGATCCTCTGGGAGCGGTCGAGCTCTCGTCCGGTCGCGCCGGCGATCGTGTGGCAGGACCGCCGCACCGCGGAGCGCTGCGCCGCGCTGCGACGGAAGGGGATCGAGGGGGCGGTCCGCCGGAAGACCGGTCTCCGCCTCGATCCCTACTTCTCCGCGACCAAGGTGGAGTGGATGCTCCGGAACGTGAAGGGACTCCGCGCGCGCGCCGCCCGCGGCGAGATCGCCTTCGGCACGGTGGATTCGTGGCTGGTGTGGCTACTCACGGGCGGCGCAGTCCATGCGACCGACCCGACGAACGCCAGCCGCACCCTCCTCTACGACATTCGCCGCGGCCGCTGGGATCCCGCCCTGGCCGCGACGTTCGGCGTGCCGGAGACGATCCTCCCCGAGGTCCGCCGTTCGGCGGGGGAGTTCGGCGCGACGCGGGGCGTGCCCGGCCTCCCCGACGGCATCCCGATCCGCGGCATCGCCGGGGATCAGCAGGCCGCGCTCTTCGGGCAGGGGTGCGTGGCGCGCGGCGGCATCAAGAACACCTACGGCACCGGATGCTTCCTCATGCTGCACACCGGGAGTCGCCTCCTCCTCTCGCGCTCCGGGCTGATCAGCACGGTCGCCTGCGGTCCCCGCGGGGAGCCGGCGTACGCGCTCGAGGGGAGCGTCTTCGTGGGCGGCGCGGCGGTGCAGTGGCTGCGCGACGGCCTGGGCGTGATCCAGAGCGCGGGCGAGGTGGCAGCTCTCGCGCGATCGGTCCCCGACGCGGGCGGCACCGTGCTCGTCCCCGCGTTCGCCGGGCTCGGCGCTCCCTACTGGCGCCCCGACGCGCGAGGCCTATGGAGCGGCCTCACGCGCGGGACGACGCGAGCCCACCTCGCGCGCGCGGCGCTCGAATCGATCGCGTTCCAGACGCGCGACGTGGTGGCGGCGATGGAGAAGGACGCCCGCGCCCGCGTGCGGCAGCTTCGCGTGGACGGAGGTGCCGCGGCCAACGACCTCCTCCTCCAGCTCCAGGCGGACCTGCTCGGGATCCCGATCGTGCGTCCCGCTATGCTCGAGAGCACCGCCCTGGGCGCGGCACTGCTCGCGGGGATCGGCGCGGGGATCTGGGAGCGGCGTGAGGACGTGCCTGTCGCGAAGGAGGGGGAGCGCGTGTTCCGGCCGGACATGGCACCGGGGGTGCGCAGGGCACGGATCGCGGAGTGGGATGCTGCGGTAAAGATGCTGTTGCGGTGACTGCATGAGCAGCCGGGCGCTACGCGTTTTTGGCGCGCGGGGAGGCAACGCTCCGGGGGCTGTTCTCGGAACCGCTCCGCTGCGCGGACCGGTTCCTGCGAAGGCCCCCTACGCGTTCCTCCCCGCGCGTCCAACTACACACACATTCACCACCACCACCTACTGGTTTGTGTTGATTGAATCAGCGCCGGGTCAAAGACGCTGATATCTCAAAACCAAAAAGGTAGGGGGTGGGTGGACACCTGGCTCTGTCTTTATGGACGAGCGGGGAGGAACGCGTAGGGGGCCTTCGCAGGAACTGCTCTGCCGTGTAGAGCAGTTCCGAGAACAGCCCCCGGAGCGTTGCCTCCCCGCTCGCCAAAAACGCGTAGCGCCCGGGTGATCAAGGCGACGCCAGACGCGTGCGATCCACGTCAGGCGCCAAAACCCGATCCAACCACTCCATCACATCCCGCAAGACATCCTTCTTCTCCAACTCATTCAAAACTTCATGCAACAGCCCAGGATAAAAGCGCGCCGTCACCCGATCCTTCGGCGCCCGCGCCGCCCAGCGCTGCGCGCCAACCACGCTCGAGATCGGATCCGCGCCGCCATGAATGATCAGCGTGTCCACCGCGAGCTCGGGGGCGCGGCGGATCAATTCCATGCGGATGCGTTGGAACTCGAAGAAGAGGCGGGCGGTGATCTGGTAGTGCACCAGCGGGTCCATCGAGTGTGCTCGGATGACCTCGGGGTCGCGGGAGAGCATGGACGGGAGGATGGTGTTCCCCTGCGAGAATTTGGGCCAGATCTTGGCGGCGAGCTGGGCGGCCTTGACCTTCAGCATCGAGGGGCGCAGGACCACTTCGAACGGGACGCCGGCCAGGATCAGGGCGCGAAGATCGCGCGGGTGGCACAGCGCCCAGTCGAGCGCGATGAGGGCCCCCATGCTCTGGCCCAGGATCACTCGCGTCTCGGCGCCCGGAAGCGATTCCGAACGCTTCATCCAGATCTCGATCGCCGCCCGGTACTCGTCCCACCTCCGCACGTGGCCGCGCATCCCGGTCGACTCTCCGTGGCCGGGGAGGTCCAGCGCCTCCACCGCGAATCCGTGAAGGGCCAGCGCCTCCGCCACATGCCGGTAGCGGGCTGCGTGGTCGCCGAGACCGTGGATGATGTAGATCCGCCCGCGCGGTTGGTCGATCTCCCAGGCCAGGCCGTGCAAGCGGCCGTGGCCGTCCGGGGTATCGAGGAAGAATTGTGAGGCCAAGGACATTGGCGCCATGATAAACCAAGGCCGCCTCCAATTTCGCGCCATCTCCTTCCGGGGGAAGCTCTTTCGGTGGAAACCCCAGCCCTGGCGCCGCATCCAAAGGCCCATGGCACAACCGGACCCAAGCGGTGAGCTGTTCGAAGTCGAGCGCACGCCGGAATTCGAGCCCCGGTCGAATCCGGAGCTTCTCGACGCCTATTCCCGGGCGGTGATTCACGCCGTCTCCCGCGTGGGGCCTTCCGTCGTCTCGATCGAGGTCCGCCTTCCGGAGCCGCAGGGCCGTGATGCCCGCCGTCCCATGGCTCCGCGCGGCGGGTCCGGCTCGGGATTCATCTTCACGCCCGACGGCTTCATCCTCACCAACAGCCACGTCGTCCACGGGGCAAGCGAGATCACCGTCACCCTCCCGGAGGGACGGCGGACCTCCGCCCAGCTGATCGGCGACGATCCCGATACCGATCTCGCCGTCATCCGGATCCACGCTCCCAGTCTCTCCGCGGTCCAGCTCGGCGACTCCCAGTCGATCCTGGTCGGCCAGCTGGTCGTCGCGATCGGCAATCCCTTTGGATTTCAGGCATCGGTCACTTCCGGCGTGGTGAGCGCTCTGGGGCGCTCGCTCCGGGCGGGCTCCGGGCGCCTGATCGACAACGTCATCCAGACCGACGCGGCCTTGAACCCGGGGAATTCCGGGGGTCCTCTGGTCACGACGCGGGGCGAGGTGGTCGGCGTGAACTCGGCCATCATCCTTCCGGCCCAGGGGATCTGTTTCGCCATCGCGAGCAATACGGCAAAGCTGGTCGCGAGCCAGCTCATCCGCTTCGGCCGGGTGCGGCGGAGCATGATCGGGATCGCCGGTCAGAATGTCGCCCTTCCGCGCAAAGTGACGCGGTTCTTCAGGCTGTCGGTCGAGAGCGGCGTGCTGATCCAGTCGCTCTCGTCGGGCGGGCCCGCCGAGCGGGCGGGGGCCAAGAACGGGGACATCATCCTGGGCTTCGGGGAGGATCCGGTCGGGAGCATCGACGATCTCCAGGCCCGGCTGACCGGCCAGGCGGCCGGCGTCTCCCGGCGACTCTCGGTCCTGCGCGGCACCGAGCTTCACGATTTGGAGGTCGTTCCGGCAGAATCCTAGCGGCGGGGCGATCGCTTCAACCGTGCTGGCCTCGCGGCTTCGATCGGGCTTACACTCGTTCGACCGCAAACAGAGGTTCGTGACCGTTCCCCCGAACGTCAGCACGGAGACCACGAGCATGAAAAGCAGGCGGCCGCTGTGTCCTCCCGCCCGATTGGCCGTTGGGCTCGCCCTTTCGGTGTCCGCGATCCTCACCGTTTCCTCTCCCGCCCTAGCCATCCAAGCCGGTTACATGGACCGCAAGGCCTCTCCCTGCGGCGACCTGTTCCGCTATGCCAACGGGGCGTGGCTGGACACGGTTTCCATGCCCGCCGAATACAACCGGGTCGGAACTGGCCGCGAGGTGTTCGACAAGAATCAGGAAGTGGTCCACCAGGTGCTCGAGCGCGCCGCGGCGAACGCCGCCACGGAGAAGGACCCCTCCCTGCGCAAGGCGGGGCACCTCTACGCGGCTCTCATGGACTCGGCGCGGGCGGAGCGGGAAGGCGTGGCCCCGATCGCGCCCGCGCTCCGGGAAGTCGACGCCATCCAGAACCGGGCGCAGCTCACCGCGGAGTTCGGACGGCTGACCCGGAACGGCATCGGAATCCCGGTCACGCTCTGGCCCGAGCCCGATCCAGACCACTCGAGCCAGAACATCGCGCAGATCTTCCAATCCGGGATGGGCCTTCCCGAGCGCGACTATTACTTCCGCAGTGACTCCGCGTCCGTCGCGACGCGGCAGGCCTACGTGGATTACGCGCGGCACATGCTCGAGCTTCTGGGGCAGCCCCCCGAGCGGGCCCGCGCCGATGCCGACGCCGTGATGCACCTCGAGACGGCGCTGGCCGAATCGGCGCTGACGCGCGTGCAGATGCGCGACCCCAGAACTCTCTATCATCGGATGACGGTGAAGGAGCTGGGCGCCCTCGCGCCGCAGTTCGACTGGGGAGCGTACTTCACGGCCGCCGGACTGCCGGCGCTGGGTCGGGCCGAGGTCCAGCTGGACGCCTCGACGCCCGCGTTCACGAAGCGGATGGCGGCGCTCTTGGAGAGCGAGCCCCTCGACACCTGGAAGGCTTGGCTCCGGCTGAACGTGGCGCGCCGGTCGGCCTCCTGGCTTTCCCGCGACTTCTTCGATACCCAATTCGCGTTCACCTCGCGTCTCACGGGGCAAAAGGCGCCGCTCCCGCGCTGGAAGCGCGCGGCGGCCGCGATGGACGACGCCATGGGCGAGGCCGTCGGAAAGGCGTATGCGGCGGCCACGTTCCCGCCGTCGTCGAAGAAGCAAATGCTCGTGATCGTCTCGAACCTGCGCGCCGCCATGGCCGAGCGGATCGCGGCCGCGGGATGGATGAGCGACGCGACGAAGCGCCAGGCCCGGCGGAAGCTGGAGGCGATTCTCCTGAAGATCGGTTACCCCGACGTGTGGCGCGACTACGGGCCCCTCCAGATCGATCCGGCGTCCTCTGCTTCCGAGGATCTCACCCGCGCCGAGGCATTCGAGACCCACCGGAAGCTCGCGCAGATCGGGAAGCCCGTGGATCGCACGGAGTGGGGCATGACTCCGGCGACCGTTAATGCCTACTACAACCCCCAGGTGAACGAGATCGTTTTCCCGGCCGGGATTCTCCAGCCGCCCTTCTTCGTTCCCTCCGACGACGGCGCCTCCAACTACGGCGCAATCGGCGCGGTCATCGGACACGAGATCACCCACGGGTTCGACGACGAGGGGCGCCAGTACGACGCCCAGGGAAATCTCAAGAGCTGGTGGACGCCCGAGGACGACCGTCACTTCAAGGCGCGGGCCGACGCCGTGGTGCAGCAGTACAACGGATACGTGGCCGTGGATACGCTTCACGTGAATGGGCAGCTCACGCTGGGCGAGAACATCGCCGACATCGGCGGCCTCACGATCGCCTATCACGCGTGGAAGCTCTCGCTGAAGGGGAAGCCCGAGCCCCCGACGATCGGCGGCTTCACGCCGGACCAGCGCTTCTTCATCGCGTTCGCCCAGTCGTGGCGCAGCAAGGTCCGTCCCGAGGCGCTTCGGACGCAGGTGCTGACGAATCCGCATTCGCCCGCGCCGTGGCGGGCGAACGGCGCGGTGGAGGACATGCCTGAATTCCACCGCGCGTTCGGCTGCGCGGAGGACGCCTCGACGTCCACGTCCAAGAAGCGGGACACGATCTGGTAGCCCGAGCCGGCATCCGACGCGTAGAATTGCCGCTTCCCGTGCCTGGAACGGGGCGGGACACCCGTGGGGGAATTCCTTGATCATCGAGTCCAGAGTTCCGGCCGAGGGCAACCCTCGGCCGCGCCGGCGCGCGTCCGCCGGCGTGAAGCACGTCGCCGTTCGCGCGGCCTGGGCCGCGCTCGCAACGTTCGCCGTCCTGGTGGCGGCCGTGGGGCCGGGCCCCAACGCCCAAACCGCCACGGCGCCTGTCTTGCAACCGACCCTGGCCAGCAACCCGGACAGCGCCCTGGCCAACGCCCTCGCCGACATCCAGGGCACGCCTCTTTCCCTGGCGGACGCGGTCCAGGCCGCCCTCAAGGGTTCCACGACCGTGTTGACGGCAGCCGCGGAGCTTCGCTCCGCGCGCGGCGTCGTCCGGCGCGAGCGGGGCGCGTTCGATCCCGAGCTCTTCGCCGACGTGAATCACGTTGACCAGGAGCAGCCTTCCAGCTCGGTCTTCAGCGGGACGCAGCTCCGGCAGACGACCGCATCCGGCGGCGCGCGCGTCACGCTTCCGTTCGGGACCAAGCTCTCCGCGTCGCTCGACGCGATCCGGACCGAGAACAACGCGCCGTTTACGCTGCTCCAGCCGCAGTACGACGCGGCAGGGCGTCTCTCGTTGCGCCAGCCCCTCCTGCGCGGCTTCGGCCCGGGAACGTCGGGCGAGCGAAGCGCCGTGACGCGCGAGATGGAAGCGGCCGACGCGCGCTACCAGGACGCGGTCTCCTCGGTGCAGGCGGACGTCGAGCGCCTCTACTGGGAGCTCTACGCCGCGGAGCGGGACCTGGCGGTGGCGCGCCTGATCCAGAAGCAGGCGTCGGCGCTGGTCAGCCAGGCGCAGTACCGGAACCGCGCGGGACTGGTGGGTCCGGTCCAGGTCGCGACGGCGCAGGCGTTCCTGGCCGAGCAGGAGCAGACGGTCCTGGATCGGGAGGAGGCGCTGGCTCAGAGCTCCGACCGGCTGGCCTCGCAGATCGGAGTCCGGCCCTCGGGTCCGTCCGCGCGCTATCACCCGATCGACGAGCCGCCGCGGGATTTCCCGGTGGATCCCGAGGAGGAGCTGGTGGACCGCGCGCTCCGGAACAACGTGGAGCTGAGGGCGCGGGAGCGGGACGTCGCGGCAGCGCGAGCCCGTCACCTGGGCGCACGGTGGAACGCGTACCCCTCGCTCGACGTGTTCGGGACGATCGGCGGCACGGGACTCTCGGGCACGCCGCGCGAGGTGATCTTCGGCGGCGACACGCTGCGAAGCGCGATCAGCGGCGACCTGAGCGACGCAATTTCCCAGGCGCGCCGGCGGGAGTTCGCCACCTGGAGCGCCGGGGCTTCACTCACCATCCCGATCGGATTTCGCGCCGGCGCGGGAGAGCGGGAGCGGCTCCAGGCCGAGGCCGACCGGGCGCAGGCGTTCCTGGTCGCGGGGCAACGCGCGCTGGCCGACGACGTGCGAGCCCGGCATCGCGAGCTCCAGAACTCGACGCAACGGCTGGACGCCGCGCGCCGCGGCATCACGGCTTCGGTCGAGCAGGTGCGGATCGGCGTGATCGAATTCAACAACGGGAGGACGACCGCGTTCGAATTGTCACGCCTCGCGGCCGACCTCGCCGCCGCGCAGCAGCGATACTCCGAGGCTTTTGTCCGGTCGGCACGGGCCGCGGCGCAGCTCCGCTATCTCACTTCCGGCGGCGCGCCGCCGGTCTCGAACAAGGAGGAAGGAACCCGATGACCGCACGCGCCACTCTACCGACGGCCGCGGCCGCCCGCCGCGCGCTCGCGGCCGCGGCCGCCCTTCTCGCGCTCGCCGCCACGGGGTGCCAGAGCGGCCCCAAGGCCGGCGGGTTCAAGCCGCCGCCCATGCCGGTCGAGATCGCGCCCGTGGTCCAGGGCACCGTCGCCGACCGGTTCGAGTCGGTCGGGTCGGTGGAGGCGGGGGAGGCGATCCAGGTGGTCTCGGAGATCGACGGCGTGGTGAAGAGCATGCCGTTCCAGGAGGGCCAGCCGGTCGGGGCCGGGGCCCTGCTAGTCCAGCTCGACGACGCGCAGTTGAAGGCGGAGGTCGAGCGCTCCGAGGCGCAGCGCGATCAGGCGCGCTCGTCGCACGACCGCGTCCAGGCGGTCGTGAGCCAGGGAGCCGGCGCGCCGCAAGACCTGGACGACGCCGCCGCGGCGCTCAAGGTGGCCGAGGCGAACCTCTCGCTCGCCGATACCCGCCTCCGGAAGACGCGGATCACCGCTCCCTTCGCGGGCGTCACCGGCGCGAAGTCGGTCAGCCCGGGCGCCTATCTCCGCGCGGGCACGCCGATCACCGACCTCGCGTCGATCGGCGAGATCAAGGTGACCTTCTCGGTGCCCGAGCGGTACCTGGGTCGCCTCCGCCGCGGCGCCGCGGTGAACTTGGCGGCGCCGGCATTCCCCGGCTACACGCTGGTGGGAGCCATCGACGTCCTCGACCCGGTGCTCGACCCTCAGACGCGGAGCAGTAAGGTCATCGCGCGGGTGCGAAACCCAGGCGGCCGCTTCCGCCCGGGCATGTCGGTGGACGTGACCGCGGTCTTGAGCCAGCGCCCCGAGGCGGTGACGGTGCCGAACGAAGCCGTCTTCTCCGAGGGGGGGCAGAATTTCGTCTACGTGGTGAAGCAGGACAGCACGGTCACCCGCAGCGCGCTCACGCTGGGCACGCGTCTCGCGGACGTGGTGGAAGTGGTGAAGGGGCTCTCGCCCGGCCAGTTCGTGGTGCGCGCCGGACACCAGAAACTATTCGAGGGCGCCAAGGTGATTCCCATCCAGTCGGGGGCGAAGAAGGAACCGTCATGAAGCTGAGCGAAGTATCCATCCAGCGGCCCGTCCTCGCCACGGTGATGAGCCTGGCGATCATCCTCTTCGGAGTGATCTCCTTCGCGCGGCTGCCCGTGCGCGAATACCCGGACATCGATCCGCCGATCGTTTCGATCCAGACGTTCTACCGCGGGGCGAGTCCGAACGTCGTCGAGACGGAGATCACGGACGTCCTCGAGGAGCAGCTCGCCACGCTCGAGGGCGTGAAGACAATCGAATCGTCGAGCCGCGAGCAGGGCTCGTCGATTTCCGTCGAATTCGAGCTGTCCCGGGACATCGAGGAGGCGACCAACGACGTGCGCGACCGCGTGTCGCGGGTGCGCGGCCAGCTGCCGACCGAAGCCGACGACCCCATCGTGGCCAAGGTGGACGTGAACGCGCAGCCAATCGTCTGGCTCGCGCTCTCCAGTCAGCGCTTCTCGAACCTCGAGCTCTCCGACGTCGCCGACCGGATCCTCAAGGAACGGCTGCAGCGGCTCCCGGGCGTGGGGAACATCTTCCTGGGCGGCGAGCGCCGGTACGCGATGCGCGTCTGGCTGGACCCCGCCCGCATGGCGTCCCACGGGCTCACCACTCAGGACGTTGAGGCCGCCATCCGCCGCGAGAACGCCGAGATCCCGGCGGGGCGCGTCGAGGGGAACGAACGGGAGTTCGCGGTGCGGACGCGCGGCGACCTGGTGAGCTCCGACGAGTTCGGCGCCATCATCGTGAAGCAGGACGGGACCGAGCGCGTGCGCCTGGATGACGTGGCCCAGGTTCAAGTGGGCGCGGAGGACGAGCGGACCGCGGTGCGCTGGAACGGCCAGCCGGCGGTGGGGCTGGGGATCGTGAAGCAGTCTAAGGCCAGCACGATCGACGTGGCCGACGCGGTCCGCGCGGCGCTCCCCGAGCTGTCGCGGGCGCTCCCCGGAGGGATGAAGCTGGACGTGGCGTACGACTCCTCCTCGTTCATCAAGGACTCGATCCGCGAAGTCACGCAGACCATCTTCATCGCCATCCTGCTCGTCATTCTCGTGATCCTGGTCTTCCTGAAGACCGCGCGGGCGACCCTGATCCCAGGCATCGCCATCCCCATCTCGATCATCGGGACGTTCGCCGTCGCCTACTTCATGGGGTTCACGATCAACATCCTGACCCTCCTCGCCCTGGTGCTCGCGATCGGACTGGTCGTGGACGACGCCATCGTGGTGCTGGAAAACATCGTCCGTCACATGGAGATGGGGAAGGGGCGGCTGCGCGCCGCCCTGGACGGTGCCAATGAGATCGGGTTCGCGGTGCTGGCGACCACCATCACGCTGGTCGCCGTGTTCGTCCCGGTCTCGTTCCTGACCGGAACCGTGGGACGGCTCTTCAGCGAGTTCGGCCTCTCCGTGGCCGTGGCGGTCCTGATCTCGGGATTCGTGGCCCTGACCCTCACGCCCATGCTCTGCTCGCGGATCCTCCGCCCGTCGCACGACCAGGGGCGGGCCGCCCGCGGCATCGACCGCTTCTTCGACGGCATGAACACGCGGTACGAGCGGACGCTCCGGTGGTTCCTCACGCACCGCGGGATCGCGCTGGGCGCCGCCGTCCTCCTGCTCCTTTTGATCGCGGGGCTGTTCACGATCTTGCCGCGCGAGCTGGTCCCCGTCGAGGACCGCGGCGTGGCATTCGGGATCGTGATCGCGCCCGAGGGCTCGACTCTCGAGTACACGGACCGCTACATGAGGCAGGTGGAGGCGATCCTCCTCCCGCTCCCCGAGAGGCGGGGCCTCTTCACCGCGACCGGCCTCGGCTTCGGCGGGCCCGGTCAGGTGACGAACGGGTTCATGTTCCTCGGGCTGAAGCCTCGGGGCGAGCGGCACAAATCGCAGCAGCAGCTGGTCCAGGAGCTCTTCCCGCGGCTCATCTCGATCCCGGGGGTGCTCGCCTTCGTGATCAACCCGCCCAGCCTGGGCGGGCGGTTCTCCTCGTCGCCTGTCGAGTACGTGCTGCAGGCGGAGACCTACGAGCAGCTGGCGCAGGGCGTGGGAGCCATGATGGGGGAGGCCTCCAAGCTCGGCTACCTGCTCAACCTGGATACCGATTTGCGGTTGAACAAACCGCAACTGGACGTGTCGATCGACCGGGAGCGGGCCGCGCAGCTCGGCGTGTCGGTGACGGACATCGGGACGACGCTCGAGACCTTGCTGGGCGGCCGGAAAGTGAGCGACTTCAAGCGCGGGACCAAGCAGTACGACGTGATCGCACAGGTGACACCCAAGGATCGTTCCACGCCAGGCGTGATCGATGACATCTACGTGCGCGGGAAGGGCGGCCTGGTCCAGATGGCGAACGTCGTCACGGTCAAGGAGACGGTCGCCCCCAAGGAGTTGAACCACTACAACCGCGTGCGCTCGGCCACCCTCACGGCCAACCTGCCGCCAGGTCTCCCGCTGGGGATGGCGCTGGACGCGCTGGACAAGATCGCCGCCGACAAGCTCCCGGCGGGGGTGAAGCACGAGCTGGCGGGGCAGTCGCGCGAGTTCCGGGAATCGAGCACCAGCCTCTACTTCCTCTTCCTGCTCGCCGTGGTCTTCATCTATCTGGTGCTCGCGGCGCAGTTCGAGAGCTTCATCCATCCGCTCACCATCCTGCTCGCGGTGCCGCTGGCCGTGGCGGGAGCGCTGATCTCGCTCTTCGTCTTCCGGCAGAGCCTGAATATCTACTCGCAGATCGGTCTCATCATGCTGATCGGGCTTGTGACCAAGAACTCGATTTTGATCGTCGAATACGGAAACCAGCTGCGCGCACGCGGGCTTTCGATCGCGGACGCGGTCGCGGAGGCCGCGCGGATCCGGCTACGCCCGATCCTCATGACATCTCTGGCCACCATCTTCGGCATTCTTCCGATCGCGATCGGCCTGGGCTCGGGCGCCGAGTCGCGCCGGCCGCTGGGGATCGCCGTGGTGGGCGGGATGCTCTTCTCCACGTTCCTCACGCTGGTTCTGGTGCCGGTCGTCTACACGTACCTGGCGCGCTTCACCAAGGTGACCGTGCGGCGTGAAGGGGAGGCATCCGCGGGATCCGAGCCGGGCTCGGCGCCCGCTCCCCTCGAGCCGCGGGACGAGCCGGCCCCCGCCATGGCGACGAGCCGCACGCACCCATAGTTTCGAGCGCGCGCGCCGTCCCCTCTCGGGACGGTGCGCGCACGCGCACGTACACGTACGCGCCGCTCGCGGCGCCCAAATCTCCCCAGAGGCTCGTAGCTTCAATGGTTCCCGCGTGTTCTAGGCCGCGGCATGGTTCCTGCCTCTATTCCTGATCGATCCGATTTCACATCCCCAATAGCCGGACCCACAACCAGGAAGGGATAATGCCGCCCCTTTCACGACGCCGAGCTGCGCCGTTTTTTTCGATCCTCATGCCGTTTGTTTCGATCCTCATGATGGGCGCCGCGTATCTCCTGACCGTGCCCGGCGCCGTGGCCCAGAACCTCACAGCCTCCGTCACGCTGACCTGGACGGCGACCGGCGACGACGGCTATACGGGCCGCGCCGCCAAGTACGATCTCCGCTACAGCTCGAAGGCGATATCGACCGGAGACACCGCGACGTGGTGGGGCTCGGCGGCGGTGGTGAACATGACCGGGCGCGTTCCGTCCGCGTCGGGAACCAAGGATTCGGTCAAGGTCGCGGGGCTGGTGCTCGGGCTCAAGTACTACGCGATTCTCCGGGCCGCCGACGCCTCGGGCAATTGGAGCGGCTTCTCGAACGCGGCGACCATCGACCTGACCCATGGAGCGACGTCGGTGGACTCCGAGTTGGTCCCCGCGCCGCGACTCACGGTCAGGGCTCCATACCCGTCGCCGACCCGGGGAACGGCGCAGGTATCGTTCACCCTGGGGCGCTCGGGGACGATCCAGGCGGCCGTCTATGACGCGCGCGGACGGCGGATTCGGGCGTTGCAGGCCGGATCGATGGAGGCGGGCACGCACATGCTCCAGTGGGACGGCAACGTCGACGGCGGAGCCCAGGCGGCGGCGGGGGTCTACTGGATCCAGGTCGCGGCGTCGGACGTCCGGAAGACGGTGAAGCTGGTCGTCGTGCGCTGAAGCAGTCCGGGGCGCGGCGCCCCCCTCCGCCGCATCCAATCGAACAATTGTTGCGGGACCTCCCCGCCGAAGGCATACTCGCGAGCCGAATCCGTCCCAGAGCCTTCGGAGGAGCGCGCATGTCGATCGCCATGGAGAAGCATTCCCACGAGCCGGTTCCAAGCCGCTGGCCGATCATCACAGCCATCGGCGTGGGACTGATCCCGATCGGTCTCGTCGCGGCGACACGCGGCGCCAAGGAAGGGATCGGGATCCTCCTGGTCGGCTTCATGATCACCATCATGGGGTCCGGGCGGTGGTGGGCCGAGCTTCTTCGCGATCGGTTCGTCGGGAGCGACCTGCTCGAGGCGAATTCCCGCCTCAAGACGGCGATGATCCTCTTCATCGGCTCCGAGGCCGCGATTTTCGGCTCCTTCTTCGGCGCGCTCATTTACAGCCGGGTCCACGCGACGGGCTGGCCTCCTCCGGGAATGCCGCACTTCGATATCGTCCTTCCCGCGGTCAACACGTGCATCCTGCTCTCCTCCTCGGTGACGTGCCACTTCGCGCACGTGGCGCTGGAGAAGCGGCACCGCGAGGGGGTCGTCTCCGCGCTGCTCCTGACGATTTTCCTCGGGGCCATTTTCCTCTGCGGCCAGGCCTACGAGTACGGCGTCCTGAACGGCGAGGGGCTCAGCCTCAAGAGCGGCATCTTCGGATCGACGTTCTTCATGCTGACCGGGTTCCACGGTCTGCACGTCCTGATGGGAATCGTGTTCCTGAACGTAGTCTATGGGGCCGTGATGCGGGGCCAGGTCACCCACGAACAGCAGTTCCCGCTGATGGCGGCTTCGTGGTACTGGCACTTCGTCGACGCGGTGTGGATATGCGTATTCACGATCGTCTACCTCCTGTAGCCCTCCTTGGCATCGCGGCGGTCCTGGCCCTCGCCGGGACTTCCTGCGAGACCCTGAGCGGCGCGGGGAAATCGGGCGCCCAGTTTGCCCAGTACCGCCAGTCGCTCGCGGAATCCCGGGCGACCCTGGACAAGGCCGCGCAGGACGGGGACCTCCAGGCGGTGGGCACCTCGATGACCACCATCGGCTCCCAGTTCGACGCGATCGAGTCCAAGGGCGGCGACATGAACGTGATGGACCGGGAAAGCATGGCAATCCAGATCGCCACGGGCCGCCGCACCATGACCGAAGCGTCCCGCTGGATCTCGGTGAACGACGCGGATGCCGTCCGCTCGCAGGTCGCCGAGCTGGATCCCATTCTCACGGAAGTGGACGTCCTGCTCGACCGCGCCGTGAAGTCCTCGGTTCCCGCCACGGGATCGCAATAGGCGGTTTCCATGCCCGAGCCCTCGCGTCTGGACGAGCTGATGCGCGAGGGGGAGGAAGCGCTCGACGGAGGGGACTTCGAGAGCGCGCTCTCCATATTCGAGACCGTCCTCCGCGAAGATCCCGAGCACTGGGGTGCCGCGCTCGACAGAATCGAGGCGCTGCACCTGCTCTGGCGGACGAAGGAGGCCCTCCGCTCGATCCAGAAGCTACGCCCTCCCGAGGACGAGGAGGACGATCCGGATCGTGCCGAGCTCGAGGGCCGGATCCGCGAGGCCGCGGGGGATTTTCACGAGGCGGACCTGCTGTTCGCCTTGGCTTCGCGCCTGGACCCGGACCAGTTTCCGCCCCCTCCGCGAACCACCGCGGACGACTTCCGATTCATCCTGGACGAGGTGCTGGCCTCGCTGCCGGAGGCGATCCGCGCCGCGGTGAACGAGGTGCCCGTGCTGATCGAGGCCAAGCCAAGCCGCGCGATGGCCGAGCGCGCCCCCCACATCACACCCGAAGTGCTGGGACTTTTCGTCGGCACTCCCGTGGGGGACAAGCTCCGCGGACCATCGGGGTACGGCGACGTGGTGCTCCTGTTCCAGCGCAATCTCGAGCGCGCGGGGATCGACCGCGACGAGGTCGCCCGCGAGATCCGCGTCACGCTCCTCCACGAATACGGGCACTACCTGGGCTTCGACGAGGATGGGCTCGACGAGCTGGGGCTGGGATGAAAGACATGCTGCCGCCGGCAGCGGGGGCGCGTTGAAGGGCACGCGGTTGGCCGTCATCGGGGCCGGGCCCGTCGGACTGGAAATGGCGCTGGTCGCGGGCGCGGCCGGCTACGACGTCCGCGTCTACGAGGCCGGACGCCTGGCCGAGCACGTGCGGCGCTTCGCCGATATCTCCCTCTTCACGCCGTTCGCGATGAATTCCACCGAGGCGACCCGCGGGCGCCTCCGCCGCGCGGGCGCGGCACTCCCCCCCGATGACGCGCTCCTGACGGCCGGCGGTCTGGCCGCGCGCTACCTCGGACCGATCGCGTCGCTTCCCGAGCTCCAGGGCCGGATCCACGAATCCTGCCGGGTCGCCGCCATCGGGCGCGACGGGCGGTCGTTTCTCCTCCGGGTCGAGTCGCCCGAAGGGAGCCGCCTCGACGGGGCCGACGTTGTCGTGGACGCGAGCGGGGTGGTCGCGAGCCCGCTGGCCACCGGCCCCGGCGGCATGGCGGCCCTGAGAGAGGACGAGCTGGGAGGGCGCGTGGACCGGCATCTTCTTCCGACGCGCGCCGAAGCCCGAGCGCGATTCGGCGGCCGGCGCGTGCTCCTGATCGGAGGCGGGCACTCGGCCGCGACCGCGCTAACGGAGTTCGACGCGATGACGAGCGAGGGCGGGGGGCCGGCGCGGGTCACCTGGGTGCGTCGGATCGGGGAGGGCCCGCCATTCCTCGAGCGCGCCGGCGACACCTTGCCCGAGCGCCTCCACCTCGCGCGCCGCGCCAACTCGGTTGCCGCTCGGGCGACGTGGCTGGAGGCCATGCCGGGCCGAACGATCCTTGCCTACGAGCCGTTGGCGGACGGATCGCTGCGGATCCGGTTTCGGGAGTCCGGCGCCCGGGAAGCGGCGCCCGTCGTGGATCGGGTCCTCGCCCTGGTCGGGTATCGCCCCGATACCGGGCTCTACCGCGACCTCCGCGTCCACCTGTGCTACGACACGGACGCGCCGATGGCCCTGGCCGCGGCACTCCTCGCGGCGCGGGCCGCGGACCCCGCGCAGGCGGCGGGGGATTGCCTGGCGCAGACGACCCACGGCCCGGAAACCCTCCGGACGACCGAGCCCGATTTTTACGTCATCGGCGCCAAGTCCTACGGGCGCGCTCCGGACTTCCTGCTCCGCGTGGGGTACGAGCAGGTTCGGGAAGTGGCGGAGCTTCTCTCCCGCACCCGCTCCGAGAACGCCGTGGAAGGGGCCGTGTAAGGGAAGGTTTCCCGGTTTGCGCGCCCCCCGGCGGGGGGTAGAATGGGGAAACCCCGGGCGAGAGGAGCTCCTGGATGTCACGAGACAACGGCAATCCCGACGACGACTATCTGAAGATAAAGGCCATCGACCACGTGGAGTTCTGGGTCGGAAACGCGCGCCAGGCCTCTTACTTCTACACGCACGCCTTTGGATTCACGCCGAGCGCTTATGCCGGCATGGAGAGCGGCGTCCGCGACCGCGCGAGCTACGTGCTGGAGCAGGGGCGGGTGCGCTTCGTCCTCACCGCTCCCATCTCGCCCGAGGGCCCCGTGGCCGAGCATGTGCACCGCCATGGCGACGGGGTCAAGGACATCGCCCTGGAGGTGGAGGACGTGGACCGGGCGTACGCCGAGACCACCAAGCGCGGCGCGACCGGCGTCCAGGCGCCCAAGACGATCTCCGACGAGCAGGGCTCGGTTCGGCGCGCCGCGATCGCGACCTACGGCGACACCATCCATTCTTTCATCGACCGGTCGAAGTATCGCGGTCCCTTCCTCCCTGGCTACAAGGCGACGGGGAACCGCCCGTCCCAGGGCCCGCTCCTCTACGTGGACCACATGGTCGGCAACGTCCCGCTGGGGGACATGAACCGGTTCGTGGCCTACTACCGGGACGTGATGGGCTTTTCCCAGTTCCAGCACTTCGACGACAAGGACATCTCGACCGAGTACTCGGCGCTCATGTCCAAGGTCATGTCGGGCGGGGGCGGGCGCGTGAAATTCCCGATCAACGAGCCGGCCGAGGGGAAGCGGAAATCGCAGATCGAGGAATACCTCGACTACTACAAAGGCCCCGGCGTGCAGCACATCGCGCTCGCCACCGAGGACATCATCTCCACGGTGTCGCGCCTCCACGAGTCGGGGATCGCGTTTCTCAAGGTGCCCCGCGCCTACTACGACCTGCTCCCCGACCGGGTCGGGAAGATCGACGAAAATCTCGAGGCGCTGGCCCATCTGGGCATCCTGGTGGACCGAGACGACGAAGGCTACCTGCTCCAGATCTTCTCCAAGCCGGTGCAGGACCGTCCCACGGTGTTCTACGAGGTGATCCAGCGCAAGGGGAGCCGCGGCTTCGGGAAGGGGAACTTCAAGGCCCTCTTCGAGGCCATCGAGCGCGAGCAGGCGCTGCGCGGAAACCTCTAGGGACCCTCCCTCAATCCATGCGGCTCGTCTCCTTCGCCCGGGCCGGCGCTCCCGGCCGGGCGCTCGGCGCGTGGGAAGAGGACGGCGTGCTGCATCTGGCCCACGCCGCGGCCATCGTGGAGATCGCCGACCGCGACCGGGTTCCCCTCGCCACCATGGAAACGCTCCTCGCCGACTGGGACCGGGGCCTCGCGGCCGCCCGCGACGTGGCGGCGCGCGCCCGCGACCTCTCCGCCGGGGGGCGCGCCGCGCCCCTCCTGAAGGCGGTCCGGTTCGCTCCGGGGGACATCGCCTTTCTCCCGCCGGTGGCGCAGCCCCCCTCCATTCGCGATTTCTACGCGTTCGAAACGCACGTGAAGAACGCACGGGCGCGCCGCGGACTCACGGTGCCTCCGGAGTGGTACGAGCTTCCGGTCTTCTACTTCTCGAATCCGGGGGCCTTGGTGGGCCACGGAGCACCCGTCGCGAAGCCGGCGTGGACGGAGGCCCTGGACTACGAGTTGGAGATCGCGTGCGTCATCGGGAAGAAGGCGCGCGACGTGAAGGCAGAGGAGTGGCGGTCGGTGGTCGCCGGGTTCACCATCCTGAACGACTGGAGCGCGCGCGACG